>NZ_JAYMRY010000003.1:0-415802 GCF_038900695.1 Paraburkholderia sp. JHI2823 | reverse complement strand
CGCTTTCGGGCGATCCCGAGGACATCTATAAGACCGACGCCAAGGTCAAGGAGCTGATTCCCGACGATCCGCACCTGCACAACTGGCTCGACATGGCGCGCGAGCGCATCGCGTTCCAGGGGCTGCCCGCGCGTATCTGCTGGGTGGGCGTGAAGGATCGCTATCGCCTCGGCCAGGCGTTCAACGAGATGGTGAAGAACGGCGAGCTGAAGGCGCCGATCGTGATCGGCCGTGACCATCTGGACACCGGCTCGGTGGCGAGCCCGAACCGCGAGACGGAAGCGATGAAGGACGGCTCGGATGCCGTGAGCGACTGGCCGCTGCTCAATGCGCTGCTCAATACGGCGGGCGGCGCGTCGTGGGTCTCGCTGCACCATGGCGGCGGCGTGGGCATGGGCTTCTCGCAGCACTCGGGCGTGGTGATCGTGGCGGACGGCACGCAGGCGGCGCACGAGCGTCTTGGCCGCGTGCTGCTCAACGACCCAGCCACGGGCGTGATGCGCCATGCGGACGCCGGTTATGAACTCGCGCAGCAAACCGCGCGCGAGGCGGGACTCAAGCTGCCGATGCTCGGCCGATGAGCGGCGCAAACATGGTAAAGCCGCTGGTGCAGGCGGCGAGCCTCACGCTGTTGCGTGGCGCGGCGCTCGTGGCGTCGCCGTGGAAAAACGGCGGCGGCGTCACGCGCGAAATCGCGGCGGCGCCCATGGTCTCGCAGGCCGCCGCATCGCTGGACACGTTCGCGTGGCGCGTGAGCGTGGCCGACGTCGCGCAGGCGGGGCCGTTCTCGCGCTTCGAAGGCGTCGATCGCACGCTGGTGCTGCTGGAAGGCGCGGGCATGCTGCTCGACGAAGCGGGCAGCACGCACGCACTCACGCAGCCGCTTGACGTCGCGCGTTTTGCCGGCGAGGCGGCGATCGATGCGCGCCTCGTCAATGGCGCCACGCGCGATTTCAACCTGATGGTGCGACGCGGCGCGGCGCGCGGCACGCTGGAAGTGTGGCGCGAAAACGCGCGGTACAACCTGCGCGCACAAACGGTGCTGCTGTACTGCGCGCAAGGCGAACAAGACGTGCGCATAGATGGCGATCGGGAGGTGCAGCTCGAGGCTGGCGACACGCTGCGCATCGATACGCCCGACGCGCAGCGTCCCCTGCAAATCGAAACGTGCGGCGCGGGCGCGTTGCTCGCCGTGGCGCTGGACATGCTGGACGCGCCGCCGCAAGACATTACGGACACGGTATCGCGCGATGCCGTGCGCACTTCATGAAACGCACGCTCTGGCAGAACCTCAAGCTTTGTCCTCATGGCGATCCGGGTCATACCGTCGAAAATGCGGCGCTCGCCGTGGAAGACGGCAAGATCGCATGGCTCGGCGCAGCGCAAGACCTGCCCGCGCACTTCACCGAATGGCCGCGCGAGGATCTGGGCGGCGCCTGGGTCACGCCCGGCCTCGTGGACTGCCACACACACCTGGTCTACGGCGGTCAGCGCGCCGACGAATTCGCGCAGCGTCTTGCGGGCGTGAGCTACGAAGAAATTGCGCGGCAGGGCGGCGGCATCGTCTCGACGGTGCGCGCCACGCGCGCCGCCGACGAAGCGTCGCTCTATGCGCAGTCGGCGCCACGTCTCGAGGCGTTGCTCGCGGAAGGCGTGACGGCGGTCGAGATCAAGTCGGGCTACGGCCTCGATCTGGCCAGCGAGCGCAAGATGCTGCGTGTCGCGCGCGAACTGGGCGAGCGCTATCCGGTCACGGTGCGCACCACGTTCCTCGGCGCGCATGCGTTGCCGCCCGAGTTCGCGGGCCGCGCCGACGACTATATCGACGAAGTGTGCGAACGCATGCTGCCCGCGCTGGCCGACGAAGGACTCGTCGATGCCGTCGATGTGTTCTGCGAACGAATCGGCTTCTCGCTCGCGCAGAGCGAGCGCGTGTTCGAGGCGGCCGCACGGCGCAAGCTCGCGGTCAAGATGCACGCCGAGCAGCTTTCCAACAGCGGCGGCGCGGCGCTCGCGGCGCGTCACGGCGCGTTGTCGGCCGACCATCTGGAATTTCTCGACGAAGCAGGCGTCGCCGCGATGAAGGCCGCTGGCACCGTGGCCGTGCTGCTGCCCGGCGCGTACTACTTCATCCGCGAAACGCAGCTTCCGCCGCTGGAATTGCTGCGGCGCTACGAGGTGCCGATCGCCATTTCGACCGACAGCAACCCGGGCACGTCGCCCGCGACGTCGCTGCTGCTCATGATGAACATGGCGACCACGTTGTTCCGCATGACGGTGCCCGAAGTGCTGCAGGGTGTCACGCGGCATGCCGCGCAGGCATTCGGCGACGCGGAGCGTCATGGCACGCTTGCGGTCGGCCGCCCCGCGGACTTCGCCGTATGGCCGGTGCAATCGCTCGCGGAACTTGCCTACTGGATCGGCCGTCCGCTTTGCGCCCGCGTGGTGCGCGGCGGCGAGACCGTTTTCGAGCGCCGCGCATTCGAGCGGCGCATTTGAGCGCTATTTTCACGCATGAATCACACCATCGAAACGAATCCGGCTTCACGCGCGCTCTTTGCCGCGCAAGCGTATCTGCCCGACGGCTGGCGGCGCAATGTGCTGCTCGAATGGGATGCGGCGGGCACGCTGCGCGGCGTGACGCCCGATCTGGCGCAGGCGCCGAGCGGCGTCGCCCATGCGGCAGGCCCGATATTGCCTGGCATGCCTAATCTTCATTCGCACGCGTTCCAGCGCGCCATGGCCGGCCTCACCGAATATCGCGCGAATCCCACGGATAGCTTCTGGAGCTGGCGCGACCTGATGTATCGCTTCGCGGCGCGCATCACGCCCGACGATCTGGGCGCAATCGCGCGCTGGCTCTACGTCGAAATGCTGAAGGCGGGCTATACGTCGGTTTGTGAATTCCACTACGTGCATCACGCGCAGGACGGCCAGCGTTACGCGAGCCCCGCGGAACTGGCGCAGCGCGTGGTCGATGCGGCGGACGTCACCGGCATCGGCATGACGATGCTGCCCGTGCTCTATCAGTACAGCGGCTTCGGCGCGCGCGCGCCGCGTGACGATCAGCGCCGCTTCATCAACACGCCGGAGCAGTTGCTCGGCATCGTCGAGGCGCTGCGCGCGTGGCGGCCCGAGCATGGCGCGCTGCGCTACGGGGTCGCGCCGCATTCGCTGCGCGCCGTTTCGCACGAATCGTTGCGCGCGCTGCTCGAAGGTCTCGACCGCTCGACGCCGGGCGCGCCGGTGCACATCCACATTGCCGAACAGACGGCGGAAGTGGAAGCCTGCATCGCGACGGAAGGCGCGCGGCCGGTGCAATGGCTGCTAGACCGCTTCGACGTGAACGCGCGCTGGTGCCTCGTTCATGCCACGCACATCGATGCGCAGGAAACCGCAGCACTGGCGAAGCGTGGTGCGATTGCCGGCCTGTGCCTCACGACCGAGGCCAACCTGGGCGATGGCATTTTCCCGGCACGCGATTATCTCGATGCGGGCGGCGCGTTCGGCGTGGGTTCGGACAGCCATATCGGCGTGGACTGGCGCGCCGAGTTGCGCCTGCTCGAATACGGCCAGCGGCTCGCACGGCGCGAGCGCAACGTGCTGGCCGCGGCGCACCAGGCGCAGGTGGCCGACCGGCTCTTCGACGCGGCGCTCGCTGGCGGCGCAAGCGCGACCGGCCGCGAGGTGGGCGCATTGAAAGCGGGCGCTCGCGCGGACTGGATCGTGCTCGACGCGCAGCATCCGAATCTGGCGGAGCAGAAGCCGCACACGTGGCTTTCTTCCGTGGTGTTCTGCGAACATGGCGAGACGCCGGTCCTCGACGTCTACACGGGCGGGGAAAAAATCGTGGAAGGGCGACGCCATCGCGACGAGGCGCGCCTCTACGCCGACTATCGCGCCGCGCTCGCACGATTGCTGGCCGAAGACTGAGCGGCGAACGCGAGCCCACGCGCCACTTGAGAGACTACATTTCCATGACCGATATCTTTACTCTGGAACGCGGCACAGCGCCGCTCATCATTTCGATTCCCCATCTGGGCACGCATATTCCCGCTGCGATGCACGGCCAGTATACGGACATCGCGTTGACCGTCGCGGACACGGACTGGCATCTCGATCGCCTTTACGCGTTCGCGAAGGCGCTCGGTGCGACCGTGCTTGGCGCGCGTGTCTCGCGTTATGTGATCGACCTCAATCGTCCGCCGAACGACGAGAGTCTCTATCCCGGCCAGACCACCACCTCCCTATGCCCGACCGAGACGTTTCGCGGCGAGCCCGTGTATCGCGAGGGTTGCGCGCCCGACGCGGCGGAGCGCCAGCGTCGCGTGCAGACGTTCTGGCAGCCGTATCACGACACGCTGGCCGCCGAATTGAAGCGCTTGCGCGCGGCGCATGCGAATGTATTGCTGTGGGAAGCGCATTCGATCGCGAGCGTATTGCCGCGTCTGTTCGACGACAAGCTGCCCGACCTGAATATCGGCACGCAGGACGGCCGCACGGCGAACGCGGCGGTGCAGGCGCGCGCCGAATGCACGGCGGCGGCAAGCGGCTATACGTGGGTGGCGAACGGGCGCTTCAAGGGCGGCTATATCACGCGCCACTTCGGCGCGCCGCAGAATGGCGTGCATGCGATTCAGCTCGAGATGTGCCAGTCCGTGTACATGAACGAAACCGCGCCGTTCGACTATGTGCCCGCGCTCGCGGAGCGAGTGCAGCCGGCGTTGCGTGAGATGGTGGGTGGCGCGCTGGAGGCTATCGAGGCGTTGAACGCGGCAGCGGTGTAAGCAGTCCGGGCTGTTTGTGAGCGCAACGGCTCTGGATCGAACGACCCAGAGCCGTTTTGCGTTGAGAAGCGGTGGACGAAGCCGATCTGCGCGCCACGCGCATCGGCGTCGGGCCAGGCGAGTGACAGGCCCCGATGCGCGGCCCCGCCGAAGACCGCAACCTGCATTGACTTCGCGGAATAGTCATGTCACGCGTCCTTGCTCGTATCCGTATCCGTAGCCGTATCCGCGCGCGGCGCCGTTCCCGTCCAGCGCCGGTACGCATGGCGAAAGCTGCGCGGCTCGCTGTAGCCGAGCCGTTCCGCGATCGCCGCGACCGTCAGCGCGGGGTCGTCGAGCAGCCGGGCCGCTTCGTCGCGACGCACTTCGTCGCGCAGCGACTGAAACGTGATGCCGTCCTTGTCGAGCCGGCGGCGCAACGTGCGCTCCGTCATGTGCAGCGCGTTTGCGAGCGACGTCATCGACTTCAGGTGCGACAGGTCGCGTCCCATCATCTCCTTCGCACGATCGGCGAAGCGCGTGCCGACCGATGCGGCCCACTGCCGCTCGAGTGCTTCGCACTGGCCGTGCAGCGCGTTGAAGCTGACTTCGTTCGCGAGGCGTGGCGTCTCCGAGCCATTCACCGAGGTGAACACGAGAGCGTTTTCGCCGGCATTGAACACGACCTTGCAGCCGAAGTGACGCGCGTAGTCCGCGCCGTGCTCCGGCGTGCTTCGCGCGAGGTGCAGCCGCTCGGGTGAGACCGGTTTGCCGACGAGGTCGGACACGATCAGGCGCAGGCTGGACAGGCACATATCGACCTGAAAGACCTCGAGATCGGGCTCGCCGTTGTAGCTGCCGATCGTCACGCTCATGCCGTGCGCGCACGCCTGAATGCGCACGTCGAAATACAGCCCCATGAACAGCGGAAACTGGCTCATGCACTGTACTGCCTGCATGACCGAGCTGCTGATCAGCATCGCGTACCCGGCGAGCCCGAGGGTCGAAACATGGAGTCGCGCGCCGATCGACAGGCCGATCGACGGCACGCCGCTGCATAGCAGCAAGTTGCGGAAGCAGCGCTGCTCCTGCGCGCGATTCACGTGCAGGTTCGGCGACGCGACTTCGTCCGCGCCGAACCCCGTGCCTTCCAGCACGGTCGCGCTGTCGATTTGCCGCTCACGGCACTCGTCGAGCGCGACCGCGATCGCGTGGACGGTCGCGGGAATGTCCTGCTGGCGCGCGGTCGGACGCGCGCGGCCGGGCGCAGAACGCTGCTTGCATTCTGCGCGGCTCTGATTGCGATCGGACCTGCTGTCCATGGGGCGGATCGGGGCCTGGCGGGAACAGGCCGTAAAAATTAACCGGAATGGCCGCGAAACGCCAGTGGGGTATGCCGCGACCGGGCTGCCCCGCCCGTGCGCGCAAACGCGTCCGGAAATATCCCTCGATTACGTCCGCTTTTCTCATTCACCCGCGATTTTTTGGCGCAACACACTCGTGCTCGAGTCCGGGGACGCCAGCGTTGCCGGCCGAACGAGGGTTGAAGTCATGGACACCATCCATGTGAGGACAGCATGAGAGACGACAGGCCAGGTCGATGCGCGCCCGGTGCCGCGACGCACGCATTCACGCAGCGCGCGAAGTGCCCCGGCGGCGCATCGGGGCCCGCCCAGGTGCTGGGACTCTCGACGCTGGTGATCTTCGGGCTGGCTTACATGCTGCCGCTGACGGTGTTCACTACCTACGGAATCGTCACCCGCGAGACGCACGGCCATCTGACGGCCGCATACGCGGTCACGCTGGTCGCGATGCTGTTCACGGCGTGCAGCTACGGCCACATGGCGCGGCTGATGCCAGGCGCGGGCTCCGCCTACACGTACGCGAGCCGCAACTTCGGTGCGTCGGCCGGCTTCATGGTTGGCTGGGCGCTCCTGATGGACTACCTGTTCATCCCGATGATCGGTTACCTCGTCATCGGGATCTACATGAAACAGCTGTTTCCGCTGGTGCCCTCGAGCGTGTGGATCGTGGCGAGCATCGCACTCGTCACCGGGCTGAACATCGTCGGCATCCGGCTAGTCAATCGCGTGAACCTGATGCTGATCGCCAGCCAGCTGGTGTTCATCGCGATCTTTTTCAGCGCGTCTGCGCGGTTCGCGGCCGGGCGCGGCAGCGCGATTTCGATCGCGTTGCCGGCGTCGGGCGACGCGGGCGCGATCTTCGCAGGCTCCGCGATCCTGTGCCTGTCCTTTCTCGGCTTCGACGCGGTGTCCACACTGTCGGAGGAAACGCGCGAGCCGCGCCGCACGGTGCCACGCGCGATGCTGCTCTGCACGCTGCTGAGCGGCCTGCTATTCATGCTGATCGCGTATGCGGGGCAGGTCGTGTTTCCGGACTGGCACGCGTTCAGGGATCTCGATTCGGCCAGCCTCGAACTGATGCAGCGGATCGGCGGCGGCATGCTGTCGGCGCTGTTCGTCGCGGTCTACGTTGCCGGCTGCTTCGCGAGCGCGATGGCCGGGCAGGCGAGCGTGACGCGCGTGCTGTTCGCGATGGGCCGCGACCAGGTGCTGCCGGCATGCGTATTCGGCCATCTGCATGCGCGGCTGCGCACGCCGGTGCGCGCGACACTCGCGGTCGGCGTCGTGTCGCTGTCCGCGCTGCTCATCACGCTCGATCTCGCGTCGACGATGATCAGCTTCGGCGCACTGGTCGCGTTCGCCGTCGTGAACCTGTGCGTGATGCGTAGCTATCTCGTGCGGTCGGAGCATCGCCGCTTCGCGGGCTGGATCACGTTCGGCCTGATGCCGGCGATCGGCTTCGCGCTGAACGTGTGGCTCTGGTCGGGGCTGTCGCGCCAGACGTTCTATGTCGGCAGCGGCTGGCTCGCGCTCGGCCTCTGCCAGCTCGTGTGGCTGACGCGCGGCTTCACGCGGCCGGCCCCGAAGCTGACGATGAATTGAATGACCGGTCGCGCAAGGCAGGTATTGAACCCTCAAGGAGGACTGGGACATGAGCGATGTAAGCGTCAATCTCGATACTGCGGATCTGCAGGCGCTCGGCAAACGCCACCTGCTGATGCACTTCACGCACGCCGACGCATACGGCGACAACGCGCTGACCGTGTTCGACCGTGGCGAGGGCTGCTGGCTCGTCGACCGCAACGGCAGGCGCTATTTCGACGGGCTGGCCGGGCTCTATTGCGTGCAGGTCGGCTACAGCCGCGGCGCCGAGATCGGCGACGCGATCCGCGAGCAGATGGTGCGGCTGCCGTTCGCGACCAACTGGGGCTACGGCCACGAACCCGCGATCCGGCTCGCGCACAAGCTGGCCGCGCTCGCGCCGGACGGCCTGAAGCGCGTGTTCTTCACGTCGAGCGGCTCGGAGTCGAACGAATCGGCGATCAAGCTGGTGCGCCAGTATCACCAGGCGCGTGGCGAGCCGCAGCGGCGCAAGTTCATCGCGCGTCGCGTCGCGTATCACGGTACGTCTTTCGGCGCGCTTGCGCTGAATGGGATGACCGACTTCCGCAAGCACTTCGAGCCGCTGATGGCGGGCGTGCGGCACGTCAGCAACACGAAGCGCTACCGCCGCCCAGCCGGCGAGACGCAAGCGCAGTTCACGGAATACCTGCTCGACGAGATCGAATCGCTGATCGTGCAGGAAGGTCCCGACACCGTCGCGGCGATCGTCGTCGAACCGCTGCAGAACGCTGGCGGCAGCCTGACGCCGCCGCCCGGCTACGCGGCGGGGCTGCGCGTGCTCTGCGACCGGTACGGCGTGCTGCTGGTCGCGGACGAGGTGATCTGCGGGTTCGGCCGGCTCGGCGAACATTTCGGGTCGCGGCGCTACGGGCTGCAGCCGGACATCCTGACGTTCGCGAAGGGCGTCGCGTCGGGCTACGTGCCGCTCGGAGGCATGATCGCGACCGACGCGGTCGTCGATACGGTGCTCGAGGGGCCGCAGCGGATGTTCCTGCACGGCGCGACGTACGGCGGGCATCCGGTCGCGTGCACGGCCGCGCTCGCGAACCTGGCGATCATGGAGCGGGAAGGCGTGCTCGAGAACGTGCGCGAGAACCAGGCGTTCTTCCGCCGCACGCTCGACGCGCTGCTCGAGCTGCCGTGTGTCGGCGACGTGCGCGGCGACGGCTATCATTACTCGCTCGAACTCGTGACCGACAAGGCCGCGCGCGCCTGGGCGACTGGCATCAGCGCGCAGACGTTCGTGTCGACGCTGCTCGCGCCGGCGATTTTCGAGGCGGGGCTGCTATGCCGGGCCGCCGTCGATCACGAGGGCACGCCGATCGTGCAGTTCTCGCCGCCGCTCGTGATGTCGCGCGAAGAGATCGCGTGGTTCGCCGCGCAGATCCGCCACATCCTCATCGACACGTTTGCGCGGGCGACGCGTTGAGCGCCGCCGGCGTAACGAAAGGGAGCATTCGATGCGAACGTCACACCAATCCTATATTGGCGGACCGTGGTTCGATCCCGCCGATGCGCGGTCGATCGACGTGATCGATCGGGCCATGGGCCGGCCGTATGCGCCGCTCAGGATCGGCAGCCCAGCCGACGTCGACCGCGCGGTCCGCGCGAAGTTCGCCTCCGAGTATCTGGAGACGAAGGGCACGACGGGTTACACGCAAGGCGACGCGCAATGAAGTTCCTGATCGCCCGGATGAACCACGAGACGAACACCTTCTCGCCGGTGCGAACGCCGCTGTCGGCGTTCGGCTGGAACGGCCCCGACTGGGGCTACGACGCGTATCGCGCGAACCGCGGAATGCGCACCGCGATGGCCGCGTTCCTCGATGCGGCCCGGCGTGCGGGCGCCGAGGTCGCGACGCCGGTGTCGGCGGCTGCGAACCCCAGCGGCCCGGTCGCGGCCGACGCGTATGCGGCGATCTGCGACGCGATCGTTGCGGCCGCACCGGGCTGCGACGCGGTGATGCTCGACCTGCACGGCGCAATGGTCGCCGAGCAAAGCGCGGACGGCGAGGGTGACCTGCTCGCACGCGTGCGCGCGGCGCTGCCCGATGCGCCGATCGCGGTTGCGCTCGACCTGCACGCGAACGTCACGCAGAAGATGATCGACCACGCGGACGTGATCGTCAGCTTCAAGACCTATCCGCACGTCGACATGTATGAAACCGGCGAGCACGCGGCGCGCCTGCTGCTCGACCGGCTCCACGGCCGTGTGCGGCCCGTGCTCGCATGGCGGCAGCCGCCGCTGATGACGTCGACGCTGCGCAGCGCGACCGCCGAAGGCGCGATGCGGCGCGCAGTGGAAGCCGCGCGGGCGGCCGAGGCCGAGGTCGATGGCGTGCTCGCGGTGTCGGTGCTGCCGGGCTTCTCGCTGGCGGACATTCCCGCGCCGTGCATCAGTGTGGTCGTGGTCGGCGACGGCAACCGCGCGGCGGCCGATGCCGTTGCTGAGCGCATCGCACGGCAGATCTGGGACGCGCGCGACGAATTCGTGTATCGCAGCGCGCCGCTCGCGGAATCGGTCGCGCGGGCGGCTGCGCTTGCGCGTGGCGCGCAGCGGCCCGTGCTGATGCTCGATCACGGCGACAACTGCATGTCGGGCGGCCCGTGCGATACGATGGACCTGCTCGAGGCGGCGCTCGCGCACGGGCTCGACGGCATCGTCAGCGGGCCGCTGTGCGATCCCGAGGCGGTGGCGCAACTGATCGGCGCCGGTGTCGGCGCGGCCGTCACCGTGCTGGTCGGCAACAGGTTTCCGTCGCACGGCGGGGCGCAGCGCGCGCGCTTCCGCGCAACCGGCGTCGTGCGGGCGATCACCGACGGCGAATACGTGATCACGGGGCCGACCTATACAGGGCAGCGTTCGCACATGGGCCGCAGCGTGGTGCTCGACCTCGGCCCGGCGACGCTCGTCGTCACCGAGCGTACGCAGGAGCCGTGGGATCTTGGCGTGTTCGAGAGCGTCGGCATCGATCCGCGCCGCGCGCGATTCCTGCTGCTGAAATCGCGGATGTACTGCCGGCCGGTGTTCGTGCCGATCGCAGCCGCGCTCGTCGAATGCGACAGCCGCGGCGTCACGAGTTCCGACTACGGGCTGTTCCGATACGAGCGGCTCGCGCGGCCCGTGTATCCACTCGATGCGGTCGACCGCTGGAACGGCGCGCGCTACAACAGCCACTCGATCGGCAGGATGGAAAAGAACCAGACGCCCAGACGCTGATTCCATTTCGTGTTGGGCTCGGTGCCGTAGCGTACGACCGTACCGTCGGCGAGGCGGGTCCAGTAGAGTTTGCCGTTCGTGTCGAGGTGCGCCTGGTAGGCAAGCTCCGGCACGCGCGTCCAGAACGCCTGCTCAATCTGACCCGCGAGCGTGGGGCTCTCGATCACGAGCCCAAGCTCGGTATTGAGCTTGGCCGAGCGCGGATCGAAATTCACCGAGCCGACGAAAACGCGCTCCGCATCTACGGCGAAGGTCTTGGCGTGGAGGCTCGACCCCGAACTGCCGAAGGGGCCCTTGCCCGTTTCCGTGCTGGCGCCCGCCGCGCGCCGCAGCTCGAACAGTTCGACGCCGCCTTCTAGCAGCGCCACGCGGCGCCGGGCATAGCCGGAGTGAACGGCGGCGACATCGGTGGCTTCGAGCGAGTTCGTGAGCACGCGCACGGTCACGCCCTCTGCGGCGAGCTGGGTGAAGTACTTCGTGCCCACTTCGCCCGGTACGAAGTACGGCGAAACCAGATCGAGTTCGCGGTGCGGATCGCCCACTATCTCGTGCAACTGGCTGAGAATGAGCGTTTCCTGCGGGGCCGTGCCGAGTGCTTTCGCCGGGTCGTCGCTGACCAGTTGCGTTTTGGCCCATTCGAGCGGCAATGTGCCGTCGAGCAGGCGGCGCACGTCGGTCGTCTTGCGCAGCGCTTCGAGGTAGTCCGCGGCGCCGGGATCGTTGCGCGCCGCCAGCGCGGCGCGATCGAGCGTGGCCAGTGC
Organism: Paraburkholderia sp. JHI2823; assembly: GCF_038900695.1. NCBI lineage: Bacteria > Pseudomonadati > Pseudomonadota > Betaproteobacteria > Burkholderiales > Burkholderiaceae > Paraburkholderia > Paraburkholderia sp. JHI2823. The sequence goes on along the minus strand of NZ_JAYMRY010000003.1, from coordinate 404,068 downwards.
GTCGGGCGCCACGTACGGGAGGATTTGCGACGCCGGGAATGACGATGCACTGGCCCAGTAACGGTCGAAGTCGTGCGCGACATCGGTGGCGGCGGGGCCGATGGCGAGTACATCGAGGTCGGCGAACACCACGCCGTCCGTCGCGCCGAAATATTCATCGCCGATATTGCGGCCGCCCAGAATGGTCGCCACGCCGTCAGCCGTGAGCGACTTGTTGTGCATGCGCCGGTTCAGCCGCGAAAACTCGGTGAGGAACCCGATGGATTTGGGCTTGCGTGTGGCAAACGGATTGAAGAGGCGCACCTCGACGTTGGGATGCCCATTGAGCGCGGCTAGCGTGGCATCGAGCGAGGACGGAATGCCGTTGTCGTCGAGCAGCAAGCGCACGCGCACGCCGCGGTCGGCGGCCTCGCGGAGTTCTTCGAGCAACAGGGTGCCGGTGAGATCGTTGCGCCAGATGTAGTACTGGACGTCGAGCGTGCGCTGGGCGCTGCGTACGAGCGCCACGCGCGAGGCGAAGGCTTCGAGCGGATTCGAGAGTGGATCGATGCCGGTGAAGTCGGGATGGGTGGCGAGTTCGGCTGCGACGGCGGTGCCCAGTCGAGTCGATCGGGCCTCGGCCGGCGAAAGCGCCGTGGACGGCGTGCGTTCGCCGAGCGGCGGCAACTGCTGGCAGGCGGCAAGGCCGGTGGCAAGACAGGTGACAAGCGCCATCACACATAGCGGCAATGCCGTGGTCCGCAGATTTCGCAGTCCGTCTGCAACCAGCGCGATGGGCGATCTTTGCATGGCGCGTTCGCCTTCCCGTGTCGATCCCGCTTCGAGGCGCGAAGCGCGAGGCTTCGCGAGTGAGCATGCAACGACGTTAGCTTACGCGATCGGCGTGGTGCGCACCACGCGAGGCGTGCAGCTTCGGGGCGAACGCGCGCTTCCTTATTCCGCTGTATCGAGCGCGGCCTGCGCGCGGGCGCGGGATTCCTGCGCCGACTGATTGCGCTCGGCTCTGGCTTCGCGCGCTTCCTGCTGGAAGGTCTGCCGTGCTTCCGCCGTGCGGGCGCGCTGTTCACGGTTGGCCTCACGGATTTCCATGCGCTTCTGAACGATCGGGTCGTTATGCGTCACCGTGGCGGCGCTCCGGGTTTCCTTGCTTTCGGCGGCGCTGGTCTGTGCGCTCGTTTGCGCAAATACCTGGCCCATCACGAGGGCGCTAATGACGATGGCGACAGTGGCGATGGTGCGGGTTCTGAGCTTCATGCGGTTCTCTCCAGAAATTAGTTTTGTATAACTAACGAATTCTCATGCTCAGGTAAGAGCGTGAGCGGGCGTATCGAGCGATGAGAGGCGGGTAACCTCGGCAGCTCTTGTTTTCAGGCTTTCATTTTACTTTCGTGTTGATGCAGGTCAACCCGACGCCAGGTCCAACGACCCGGCCTCGCGGCCTCGACGCCCCTGTTCATAAGCCGTTGAGGAATTTGCATGACAGATGGTCGCAGCGATCTGTTCTGTCACTGACGCAGCATGTCTGCAATCGTTCGTGTGAGCGCGGTTTGACGGTGTGCCTTCCGGTGAATCATCCCCACTGTGCGGATGAAGGGCCGCCCCGGCAGCGGCACGAGCCGCAAATTGGGATCATTCTTCCATTTTCCGCCTTGCAGGACCGGCAACACGCTCACGCCCACGTCGTTGCGCACCAGCGAGACGATCGTTTCGATCGAATTCAGCTCGAGGTATTCGAGCGGCTCGATGCCGAGTTCGACAAGCGCCTGGTCGATCACCACGCCGGTCGGCACGCGCCGGTCAAAGCGCAGGAAGCCGCGTTCGCGCAGGATGGACCGAGCATCGTCGCCTGTTGCCGCGCGGCTCGTCACGAGCATGAGCGGCTCTTCATAGAGTGGCGTCCATGCGAGTGATTCGTCCAGCGAACCGTCTGCACTGCCAACTACGACGGCGAGATCGACATCGCCGTCTTGCACCATGCGCGCCAGCTCGTTCGAGCGGGCCGAGGTTAGGCGCACTTCGAGTTCAGGGTGGTCCGTTTTCAGATGCGCGACGGCCAGCGAAAGCGCGCCGATTACTGATACCACTGCGCCGATGATGATCGAGCCGCGCATCGTGTCCCCCGCACGGGCGGGCAGTTCGTCGATCAGCGCGAGAATGTGATCGACCTTGGCGCAGATCTCGCGGCCTTCGCGCGTGAGCGCGACCTGACGCGCCCGGCGATCGAAGATCTGGCGGCCCAGCGCCTCTTCGAGCCCGCGCATCTGCTGGCTCACGGCCGCCTGCGTGAGGGCGGTCTTCTCGGCCGCCGTGGCAAAAGTTCCGCTGCGCGCGACGGCTTGCAAGGTGCGCAGCATGCGTAGAGTGAGCATGTAAATAAAACTTAAGTATCGACAATAAAATCTTAATATTTTTTTGACTTGACCTTCAACATAATCGATAAACCGGCAGGAGCCGTGCGCGCCGCAACTGAATGCCGCCGCGCCCGCGCCGCCATCCTTCATTCATTACCCGATGTGGACGCCCATGACGCGCTTCAACTGGCAAAACCCTTATTCGACGCCGCGCCTGCCGGTGTTCGCCCGCAACGTCGTTTCGACTTCGCATCCGCTCGCGGCACAGGCGGGGCTGCGCATGCTCTGGAAGGGCGGCAATGCCATCGACGCCGCGATCGCCGCCGCGGCCGCCATTACCGTGGTCGAGCCCGTGTCCAACGGTCTCGGCAGCGACTGCTTCGCGCTCGTGTGGGACGGCGCGAAGCTGCACGGCCTGAACGCGTCGGGCTATGCGCCGGCGGCATGGAGCGTCGATTACTTCCGCCGCAAATATGGTGAGGAAGACGGTCTCGCGAAGCAGCCGAAGCGCGGCTGGGATACGGTGACGGTGCCCGGCGTGATCGCCGGCTGGGAGGCGCTGCATGCGAAATTCGGCTCGCTGCCGTTCGCGGACCTCATGGAGCCGGCCATCGAGATCGCGGAGCGCGGCCATGCGGTGGCGACCATCGTCGCGCGCAAGTGGCAGGCGGCGATTCCCGAACTGCACGACCAGCCGGGCTTTGCCGAGACCTTCATGCCGCGCGGCCGCGCCCCGGAGGTGAGCGAGCGCGTGTGCCTGCCCGGCCATGCGGCCACGCTGCGGCGTCTGGCCGAACGCGGCCCGCGCGACTACTACGAAGGAGAAGTTGCCGCGCGCATCGCCACGTTTGCGCGCGAAGGCGGCGCCGCGCTCACGCTGGACGACCTGCGCAACTATCGGCCGGAATGGGTCGAGCCGATCGGCAAGGACTATCGCGGCTACACGGTTCACGAGATTCCGCCGAACGGGCAGGGCATTGCCGCGCTGATCGCGCTCGGTATCCTCGAACAGTTCGACATGGGCTCGCTCGCAGTGGACAGCCTCGAATCGCAGCATCTGCAGATCGAGGCCATGAAACTCGCATTCGCCGATGTCTACCGCTACGTTGCCGATCCGCGCTCGATGGAAGTCACGCCCGAGCAGATGCTCGACGACGCGTACCTCAAGGCGCGCGCGAAGCTGATCGATCCGAAGCGCGCGACGCAGTTCGACTTCGGCATGCCGCGCTCGGGCGGCACGATCTATCTGTCCGCCGTGGACGAGCGCGGCATGATGGTGAGCTTCATCCAGTCGAACTATATGGGCTTTGGTTCGGGGGTGGTCGTGCCGGGCACCGGGATCGCGTTGCAGAACCGCGGCTGCGGCTTCTCGATGGACCCAGTCTCGCCGAACGTCGTAGAAGGCGGCAAGCGCCCATTCCATACCATCATTCCGGCGTTCCTCACACAGCAGGTGGAAGGCCGCCAGGAAGCGGTGATGAGCTTCGGCGTGATGGGCGGCGACATGCAGCCGCAAGGGCATTTGCAGTCGATCGTGCGCATGCTCGACTATGGTCAGCAGCCGCAGGCCGCGTGCGATGCGCCACGCTGGAAGGTCAACCGCGACTTCACGCTCGACATCGAATCGACCTTCGATGCGCAGACGGCTCGCGCCTTGCAGGGGCTTGGCCACGAGATCAAGGGCATCGACGATCCTTATATGGACTTCGGCTCGGGCCAGTTCATCTGGAAGCTCGATCGCAACGATCCCGAGCGCGGTTATGTGGCCGCGAGCGACACGCGCCGCGACGGTCTCGCAGCGGGCTTCTGAGCGGCCCAAATCGATCAATTAGCAGATCAAAATAAATGGAGGAGATTGACATGGGGATGGGATCATCGGCTTCGAAAGCGCCGCTCAGCCGCGGCATGGTGCGCCGCATCGTGTTCTCCTCGTCGATCGGCAATGCGCTCGAGTGGTTCGACTTTCTCGTGTACGGCTACTTCGCGCCGATCATCGCGAAGCAGTTCTTTCCCGTGCACGACGAATGGCTATCAACGCTGCTTGCCATCGGCACCTTCGGCATTTCCTTCCTGATGCGACCGCTCGGCGCCATCGTGCTTGGCGTCTACGGCGACCGCAAAGGACGCAAGGCGGCACTCACGCTCGCCATTGCGCTCATGATGGCGGGCACGCTCGCGATGGCGGTCATGCCGCCGTACGCGGCGATCGGCATTGCGGCGCCGCTCCTGATCCTGCTTGCGCGACTCGTGCAGGGCTTCGCCGTAGGCGGCGAATTCGGCAGTGCGACGGCGTTCATGGTCGAGCACAGCCAGGCGAAACGTGGCTACTACGCGAGCTGGCAGTTCGCTAGCCAGGGGGCGGCCGCAATTCTCGCTGCTTCGTTCGGTGGCGTGCTCGCATGGTGGCTGCCGCCCGAACAACTGCAGGCGTGGGGCTGGCGCGTGCCGTTCTTCTTCGGGCTCCTGCTTGGCCCCGTGGGCTGGTACATCCGCTCGCATCTGGACGAAACGCCCGAGTTCGTCGCGAACCAGCAGGAAAGGCGCGAAGCGGATGGGCGCGCAACCCATGAGCCCTCGCTCGCGCGCCAATGGGTGAACGTGCTGCTCGCGGTGGGCATCGTCGCGCAATCGACTGTCGGCGTGTACATCCTTCAGCTTTATATGCCGATGTACGCCGTGAAGCAGCTTCACATGGCGGCGGCGACCTCGTTCGGCGTGGTCGTGCTCAACGGGGGACTGCAGTTCGCGCTCTCGCCGGTGATGGGCGCGCTCTCGGACCGCATCGGGCGCATTCGCATCATGCTGACCACGTCGATCCTGCTTGCCGCGCTCACGTATCCGATGTTCGCACTCTTGCAGCGCCATCCCACGCTGGGCTGGCTCCTCGTGCTCCAGGGCGCGGCCGGGGTGTTCAAGGCGGCGTATTCGGGCCCGATGCCGGCGCTGATGTCGGAGATCTTTCCCGTGCGCGTGCGTTCCGCGGGGCTTTCGATTGCGTACAGCCTTGGCGTGACGCTCTTTGGCGGCTTCGCGCCGACGATTGCCGAGGTGCTGATCCACGTGACGGGCGATACGCTCGCGCCGGCTTATTACGTTTCGCTCGCGGCCGTGATTTCGGGTGTGTCGCTCGCGATCGTGGGATGGCGAACGATGCGGCAGGCTGCGCTGCGCACCACGCTCGCGAGCTGATACTGCGGTTTCGACGGGTATCGCCGCTGGCGCCGTGCCCGCAGAATAGCCCTTTAAATCAGGGCATGAATCGAGCGCGCTGCGCTAAAGCCGCCCCCGAGTGGTGATATAGTCGCACGCTCGCCGCCGTCCACCGGCGCGGGATTTACGATTTGTCAGGTTACGGGAGAGTGTATGGCGATCGATTATCGTGGCTTTCGAGTCACTGTCGATGCGAAAGCAGATGCGACGGACACGCAGTGGTTGTGCCGTGCGGTTCTGGAAGGCACCGATGCGCAGGTCGCAACGGCGAAACTCCCGTGCTTGGAGCTTGCTATTCCCAGGCTCAAGATCGATGTGCTGATGGCGCTGAGCATGGTCGAGCAGAACGCCAAACAGGCCGTCGACGAGTGGTGGTATGCGAGGCAGCCCGAAATGGCCTGATCAGTTCGCGGGCGCGGTCGCGAGCGGTTCAAGGCCGCTCCTCGCGATCGCGGGCGCCGCCTCCGGCGACGACAGATATCGAAGCAGCGCTTCAGCGCCAGCCGGATTTCTCGCAGTCGCGGCGATGCCCCCGGAAAACACCGTGTACCTTTGCAGTTCCGCGGGCAAACTGCCGACCACCGTGACCCCCTTCACCGGCAACAGTTCCACGACCTGTTGCAGACCGAGTTCCGCTTCGCCGTTTGCAACGACGGTGGCGACCCGCTCGGCAGGAACCATACGGCTCTTGCTTTTCACGCGCCCTTCGATGCCGAGACGCGAAAACAGTTCTTCGCCGATGTAGACGCCATTCGCGCTGTCCGGATAAACGATCGATTTCGCTTCAAGCAGCGTTCGGCGCAATGCGTCGGCCGAGCTGATATCCGGTTTCGGCACCCCCTCGCGAACCGCCACGCCGATTGGCGAGCGTGCGAGGTCCACCTTGCTGCCCGGCACGACGTTGCCGGTGTTGATCTGATCGTCGAGCGCGTAGCCGACCACGATCAGCACGTCGGCCCACTCCCCACGCGCGAGCCGCACGGGAATCGCATTCAAGGCCGTGCCCGCTGCCGGACCCCAGATGGTGACGAGGGTATCGCCGGTTTCTTCCTCGTATTGCGGACCCAGTTCGCGATACGCAGGCGCAAACCAGCCCGATATCATGACCTTGACCTCGCCTGCCAATGCCGCGCTGGGGCTCAATATCGCGAGCAGCACGCAAATCGCGAATGAGCCAACCTTGAGCTTGTGGATAGTCATGGCTGCGCCCCATCTTGATCGGCTGAGCCAGCCCGAACATCCATCCGCTTCGGGCGCCAGTCATGACTTTAACCGGCCGCGCGTCATGGCGCGCATTTGCGAATGCGAGCGACGCCAATCCGGTCAATGCGTACCACATTAACGCCGCAGCTGAGTCGCAAAGGATTCCTGAGCGAATCGACGAGCGCACCAAAGAAAAATGGCGCCGCAGGCATTCAGCCTGCGGCGCCATTGCGTGACGCTCCGACGGGACGCTGCAACGCGAATACCGCGCCGCAGCCCGACGACGTGCTTACATCTGCACGGTGTCGGCCACTTCCTTGAAGTCTTCGATCTGGTCGAAGTTCATGTATTGGTAGATCTTGTCGCCGTTGGCGCTGAGCACGCCCATGTCGGCCATGTACTCTTCTTTGGTCGGGATCTTGCCCAGACGCGAGCAGATTGCCGCCAGTTCCGCCGAGCCGAGGTACACGTTCGTGTTCTTGCCCAGACGGTTCGGGAAGTTACGGGTCGAGGTCGACATGACCGTCGCGCCTTCGCGCACCTGTGCCTGGTTGCCCATGCACAGCGAGCAGCCCGGCATTTCGGTGCGTGCACCGGCCGTTCCGAAGACGCCGTAGTGGCCTTCCTCGGTCAGCTGCTTCTGGTCCATCTTGGTCGGCGGAGCGACCCACAGCTTGACCGGAATGTCGCGCTTGCCTTCGAGCAGCTTCGACGCGGCACGGAAGTGACCGATATTGGTCATGCAGGAGCCGATGAACACTTCGTCGATCTTCGCACCGGCCACGTCCGACAGCGTCTTCACGTCGTCGGGGTCGTTCGGGCAGGCCACGATCGGCTCGTGAATGTCGGCCAGATCGATTTCGATGACGGCGGCGTACTCGGCGTCCGCGTCCGGCGAGAGCAGTTGCGGGTCGGCCAGCCACTGTTCCATCGCCTTGATGCGGCGCTGCAGGCTGCGCGGGTCCTGGTAGCCCTGGGCGATCATCCACTTCAGCAGCGTGATGTTGCTGTTGAGGTACTCGATGATCGGTTCCTTGTTCAGGTGGACCGTGCAGCCGGCGGCCGAGCGCTCGGCCGATGCATCGGACAGCTCGAACGCCTGCTCGACCTTCAGGTCGGGCAGGCCTTCGATTTCGAGAATGCGGCCCGAGAAGATGTTCTTCTTGCCTTGCTTGGCAACCGTGAGCATGCCTTGCTTGATGGCATACAGCGGGATTGCGTTGACGAGGTCACGCAGGGTCACGCCCGGCTGCATCTTGCCCTTGAAGCGGACCAGCACCGATTCGGGCATGTCGAGCGGCATCGTGCCGGTGGCGGCCGCGAAGGCGACGAGGCCCGAGCCGGCCGGGAAGCTGATGCCGATCGGGAAGCGCGTGTGCGAGTCGCCGCCGGTGCCGACGGTGTCGGGCAGCAGCATGCGGTTGAGCCACGAGTGGATCACGCCGTCGCCCGGGCGCAGCGCGATGCCGCCACGGTTGCTGATGAAGTTCGGCAGGGTCTGGTGCGTCTTCACGTCCACCGGCTTCGGATAAGCGGCGGTGTGACAGAACGACTGCATGACGAGGTCGGCCGAGAAGCCGAGGCACGCCAGGTCCTTGAGTTCGTCGCGCGTCATCGGGCCCGTGGTGTCCTGCGAGCCGACCGAGGTCATCTTCGGTTCGCAGTACGTGCCCGGGCGGACGCCCTGGCCTTCCGGCAGGCCGCACGCGCGGCCGACCATCTTCTGGGCCAGCGAGAAGCCCTTGCCGCTGTTGGCCGGCTGCTGCGGCAGACGGAACAGGGTCGAGGGAGCGAGGCCCAGCGCTTCACGCGCCTTGGCGGTCAGGCCGCGGCCGATGATCAGCGGAATGCGGCCGCCGGCGCGCACTTCGTCGAACAGCACGTCGGACTTGACCTGGAACTCGGCGATCACTTCGCCGTTCTTCAGAGCCTTGCCTTCGTACGGGCGCAGTTCGACCACGTCGCCCATTTCCATCTTCGACACGTCGAGTTCGATCGGCAGGGCGCCGGCATCTTCCATCGTGTTGTAGAAGATCGGGGCGATCTTGCCGCCGAGGCACACGCCGCCGAAGCGCTTGTTCGGGATGAAGGGGATGTCTTCACCCGTGAACCACAGCACCGAGTTGGTCGCCGACTTGCGCGAGGAGCCGGTGCCGACCACGTCGCCCACGTAGGCGACGAGGTGGCCTTTTTCCTTCAGCGATTCGATGAACTTGACCGGGCCGCGCTTGCCGTCTTCTTCAGGCGTGATGCCCGGACGAGCGTTCTTGAGCATCGCCAGCGCGTGCAGCGGGATGTCGGGGCGGGTCGTGGCGTCCGGAGCCGGCGAGAGGTCGTCGGTGTTGGTTTCGCCCGTCACCTTGAAAACGGTGATGGTCAGGCTTTGCGGGACTTCCGGACGGCTCGTGAACCATTCGGCGTCGGCCCAGCTTTGCAGCACGGCGCGCGCGTTGGCGTTGCCCTTGTCGGCGAGTTCCTTGACGTCGTGGAACGCGTCGAACATCAGGAGGGTCTTCTTCAGCGCGTCGGCCGCGACGGTGCCCACTTCGGCGTCGGACAGCAGCTCGATCAGCGGCTGGATGTTGTAGCCGCCGAGCATCGTGCCGAGCAGCTCGGTGGCGCGCGCGCGAGAGATCAGCGCCCAGGCCGTTTCGCCCTTGGCCACGGCGGCCAGGAAGCCGGCCTTCACGCGGGCGGCTTCGTCCACGCCGGCGGGCACGCGGTTGGTGATCAGGTCGAGCAGGGTCTCTTCTTCGCCCGCGGGCGGATTCGTCAGCAGCTCCACCAGCTCGGCGGTTTGCTGTGCCGTCAGCGGCAGGGGGGGGATGCCGAGCGCGGCGCGCGCGGCTACATGAGCACGAAAGTTTTCAAGCATGGGGGACCTGCTGGTATTCGTTTCAGGGGAAGGCATTTCAGGCGCACCGAGCCCGTGCCGGGCACTGCTCCGACGGCGATTCTAATTGCAATGCCCTGCTGCGTCAAATGTCTTATGTCTTATATAAGAGTTGGCCCGCACGCGTCGAAGCCCGGTATTGGGAGCCGCCTCCGAGTTCCGCCGATGTATTTGCGCTCGAACCCGAGTGCGGCGTTGACGCTATCGATCCACGCGCCGCCCGCATTGCCGGGGTCCGTGGCGCGCTGGCAAGACTCAGCCCGGAGCAGCGCTGCGCGCCGATTCTGCTCGCGTACGAGCCGGTGTGGGCCATTGGCGAACACGGGGTTCCCGCCAGCCCCGAATACGCCGATGCGCGACAAGCGGCGATCAGTCTGGTCGCTCAGGCGATTCTCGGGCGCCGCATACCGTGCCTGTACGGCGACTCGGTCAACCCCGACAACTGCGCTGAACTCACCGCTTGCCCGAACATCGACGGGCTCTTCATCGGTCGTTCGGCGTGGAATGTGAGCGGGTATCTGGAGATATTGAAGCGTGTCGGGTCAGTCCTTTGACCTCGATGCTGGCTTGCCAACTCTTCTTGTCAAGGAGATCGCCATGAAAGTGGCCATTGGAGGCGACAGCGGGAGGCGACAGCGCCGGAGCCGAGTTGGCCCGAGTGCTGGCCGACTATCTGAAAGATCGCTTCGACGTCTTTGAAGTGTCGAGCAACGAATCCAATCCGAACGAGCTTTAGATCATCACGATGGGTTCGCGTGTGATCGGGCCGGAGGTGGTCAAGGCCATTGCGGACGCTTTTCTCGACAACACGTTCGACGAAAATGGGCGAAGCGCAGGCAACGTGGCCGCGATCAACGAAGTGGATTCGAAATCTTGCGCACCAGCCATCGCCGACATGTCGAACATTGTCTCGACGTTATTCGACGAGACGTTGCCTCGCACCGGTACGGCCTGAATTATGTTCGTGGGGGGGCGGATCCCACTTTCGACCAGACTAAACGCGCGACGCGTTCGGCCTGGCGTTCACGCACCTTCCGTCGATGCCGATAAGCAGCTAACACCATCGTGCGATTGAGTCTCGCACCGCTTCCTCTCAAGCGATTAACGTTGCATGACGTGCTTGAAGACGAACTATTTTTCGCAAATGACCGCCGTCATGAGAAGCGGCATGACTTCCCTTACCGTTGCCGGGCTCCCAGTTTCGCGAATGCGCTCGCTAACCGCCTCTTTCGCCGCCATTACGACGACACCATAGACCCGATGGGGCGTTTCACCTGCGCTGATTTTCTGCGTGAACATGTCGTCGTTCGGGGAGAAACCGAAGACAGCCCGCACTTTGAATCCCAGTGCAGTCAGATTCTGATCCGGCCTGAGTCGATACGCGTTGACCGAGTCGGCCGAAACTCTCATGGGTATCGGATCGATCTGCTTTTGTTCGACCAACTGCTCGATGAACGTGTGGGGACCAAGATGGCAATCGAGGCTGGCACCGATCTCCTGCGCGTAAATCACATTCGAGACGAGGGCCGCGCCGAAGGCGACCTGTCGAGGCAAATGAGAGATTTTCACGGGTATCTCCTGTTCGGTGTGCCTTTGATTTCCATGGAGCTCTCCGGCCAGGCGCGCCTTAGGGGTCCTGTATCAATTGTCGTTCCTGTCAACACAGGCTGACTACGCTTTGCCGGCTAGCATTCGCGGCTGACGGCACAGCCAGGTTGGTTCAGGCAGCGTTGCAAAGGCGACCAGGCGGTGCCCGTCTGCACTATCGCCTCAGTGGTCGGGAGACAAGCTCTGGCCCGGTGACTGGCGGTCAAAACATGCGGACTGCTCTTGGGATCTGGAAGGATTCGGGGCGAGTATCGAGCCACCGGAAAATTGAATGATTGAGGGCATGAGGTCTCTGCCGAAGTACCTGTCAATCCAATCTATCTGGCTCCCAGCAGCTTGTCCATCATACGGACGTATGTCGCGCTATCCGTTCCGGAATGTATAGCGAGGCGCCTGGCATGGGATTGCGGCTCGCCCTGTACCCGGTTCGAAAGCGGTTGTGTCCGTTAGCGGCTTGTACCGGCACGCTGTCTTCAACGCAATGGCAAAGCTTCATACGATCGTATACACACGGCGCACTGCGGTGTCCCGCGAAGGTTGATTCGCTCCTGGTGGGGCGGCGCAATTCGCATCAACTGTCCGGATTCCGGCGGCTCGTCCGTGGCAGCCGGGACTTCTCCTGGAACGCGTTGCACAAGTAGCTGGTTGGGAGTGTTGCGGCCGTCCCCAGCCCACGTTGTTCAAGAAACGAATCCGGCACGGCTGACGGAATGGAACGTGCCATAACGGCAGGTTGCAATCGCTTCAGCGTCGGACTGTGAAGTGGCCTGTGCATAGGCAACCGACCATCGGCCGCAGGCATCGCGATAACGGATCGAATAGGTGTGCATGGCAATCTCCTGTGGCACCCGATTAGCGGGGCCTTGGCGGTCGTTGAAGACGGTGGTCGCTGCCGCCGACATCGGATTATCTCGATGCAGGTGGACCAAATCTCTTGCAATAAGGGTAGACGGACGAGAAAAAGAAAACCATTGTACGAACGGTCAATGGGCTCCTCGTCGGGCATAAGGGGCACATACTTTTGGATAACCCGAAGCGTCCAGAAGCTAGTGTTCGAGTCCTGGCGGCAATGTGGCGAAATCCATTGCAGTGAGCTCGGTTGCGATACGTCACTGCTTCACCGCACCGCGCAATAAGGATGAGCGCGGATGCACCTCTCGCGCGTCGTGGTGCCATCTTTCAAGGTTCCAGATAGCCTCTGAGGTGAGCGAGGCTGCGCCGGATCCAGCTTTTCACGGTGCCCTGCGGCACGCCGAGGGCAACAACTCCGCTATCGTTACTCGCATTCGACGGGCTTGCGCCTGCAGAACTCCGAGGCATCGGCGTACAAGTTCTTTACGCCAGTCATTGAAGTGAAGCTCTCATACGTCTACATACCCGGCCACATTTGAACGACCGCAGAAGCGTGGCAGCACGGGCCTGACCGTGTCGCGTATTTGTCCTGGCACGATCACGTTCGGCGCGCAAGCCGAACAATCGGCTTCTCAAGCGATTCTCGATCGCGGCGCCGCTGATCGGTGCGAGCCGCGCGGACCAGCTCGCGCAGACGCTGGCGGCAGAGGCTATGACTCTCGACGGGGATGTGCAGGCGGCGCTGGAGAAGCGCCTGGCACGTATCGGATGGGAAATTCAGCGCGACAGCGGTACGCGGTCTACACACAACGAACGCCGATCCCGATTCGCTGATTTTGGCCAAAGGCATTATCCACGATTACTGTAAATGCGGTCTCCAGGATGCCCCGGAGACCCCCTTCGCTCCGTCCACGCTGGAGTCAGCGCCCGGGTGGGAAAAGGACCGGCAGCGAGCGAAATTTACGACTCGTTCGAGCGGATCGTCAGCGCGTTCCTGACCGACGTTACGCCTTGCACGCTCCTGGCGACTTCGGTAGCGCGATCGATCTGCGACTGCTCGGGCACCGTCCCTTGCAGGACCACGGCGCCGTCGCGAGCACGCACGGTGATCTTAGCCACGTCGATGTGTTTGTCCTTGGCGAGCACGGAGCGCACCTTGCGGCTGAGCGCGCGGTTAGCGGCCTTGGCCTGCTTCGATTCGTGCTGCGAAGCGGCGGCCGGAGCGCTGGCCGCGGGTGCTGCGGATGCCGCGTCGTCCTGTGCATAGACTTGCAAGGACGCAGCGATGAGAGCCGTCGCTGCGGCGAGCTTGAACGTTTGAATAGCCTTCATGCGGTTTCTCCTGTTGTCATAGGTTGTTATCGACCCACGAACGGGTCGGTGCGCTACTCCATCGACTTCGAAACACCATTGCGCGAGGGCGAGGCAGACCCGCCCGGTTTCCTCGGTCTGTTCGTCCGAAGCCGCGCTGACTCTCGACGGGACGCGATTATAAGAACGCGATGGGCGGCGCAGGCAGGAAAAAACGCAGTTGAATGATTAGCTTGCAATCGATCTCATCAATGTGTAAGCGAGCCGTTTGTGGTCATGAGTTTGTGGCCACGTCTCCATGGATCCCAATTGGGTCTATCAGCACATCGAATGTGCCCGACCTCTTGTTTCCCGGTTGGGCGAGAATTCGAGCGCATGTGCAGCTGCAAGTGCGCAAAAGAGAGTGCGTCGGGCGTCGCATAATTGCGACGCTGATGTTCGATAGATGAGTCTTCCAGGAAGAAAGCGATAGCCAGGTTGTGTCAACTATCGCTTGATTCCTCAATCGCGAACGCAGCGGAAACCCGCATAAACATACTGATAATGCGGCTGGAACCAGTTGCGGAAGGTCGGCCGCACCATGCACTGCGCGGTGCGCGGCGAGCCGCCTTTCATCGTGTAGTGCTGGCCATCGAAGAAGTTCGCCGAATAGCCCTCGTAGAACGGGAACGCCTTGAAACCGGGCAGCGGCCCAAAGAGCGTCGACGTCCACTCCCAGCCGTTGCCGTACAGGCCTTCGACGCCCCACGTGCTGACGCTGTCCGGCGTTGCGTCGACAGCCACCGGATCCCAGCTGCGGAAATCGAAGTTGTCGGTGTAGCCGGGCAGCGCGCCGTGCGCAGCACGCTGCCACTGTGCTTCGCTCGGCAGCTTTGCGCCGCGCCAGCGCGCAAAGGCACTCGCTTCCGCGTGGCTCACGTACGCCGGCCAGGCACGCGGCAGGGGAATGTCTTCGAACATCGTGCGCAGTTGCCAGCCTTCGGGGCCGCGCGACCAGAACACAGGGTGCTCGACCTGTGCACTTTCCTTCCACGCCCAGTCTGCGTCGTTCCAGAGATCGCGCCTGCGGTAACCGCCATCCTCGATGAACGCGAGAAACACGCCGTTCGTGACCATGAACCGGTCGATCTCGAACGCGGGCACGTCCACCTGTTGCTCGCCGAATTCGTTGTCCCAGCCAAATACCCCGCGCTCGGCCGTCATGCCGAGTTCGGTGCGTCCCGCTGGCACCTGCACCATCTCGTGCTCGACGTCGTAGCGATGGTCGGAACGCGGGCGCGCGGCACCCGGCGCGCGTTTTTGCTCGAACGGCAGCTGATGCAGCATGTAAGCCAGCGTTTCGACATGCATGAGCCGATGTTCGATCGCGACGTTCAGCAACTGTCCCGGTGTGTCGTGATTCGAGGCATCGACCGGCAGATCGAGCGCCGAGAGTTGATCGTCGATGCGGCTGCGGGCGTCACGCCCGTAGGCATGGACTGCGGCGAGGGCAGGCCAGTCGGCGGGCGTGTCGGTGGGCAACTGACCATCTACGGGGTCGATGCCGAAAGCGAACAACCGGTCGAGGCGCGCGTCCGAGGAAGGCAGATCGAACAGGCGCTTGTCGAAGAGGTTGCGGTCGAAGGCTTCCAGATGGCCGATGTAGAACACGATGCGATGACGCTCGCGAATCGGCCGCTCATAGAGAAATTCGGGCTTGACGACGTCGAAAAGGGCGTCGCTGGCGGCACGCGCCTCCGTGAGACGGCTAGCAAGCGTACGGGAATGCGGGAGATGCATTTCGGCGATTCTCCTTGCGTGGGCGTAGAGCGAAACTTTATCCCTGCGCACGAGTTGTGCCAACGTCAATAGCGCGTCGCCGAGGCGCGACGCGCGAGCGCCGGGCGGCCGCTGCGCCCGGCACTCCATGCGTTACACGCGCCGCAGACCTTCCAGGTCGATGATTTTGATCAGCTTGCCCTGTGCGTCGATCAGTCCGCGCTTTTGAAATCTCGACAGGGTGCGACTCACCGTTTCGAGCGTCATGCCGAGATAGCTGCCCATGTCCTCGCGGGTCATGCGCAGGTTGAATTCCGCATGCGAGTAGCCGCGCTGGCCGTTGCGTTCTGAAACATCGAGCAGGAAGGCGGCGACGCGTTCGTCGGCGGAAAGCGAGCCGAGCACCATCATCTGCGAAGATTCGCGAATGAGCTGCTCGCTCATGAGGCGGTGCATCCGGTCTTGCAGGGCGCCGGTTTCGCGGCACAGGTGCTTGAGTGCCTGGTACGGAATGATGCAGACCGAGCTGTCTTCGAGCGCGATCGCGCTGCAGGTATGGAAGCCGGTGCTGATGCCGTCGAAGCCGAGCGGGTCGCCGGCCAGCCGCAGGCCGGTGACCTGCTGGCGGCCGTCACGATGGGCCATCACGGTTTTGAGCGAGCCGGAACGCGCGACGTAGAGACTGTCGAACGGGTCGCCGGCGCGGTATACCGTCTCGCCGCGCCGCACGCTGCGCGCGGAGCAGATCACCGCCTCCAGCCTCGGCAGATCGTCGAGGGTGAGCCCCTGGGGCATGCACAGGTGCCGCATCGCGCAAACCGAACAGCGTGTGGCGGTGCGTGGAGGCACGGGGAGCGTGTGATTGCTGCGGTGCAGGGTGCTGTGGGAAACGGCGGTAGGGGTAAGCATCGACAACGCTCCTTTGATCACTGTCCGGGCATTGTCTACCGGGGTCATATCTCAAATTCGCGGCAAACTGACGCGCTTTTGAGACGAGTCGTATTGAGCCTTGTCAGAAGTCGCTTGCGCGGGGACTGACGGAGCGCAAGCGACTTTCAATAACAAGCGTGAAATCGATCCGGTTACGCTTGGGCATTTCCGGCGGCTGACGGGATGAGCAGGACGGGCAGGGTGGACTGCCGCACGCACCGTTCGGCAACGCTGCCCAGAATGAGGCGCTGGAAGCCTCGGCGGCCGTGCGTGCCCATGACGATCAGATCGGCGCCCGCTGTTTTCGCGGCGTTGAGCACGAGCGTCGGGACGTCGTCGAGCGAGGAAGCTTCGCCCGTGACCATGGCCCCGTCGACACCTTGCTCGCTCATTGCCTTGTCCATTTCTTCGGCGAGCTCCTCGCCCTGGGCGATCATCTGATTGCGCAGGATCGACGGGTCGTAGCCCGGTGCATCGAAATACATGGGCGTGTTCTCGATCACGTAATACGGCTGCAGGGCCGCGCCCATCGCCTTCGCCAACGCAAGCGCGGCTTCGAAGGCGCGGCGCGAGGTCGCGCTGCCGTCGACGGCGACAAGGATGCGTTTGTACATAAGACCTCCTCTTGGGGTGGAATCGAGAATCGCGCAGCCTCTGGTTATGTGGTGCCGGGGCGTACGCGGCTCGTGACTGGCGAGAAGCTTAATGGATCGCGCGTGAACATGCAGCCACACTGTATGAAAGATGGAAGGAGTGCGACGGAAGATCAAGTACGCTGCGTCGGAATATCGTCGCTGTCGTGCTTCGCATGCGATTTCTGGTTCGGTTGCACGCGCACCGTCATACCGCTATCGTTGCCTCTTTTTGGCTCCGCGCAGTTTCCCTCCCGTGAAACCTTCCTCCGCCAACCTGCCGTTTCGCGATGCGTTGCTGGCCATGCTCGGCATCGGCCTCGTCAACATGCTGGTCGCGCTCGATCAAACCGTCGTCAGCACCGCTTTGCCGTCGATCGTCGCCGAACTGCACGGCTTCCGGTTTTACGCGTGGATCGCCAGCGCCTACCTGCTTGCCTCGGTCGTCACCGTGCCCGTGTTCGGCAGGCTCGGCGACTACTTCGGCCGCAAGCGCTTCGTGATCGCAGCGGTCATCGTCTTCACGGTGGCTTCGGTGCTCTGCGGGCTCGCGACCGACATGCGTTTTCTCGCGGCGGCCCGCGCGCTGCAGGGCGTGGGGGGCGGCATGATGGTGGGAACGGCATTCGCCTCGATTCCCGATCTCTTCCCCGACCCGCGCGCACGCGTGCGCTGGCAGGTCGTGATGGCCGCGGCCTATGGCATCGGGACGGCCGCCGGCCCGTCGCTGGGCGGCTGGCTCAGCGAGCATTTCGGCTGGCGCTCGACGTTTCTCGTCAATTTGCCGGTCGGCGGCCTTGCGCTGTATTTCATCTGGGCGCATCTGCCGCGCTACCAGCCAGCGCGCACCGGTGAGGTGCGCATCGACTGGACGGGCGCCATGCTCGTGGCGCTTGTACTAGGCGGCTTCCAGACGCTCATCGAGGCGGTGCCGAAGGACGGTCTCACGGCCGGCAACGCCATGCTCGGCATGGCCGTGCTCGCCGCCGCGGCAGCGCTGCTAGCCTGCGAGCGCCGCGCGACGCATCCGATCCTCCCGCTCGACCTCTTTCGCGATCCGCAACTCGTCACGCTGTTCACGCTCTCGACGCTTTCCGGCTTCGTGATGTTCTCGCTGATCTTCTTCGCGCCGCTCCTGCTGCAGGGCGGCTTCGGACTGTCACCCCAGGAGGCGGGCCTGCTCGCCACGCCGATCGCCGCGTGCATCGCGCTAGGCAGCCTCATCAACACACGCATCGTGATCCGGCTGCGCAAGCCCACGACGATTCTCACGGTCGGCTTCTGCCTGCTGGCCGGGGCTTGCGCGAGCCTCGCCTTCGCTTCCCGCCATACGGCGCACCTGTGGCTCGAGCTGGAGATGTCAGCGGTGGGTATCGGACTCGGCTTCATCCTGAACAACCTGAATATCTTCGGGCAGGAGATCGCCGGTCGCGAGCGCTTTGGCATTACGACCGCCTTGCTGCAATCCACGCGCATGGTCGGCGGCATGCTCGGCACCAGCATCGTGGCGACCATCGTCAACCATCGCTTCGCGGCAGGCGTGGGCGACGCGCTGGCGGCGCTCGGCGCGCCTTTGCAGCAGCGCTTGCAGCCGCAACTCGCTGATCCGCGCGTGCTGATCGATCCCGCGCTGCGCGATGGCCTCGTCGCCCAGCTCAGGACGGGCGGGCTCGACGGTGCCTCGCTGATCGATGCGGTGCGCCACATCCTGGTGGACGCGATTCACCTGGGGATCGGACTGACGGGGCTAGCCGCGCTCGCGGCGGCGCTGTGCGTGGCGCGGATTTCCCACATCCGCTTTACGCGCAGCACCTCGGCGGCGAGAAGGAGCGGCGAACCGATGGCCGAAGAGGTCAAGGTCGACTGATGGGCTCCGCTCGCCCACGAGCGCGAGCGAGAATTTGTCAGACAAGAAGCCCTCCTGCCGCAGCTGGGCGCAAGCGGCCGGCAGCGCACCGTTGCTGCTCTCCCGATAGCCCTCAGGCGGCGTGCGCCAACGCCCCGAACAGCGCGTGGTGCGTCTGCTCGCTCATCGCGATTTCCAGTGCGACGGCATTTTCCACGCCGATGCGCATGGGGGCGCCAAGCCGCGTCAGTTCAATGCCCGTCCGTCGCAGCAGGCGCTCCATAGGCGTCGTGGTCACCGTCACATAGCTGTTGATGCCCGTACGGTCGGCGAACGAAACGACCGCGCGCATGGCGCTCAGGGTCACGTCGGCAAAACCGAACGCCTGTTCGTTGTCCGACTCGATGGCAAAGCGGCTCAATTCCCAGATGCCACGGCCCGCGGGCGCGGTGTTGCCTTGCAGCAATTGCGGGAAGGTGTCGCGCAACATGTTCGGGCCTTCGGTGGGCATCAGCCGCCAGCAGCCGCGCACCTTGCCGAGGGTGTCCTGAATCAGCATGTAATGGGGCCCGAGCGCGTCATAACCATCGATTTCCATGCCCGCGATGGTGGGAATATCCCACCCCATGCGGTCGCGGAATACCCGAGCGCGTAGCCGGTACATCTCGTTGATGTCCTCGTTGTCGAAGTCCTGTCTGGGTCCGATCCGTATCGCAGCTTGCATGACAACTCTCCCGATTTGTGTGGAAGCGCGGCAGTACGGTTCGAAAGCTATGCGTTATGAATATAAAAAAACACCTATCTAGATAGGTAGGTGCGGAGATAGGGCCACTTAAGGAGAATCACTTCGGCGGTAGTCACTCATCAGGCATATCTGACAGCGAGAGTCATCATGGAACTTATGGAAAATCAATGGCACTCGGGTGCGAGTACCATTTCGTCTTCCGGAGATCTGTCTTCGGTCGTCGACCGCGTCCTGATCATTGCGTATCGGAAGAAGAAGAAGGAGAGCCAGCGCCGCTTCTGGGCGCGCTTTGGCGTCACGCAGTCGCGCGGCAGCCGGTTCGAGTCGGGCGCGGAGATTCCGCCGCCGGTGTCGATCCTGCTCGGGCTGTATTTCAACAAGACGATTTCGGACGGCGATCTCGGCCGCGCCGAGCGCGTGCTGCGCCGTCCCGATGCACCGATGGTGCTTAGCCCGGGTCAATAAGACCCATTTGAGTCGCGATCACGGCTGCCGCACGTCGTGAGTTCACGCCGAACTTGCCGCGAATATTCTTCATGTGGAAGTTCACGACGGCTTCAGAGCAATTCAGGATGTGAGAAATTTCCCAAGTGGACTTGCCCAGCGCAGTCCACTTGAGGCATTCCTTTTCCCGTGGCGTGAGCTTGGGGATCAACGACTGGACATGGTCGTTCAGATGCCGCTGGCTCGTGTCGAGCACGAGATCGCGCAGCAGAACGAGGTTCGGCAGCGCGCGGTTCACGTCGTCCCAGAACCCATCCGTCGGGTTCGCGTCATTGACGAAGCAGAGCATGCCGATTTCCTGCCGTGGGCCGTGAATCGGCAGGGTGATGCCTGCGCGCAGCCCATACGAGCGGGCTTCCTCATACATCGATTGCTGCTGCTCGGTCGCGAAGAGATCGGGCGACCAGATCAGTGGTGACGAGCGCGTCGTGCAATGCGAAACGGTAGGGTCGAAGTAGGCCATGCCGTGGTCGTTGTACGTCTGCCGCCACGCGGCCGAATAGTTCGTGCGGATGAACGCGTCCTCGAGCCTCATGCCCGGGCGCGGCAGGATAGCCAGCATGACCTGGCTGAATCCCCACGAACTGGCGAGCTTCGCCACCGCGTCGAACCACGCTGCCTCTTCGGGCGCGTCGAGCACAGGTGACATCTGCTCTATGAAATGTAGAGGCACGTTCAACACTCTCCATCAGCGCAGGGCGAGATCGCGGGCCAGGGCCGGTGACCGACGCTCCTCGCTTCTTATGATGTAACAATTTATCACTAATTCCTCGGATGATCGTCCCCCGTCTGCAATCCGGCCGGATTGTGGGGTCATTCTTGTCAGATTTCAGTGACACAGGGGAGAGGCACAAGCGCTCCCGCCCGCCGAGGAGGCAGTCATCGAATGGGAATAAAGCCGTGCCTCGTTTGAAAATCGGAAATAAACTGCATGCTGCCTGGATAATGGACTCGATTATGTGAATTGAGATTTTATCCGCGCTTTTTATTTCGATTTTCAACTGCACAGGACCGAATACGCTTGATTACGTCAGGGCCGCGCCTTGTGGCGGGTTGTCGGGCGGGTGCCTTTGTGAAGCCGGACCGCCGCCGCGCGAGCGGCGGTCAGCGGTTCAGGCCTTGCGATGCAATTCGATGAGGCGGGTCGGCCGCAGATGGTTGAGCGCGATGTGAATGCGCCCCGGGGTGCGGCGCACGTTGGGCTCACGCGGGTCGGAGAGCTCAGCGTCGACGTCGTAGAAGGACAATTCGGGCTCGCTCATGCCCTTGTCGATGGCCTCGTAGCCGGATTGCAGCGCGAACGGAAGCCGGTGCCCGTCCTTGCGGCTGTCGAAACCCGCGAGGCCGTCTTCTGCCTCCGGGACGCTGTTGACGAGCGTGGCGTTGGACGTCGTGTCCTCGTCGGGGCCGATGTGGCCCTCGCCGGCGAGGCGCGCGGCCTCGCGGTTCTTGCCGTCGGTGTCGACCGAACTATCGTGCGTGCGCTCGTTGTGGAGTTCGGCGCTGCGCGGGCGCGATTGCGACGCGCTCACATCGCCCCCCCGGGTTTCTGGCTTGGCGTCGGGACGATTCATGATGCTCACTCCTTGGAAGTTCTCGGTGCAGATGCTCGACAGACGATTCAGCAAGCACTGTTCCGCTGCAGGGCAGCGACCCTTGAATCGGGGTGAAAAGCAAGCCGGTTCGCCAGGAGAACGCCTCCAGCGAATCTGAATTTTTTCGTTGAATGGGTCTTTTTCCGAGGAGTATGATCCTCTTTCAACGAGTAGGCGCGCTTTCGATTAATGGGCCGGGAGAGGGCTCATGCTGTGGCTTTGCCGCACGATCCTGAACGCACGCGCCACAAAAAATGGACGAGGCAGTCAGGGCGGGTGACACACATGCACTTCGACGCTGCATTTACGCATCGCGGCTATTTGCTGAATTGCGCTCCGGCGCGTGCGGGCGACGGCTCGTATCAACCGTATGTGGTGATTTCGCGATCCAGCGACGGCGAACTCGTTGCCAATCGTTTTTTTCCTGCCGACCTCCGGTTTGCCGACGAAGCGGCCGCCATCGCCCATGCGCGCGACTGGGCCGTTCGGTGGATCGATGCGAGCACGGTCACGCTTTGACCCGCTTGCGGCGCTGGCCGCCGCGGGCGCTTCGGCGCGCTCCCGTAAAACGCGGTAATCTCTGGGGTCGATACATCCCCCGCGGACCGTGCGTCTGCTGCGCATCACCATGTCCAATGCTGCTTCCCCCGACTGGGGTCTCGAACAGATCGTCGCCGATCTGCGTGCGTCGCGTGAAGAGCGTCATCGCACGCGCCATCCGCTCGGCATCCGCGAATTGCCTTCGCGCGATGCGGTGATCAACATCGTCGCCGGCCTGCGCGCCGCGCTCTTTCCCACGCATTACGGCGCCCCCGACCTGACCGACGAGAGCATCGACTACTACGTCGGCCATACGCTCGACAGCACTCTGCGCCTGCTCGCCGAACAGATTCGGCGAGCGTTGCGTTTCCTGCCGGAGAGCGCGCAGGCGAGCGACGACGCGTTGCGCGCGCGCGCATTCGAAGTGGCGCGCGAGTTCGGGCGGCAATTGCCCGGCATTCGGGCGCTGCTCGTGAGCGACATCCAGGCCGCGTTTACGGGCGATCCCGCCGCACAGCACATCACCGAGATATTGCTTTGCTACCCGGGCGTGTGGGCTATGACGCACCACCGGCTCGCGCACGCGCTGCACCGCCTCGGCGTCCCGTTGCTCGCGCGCTTCATCAACGAAATTGCGCATTCGGCTACGGGTATCGACATCCATCCTGGCGCGCAGATCGGCTCGAGCTTCTTCATCGATCACGGTACCGGCGTCGTGATCGGCGAGACGGCGATCATCGGCGAGCGCGTGCGTGTGTATCAGGCCGTGACGCTCGGTGCGAAGAGCTTCGCGGCCGATCTCGACGGCACGCTCGTGAAGGGCAACGCGCGCCATCCCATCGTCGAGGACGACGTCGTGATCTACGCGGGCGCGACGATTCTCGGACGTGTGACGATCGGGCGCGGCTCGGTGATCGGCGGGAACGTGTGGCTCACGCATAGCGTGCCGCCGGGCAGCAGCGTGCGCCAGGGCAAGATCCGCGAGATCGAGCGCGGCGACGAAGGCCCGATGAAGTAGAGCGGGGAACGATGACGAACGGGACTGCAGTCCCGTTCGTTGCCTGCGGTTTCGGCTCAGGTATTGGCGACGCTCATCGCGGCCGGATTGCCGACGATGGAGAGAAACTCGCGGCGTGTGGAGGGATCAGTGCGGAAGGTGCCCAGCATGCGCGACGTGACCATCTCCACGCCGGCCTTGTGCACGCCGCGCGTGGACATGCACTGATGTGCCGCTTCGAGTATCACGCCCACGCCCTTCGGTTGCAGGACGTCATTGAGCGTGTCGGCGATCTGTGCGGTCATCTTCTCCTGGATCTGCAGGCGCTTCGCGAAGGCGTCGACGAGGCGCGCGAGCTTCGAGATGCCCACGACGCGATGCTCGGGCAGATACGCCACGTGAGCGCGCCCAATGATGGGCACCATGTGATGCTCGCAGTAGCTCTCGAAGCGGATATCCTTCAGCACGATCATTTCGTCGTAACCGTCCACCTCCGAGAAGGTACGCGAAAGGATGTCACGCGGATCGACCGCATAGCCCGCAAAGAATTCCTCATAGGCGCGAGTGACGCGCGCCGGTGTATCAATGAGCCCTTCGCGGGAGGGATCGTCTCCGGCCCAGCGCAACAGCACACGCACTGCGTCCTCGGCTTCAGCGCGTGACGGCCGCGCAAGCGTTGCGCTCGTTGTGCTCTTGCTTTGCTTCGCTTTACCGGCTTTTTTTTCTTCGCTCATGCATGGGCTCCTGTCATGTGGAGGGACGCCGCTTTGGCGTGCACCACGAGCGCACATTGTTTCATGTTTTGCAGGGCTTCGTGCGAGCCGGATGCGCGAGACGCGCGCGATCGTCCGGGTTACCTGGGCCACTCGTCCATGGCGTCGTTGAACAGTTCCGCGACCACGCCGCGCAACCATTCGCCGCGCGGCGCGTTGTGAAATTTGCGATGCCAGTGCTGCTTGAGGTCGAAGCGCGGCAGCGGCAGCGGCGGTTCCACTAGCGTCACCGATGCATGTTCGGACACATAGGCGAAGCCGATTGCATGCGGCACGGTCGCAATGAGATCGGAGCGCGTGAGAATGAACGGCAGGCTCATGAAGTGAGGCGTTTCGAGCACGGCGCGGCGGCGCATGCGCCTCTTCTCCAGATACTGTTCCAGCACTTCCTGGCTGCGCCCTTCGGCGCGTACGACGGCGTGGCCCGTGGCAAGAAACTGCTCGATCGTCATGCCTTTGCCGGCGAGCGGATGCCCACTGCGCATCATGCAGATGAAGCGGTGTGTGAAGAGACGCTGCTGGAAGAAGTTGTTGCCGCCCAAATCGGGAAAATAGCCGACCGCGAGATCGATGTCGCCCGATTCGAGACCGCGTTCCACCTGGCTTGGCGGCAGGGAGACCGAGCGCAGGTTCGCTTTGGGCGCTCGCTCGCCGAATACCTGCAAGAGGCGCGGCAGGAAGACGATCTCGCCCACGTCGGAAAGCGCGATGGAAAACGTATGCGTGCTCGTGGCGGGATCGAAGTCTTGCGCCTGCAGCATACCTTTCTCGATGCGCACCAACGCGTCGCGCGCGGCGGGAATCAGCCCGAGCGCGCGCGGCGTGGGCTCCATGCCACGCGAGGTGCGCACGAAAAGCGGGTCGCCGAAGTATTCGCGCAGCTTGCCGAGCGCCGTGCTCACGCGCGGCTGGCTCACGCCGAGGCGCTCGGCGGCGCGGCTCACATTGCGTGCCTCGTCCATGGCCACGAGAAAGGGGATGAGGTTGAGATCGAGGTCTTGCATGAAGCAGCGGGTGGCGAGAGCGCACTATGTCGAAATCGGATAAAGGCTAGCCGATGAATCGGCGTTCCGGATATTCGGGTATGCCCACAGGCGAGCGTCGTCGGCTTTCTCCCCTCAGAGCGGCAGAAAAGTGCATCTGCGCGCTTGGCATGACGCGCCCGCCCAACATGCAATGGACTGCCGGTTTGGGTAGACACGCCTTGACAAGTGCTTGAATCCGCTCCGATAATGCGCTGGACGTTCGCTAAACGAATCAGTGTTCGTATATAGAACTTTTCGCGATCGAGTGACGTGGACTTTCCGCGATGCGGATCGCTTTCAGGAACAGGCATGATCAACAAGATTTTCGACTCGCTTCAAGCCGCCGTTGCCGACGTCCATGACGGCGCCACGGTGATGATCGGCGGCTTCGGCACGGCCGGCATGCCCGCCGAACTGATCGACGCGCTCATCGAGCAGGGCGCGCGCGATCTCACGATCGTCAATAACAACGCGGGCAACGGCGACATGGGCCTTGCCGCGTTGCTCAAGGCGAAACGTGTGCGCAAGATCATCTGCTCGTTCCCGCGTCAAACCGATTCGTATGTGTTCGACGAGCTCTATCGCGCCGGCGAAATCGAGCTCGAACTCGTGCCGCAGGGCAATCTGGCCGAGCGCATCCGCGCCGCGGGCGCCGGGATCGGCGGCTTCTTCACGCCCACGGGCTACGGCACCAGGCTGGCCGAAGGCAAGGAAACGCGCCTGATCGATGGCCGGCACTACGTGCTCGAAGCACCGCTGCACGCCGACTTCGCACTTATCAAGGCGTATAAGGGCGATCGCTGGGGCAACCTCGTGTACCGCAAGACGGCGCGCAACTTCGGCCCCATCATGGCGAGCGCGGCGAAGGTCGCGATTGCTCAGGTTTCCGAGGTCGTCGAACTGGGCCAGCTCGATCCGGAAAACATCGTGACCCCCGGCATTTTCGTGCAGCGTGTCGTGGAAGTGCCGCAAGCGGCGCATCGAGCGCATGGGCAGCAAGGCGGCCAGGCTGCCTGAAGGAACGGAGAGAGGCAATGAAACGACTGAATCGCGACGAAATGGCCAAGCGCGTGGCCGCGGACATTCCCGAAGGCGCGTATGTGAATCTCGGCATCGGCGTGCCCACGCTGGTCGCCAATCACCTCGACCCGAGCAAGGAAATTTTCCTGCACAGCGAGAACGGTCTGCTAGGCATGGGCCCGGCGCCCGCGCCCGGCGAGGAAGACGATGAACTCATCAACGCGGGCAAGCAGCACGTCACGCTGCTCACCGGCGGCGCCTACTTCCACCATGCCGATTCGTTCGCGATGATGCGCGGCGGCCACCTCGACTACTGCGTGCTCGGCGCGTTCCAGGTGTCGGTGAAGGGCGACCTCGCGAACTGGCACACCGGCGCGCCCGATGCGATTCCGGCCGTGGGCGGCGCAATGGACCTCGCGCTCGGCGCGAAGCAGGTGTTCGTGATGATGGAACTGCTCACGAAGCAGGGCGAAAGCAAGCTCGTGAGCGAGTGCTCGTACCCGGTCACGGGCGTGGCTTGCGTGGGCCGCATCTATACGGACCTGGCCGCGTTCGACGTCACGCCCGAAGGGCTGGCCGTGCGCGAGATCTATTCGGACATCGATTTCGACGCCCTCCAGAAGCTCGCCGGCGTGCCGCTGATCGACTCGACGCAAAACCGCCGCGCGGCGTAAACTGTCTGCTTGCATCGATCGACGTGCGCATCTTTTGCACGCAGTGGCGCGGCAACCGGGGGTATTCGCCGCCGGTTGCCGCGCCCGCTTCGTTCCTTCGATCCGTGATCCCTTCTGAACGCCGTTCTTCTTCGCGCCACATTCCATGATTGAACGCCTCACGAGCCTGATCTGCGGGACCGAGCCGATGAATGCGGTCTGGTCTGCGGACGCCACGCTGCAACGCATGCTCGATGTCGAGGCGGCGCTCGCGCGCGCCTGCGCCGCGCATGGCGTGATTCCGCAGTCGGCCGTGGCCGCGATCGTCGAGGCTTGCGCGGCGGATCAGCTTGACGCGCCCGCGCTCGCACGCGACGCCGCATTGGGCGGCAATCTGGCGATCCCGCTCGTCAAGCAGCTCACGGCACGCGTGAAGGCTGCCGACCCGGAAGCCGCCAAGTACGTTCACTGGGGCGCCACGAGCCAGGACATCATCGATACGGCCACGGTGCTGCAGTTGCGCGATGCGCTCGTCCTTATCGAACGCAGCATCGATTCGCTCAGTGCGGCGCTGGCAGACCTCGCGCGCAAGCATCGCTCGACACCCGCGGTGGGGCGCACGTGGCTGCAACAGGCGTTGCCCATCACGCTCGGCCTGAAGTTCGCGCAGTGGCTCGACGCCATGCTGCGCCATCGCGAACGGCTCGCGGCGCTGCGCGAGCGCGCGCTCGTGCTGCAGTTCGGCGGCGCGGCCGGCACGCTCGCCAGCCTGCGCGACGCCGCGCCGAAGGTGAGCGCCGCACTCGCGCAGGAGCTTGGTCTCGCGTCGCCCGCGTTGCCGTGGCATACGCAGCGCGACCGCATTGCCGAGGCCGCTTCATTCTTCGGCATGCTCATCGGCACGCTAGGCAAGATCGCACGCGACATTTCGCTGCAGATGCAGACTGAAATCGGCGAGCTGGCCGAGCCGGCGGCAGCAGGCAAGGGCGGTTCCTCGACCATGCCGCACAAGCGCAATCCCGTGGGTTGCGCAGCCGTCCTGACGGCTGCCACGCGCGCGCCGGGCCTCGTCGCGACGGTGTTCGCGGGCATGGTTCAGGAGCATGAGCGCGCGCTCGGCGGCTGGCAAGCCGAGTGGGATGCGCTGCCCGATCTCGCGCGCCTCGCCGGCGGGGCGCTCGCGCAGATCGAACAGATCGCGGCGGGACTCGAAGTTCGGCCCGAGCGGCTGGCGGCGAATCTCGACACCACCCACGGCCTGATTCTCGGTGAGGCGGTGATGCTTGCGCTAGGCGACCGGATCGGCCGCCTCGACGCGCATCATCTCGTCGAGCACGCATCGAAATCAGCGGTACAAAGCGGTCGCACGCTCTACGAAGTCCTTGCGGCCGATCCCGCTGTCACCCGTCATCTGGACGAAGCGCGCCTGAAGGCGCTGCTCGATCCGGCCAACTACGTGGGCGAAGCGCTGGCTTTCGTCGACGCCGTGCTGGCGTCGTACGAGAGGCGCGAAAAATTGCGCGCGTCCCATTGATCATTACAGAAGACACACGAGGAGTAACACGCATGCCTTACGCAGCCGTCAACGACACGCACCTGTTCTACCGCATCGACGGTACGGCGAACCGCACGGCGCCGTGGGTGGTCCTGTCGAATTCGCTCGGTAGCGACGTGTCGATGTGGACGCCGCAGCTCGCCGAATTCACGAAACACTTCCGCGTGCTGCGCTACGACACGCGCGGCCACGGCCACTCGGCGGCGCCGCAGGGCCCGTACACGATCGAGCAACTGACCGGCGACGTGATCGGTCTGCTGGACCAGCTCCACATCGAGCGCGCGCATTTCGTCGGGGTTTCGATGGGGGGGCTGACCGGCGTCGGCCTCGGCGCCCGTTACGCCGACCGCATCGATCGTCTCGTGCTGTGCAATACGGCCGCGAAGATCGGCTCGCCCGAAGTCTGGGTGCCGCGTGCGGCGAAGGCCCGCAGCGAAGGCATGGTCGCGCTCGCCGACGCGGTGCTGCCGCGCTGGTACACGCCTGAATTCGCCGCGAACCATGCGCTCGTCATGTCGCAGGTGCGCGACGTGTTCGTGCATACCGACAACGAGGGCTACGCTTCGAACTGCGACGCGATCAACGCCACCGACCTGCGCGGCGAAGCCGGCTCGATCAAGGCGCGCACGCTCGTAATCTCGGGCACGCACGATGTGGCAGCCACGCCCGCGCAAGGGCGCGAACTGGCCGCGTCGGTGCCGGGCGCGCGCTATGTCGAACTGAACGCCGCGCACATTTCGAATGTCGAGAGGGCGGACGAATACAACAAGATCGTGACCGATTTCCTGCTGGAGGCGTGATGAACGACGAGGAGCGCTACGAAGCAGGCATGCAGGTGCGCCGCGCGGTGCTGGGCGACGCGCACGTCGATCGCTCGATCGCCAATCGCACGGAAGTGACCGCGGAATTCCAGAATTTCATCACACGCTATGCATGGGGCGAGATCTGGACGCGCGAAGGTCTGCCGCGCCACACGCGCAGCCTGCTGACGATCGCGATGATGGTCGCGCTCAATCGCAGCGAGGAACTCGCGCTGCATCTGCGCGCGGCGCGCAACAACGGCGTTACGCGCGACGAGATCAAGGAAGTGCTGCTGCAGACCGCGATCTATTGCGGCGTGCCGGCGGCGAACTCGGCGTTTCATCTCGCCGACCGGATTTTCCGCGAGCAGGACGGCGAGCAGCAGTCCTGATTCTGTGATGAATAGGCGCGGGGCCGGCGCCCCGCGTTCAGTCGAACACCGGCGGCGCAACATCGTTCTGCAGTACAGATTAATTATGTGATCACGAACCACGCGATGCGCGGCGCCTGACGTGGCAAGCGCGGTTTGCGCTAGAGATTCCTACTCTTCAGGCTGCACGTCGGCCACGTAGCGGCGCAGGAAGGCGAGCAGCGCGGCTTCCTCGGCGCGGCTCGCGGCATCGCTGGCCGAGCCCGCGTCGCGCTCTTCGCCGAACATCGCCGCGGGTGCGGCGATCGTATCGACCACACGGCCGCCGCGAAAGACGCGGATCTGATGGGTCGCTTCCAGATACTCGGCGATCCAGTGGACGCCCTCGATATGCGTGCCGGTGCGGACTGGCATCTTCATGAGATTCCCTCCTGGCGCAGCGCACGTGGGTTGCGGCGCGCTGCGGCTCAACGTGCAATGGCGTGTGCCGTGGCGGATAACGCAACGATACGCCGATGGCGCGTTCCGTGCTTGAACCGGGAGTCCGGTTGGCTCGAACGGGGTCGAAAAGAAAGGGCGGCCCGAAATCGGGCCGCCCATGCGAGCACATCACATTGAACGAAAAAACGCTCGCTTCGCGTCTTACTGCACCGTGGCGAGCACGTCGCGAACCGTGCCGAAGAGGCGTGCGATTTCCTCCTCGCTCACGATCAGCGGCGGCGAGAACGCAAGAATGTCCCCCGTGAAGCGGATCAGCACGCCCGCCTCGAAGCATTTGACGAAGACTTCGTAAGCGCGCGCGCCCGGCGCACCGTCGCGCGACTCGAGTTCGACGCCGGCGACGAGGCCGAGATTGCGAACGTCCTTCACGTGCTTCTCACCGCGCAGCGCGTGCACGGCAGCCTCGAACTTCGGTGCGAGCGCGTGGGCACGCTCGAACAGGCCCTCGCGGCGATACAGATCCTGCGTCGCGATCGCGGCGGCGGCGGCCAGCGGGTGCGCCGAATAGGTATAGCCGTGGAACAGTTCGATGGCGCCCGGCGCGCCGCTGTTCACGATGGTGTCGTGAACCGTGCGGCTCGCGGCCACGCCGCCCATCGGCACGGCGGCGTTGTTGATCGCCTTGGCCATTGTGAGGATGTCGGGCGTCACGCCGAAATACTCGCTGGCCGTGGCCTTGCCGAGGCGCCCAAAGCCCGTGATGACCTCGTCGAAGATCAGCAGGATGCCGTGCTTCGTGCAGATGTCGCGCAAACGCTGGAGGTAGCCTTGCGGCGGAACCAGCACGCCGGTCGAGCCCGCCACGGGTTCGACGATCACGGCGGCGATGGTCGAGGCGTCGTGCAGCGCGACGATGCGTTCGAGGTCGTCCGCGAGATGCGCGCCCCAGGCCGGCTGGCCCTTCGAGAACGCGTTGTGTTCGAGGTTGTGCGTGTGCGGCAGATGATCGACGGCGGGCAACAACTGGCCCGAAAACGCCTTGCGGTTCGCTGAGATGCCGCCCACCGAGATGCCGCCGAAGCCCACACCGTGATAGCCGCGCTCACGGCCGATCAGCTTCGTGCGCTGGCCTTCGCCGCGCGCGCGATGGTAGGCCAGCGCGATTTTCAGCGCCGTATCGACGGACTCGGATCCGGAATTCGTGAAGAACACGCGGTCGAGGCCGGCCGGCATGATTTCCGCAATCTTGCTGGCCGCTTCGAACGCGAGCGGGTGACCCATCTGGAACGTCGGGGCGAAATCGAGCGTCGCCGCTTGCTGGGCGATCGCGGCGACGATTTCCTCGCGTGCGTGCCCCGCGTTCACGCACCACAGGCCCGCGCTGCCGTCCAGCACTTCGCGGCCGTCGCTCGTGCGGTAATACATACCTCTCGCCGATTCGAGCAGGCGCGGCGCGGCCTTGAACTGGCGGTTCGCGGTAAATGGCATCCAGAACGACGAGAGATCGTCGATGACGGGGCGCGAAGTCATGCGTGTTTCTCCTCAGTTGGGTTTGCACAACTGTAGCGCCGGGACTTGAGCCGCGGCATAGACAGTCTCTATACTGATCTGAAAACTGTGCTGGACAATTCTCGTCAACTGTATTGGTCGGCTTCCGAATCGTTCGGGTTTTCCCTCGCATCACGTCCTTGCTTTCCCATGATCGAACTCGCACTGGAGCGTGGCCGCGGCGCCTCCACCACGCTCGTCGAGCAGCTCGTACAGGCCTTCACGCGCGCCATCGAAGCGCAAACGCTGCGCGCCGGCGCGCTGCTGCCTTCGGTGCGGCAACTCGCGCAAACGCATTCGCTTTCCACCTATACGGTGACGGAGGCGTACAACCGGCTGGTTTCGATGGGCGTCGTGGTGGCGCGGCGCGGCTCGGGCTACCGCGTGGCGGCGCGCCACGAGAGCAGCGGGGAGTCGGAGCGGGCGCGCGTGACGGGCTGGCAGCCGCCCACGCTCACGGCCACGTGGCTGCTCTCCGACGTCTTCGCCGATCATTCGGTGCCGATCAAGGCCGGCTGCGGCTGGGTGCCGGGCGAATGGATCAACGAAAGCGGCCTCCATCACACCCTGCGCGCGCTTAGCCGCGTGCCCGCCGTGCGCCTTGGCGACTACGGGCACCCGTACGGCTACGCGCCGCTGCGCGAGCGCATTGCGGCGCAGCTCGACCGCCAGGGGCTTCCTGTCGAGGTGTCGAACGTCCTGCTCACCCATGGCGCGACGCAGGGGCTCGATCTCGTCGTGCGCACGCTGCTGCGCGCGGGCGACACGGTGCTGGTGGAGGACCCCGGCTACTGCAATCTGCTGCAGATCCTCAAGCTCGCGGGACTCACCGTGCACGGCGTGCCGCGCACGCCGGCCGGGCTCGACATCGAGGCGCTGGAGCGCCAGGTGGCCGCGCATCAGCCCAAGGCGATCTTCGTGAACACGACGCTGCAGAACCCCACGGGCGCGACCTTCACGATGGCCAACGCCTTCCGCCTGTTGCAGATCGCCGAGCGCCAGCGCATGTGGGTCGTCGAGGACGACGTGAGCCGCGAGCTCGCGCCGCCCGGCGCGCCGCTCCTCGCGGCGATGGAAGGTCTGCAGCGCGTGCTTTACGTGGGCGGCTTTTCGAAGACGGTCACGCCATCTCTACGCTGCGGCTACGTGGTGGCCGAGCGCGACGTGCTGCGCGAACTGGCGCGCGCAAAAATGGCGGTGGGGCTGACGTCGTCGGAGACCATCGAGCGCGTCGTCGACAAGGTGCTGCTCGAAGGCCGTCACGCGCGCCATGTCGAGCTCGTGAACGAACGCCTGAAGGCCGCGCATGCGTGCGTCGAGGAGCGGCTCGACGCGCTCGGGCTGGAGGTGTTCCACCGGCCGCGCGCGGGGCTCTTCGTGTGGGCGCGCCTGGCCGTCGAGCCCGAACGCGCGGGGGCGATTGCGACAGCGGCGCTGCGTGACGGCATCTGGCTCGCGCCGGGCTCGTATTTCCGGCCCGACGACGAACCGAGCGCGTGGTTCCGCTTCAACGCGCCGTATTCGACCGACGATGCGCTGTGGCGCTTCATCGAGCGCGTGCGCTGAGGGCGGCGACGGCGCGCGTTCAACGTCAGAACAAGCTCTGCTGCCCCGACATCACCGTTTCGAAATCCTCGCGCAGGAAAGGGAGAATCGCATCCGCGACGGGCTGTAGCTGGCGGCTCACGTAAAACGCGTAGTCGAGCGGCGAACTGAGCGTTTCGAGCGGCTCGGGCCCGGCCGTCGTCATCACGTAGCTGATCCAGCCGCCGTTCTGATACTGGAGCGGACGGCCTTTCGCGCGATTGAACTCGTCGGCGACGCGCGCGGCTCGCACGTGCGGCGGCACATTGCGCTGGTACTCGGCGAGCGGCCGGCGCAGGCGCTTGCGATAGACGAGCTGGCTGTCCAGTTCGCCATCGAGTGTGCGCCGCACATAGTCGCGGATGTACTCCACATGAGGCTCGCGCTGGAAAATGCGCCGGTACAGTTCGCGCTGGAACTCCTGCGCGAGCGGCGTCCAGTCGGTGCGCACGGTTTCGAGCCCCTTGAACACGACTTCCTCGCGGCCGTCCTTCGCGAGCGTGAGGCCGGCGTAGCGCTTCTTGCTGCCTTCTTCCGCCCCGCGCACGGTGGGCATGAGAAAACGCGAGTAATGGCGTTCGAACTGCAATTCCAAAGCGCTTTGGAGACCGAATCGATCTTCGAGTTCGGCCTTCCACCAGGCATTCACGTATTCGACGAGCTGCTTGCCCGTTCGCGCGGCGTCGGCCTCGCTGTGCGCGTGCTTGAGCCAGACGAAGGTCGAATCGGTGTCGCCGTAGATCACGTCGTAGCCCTGGGACTCGATGAGCTGCCGAGTCTTGCGCATGATCTCATGCCCGCGCATCGTGATCGACGAAGCGAGGCGCGGGTCGAAGAAGCGGCATCCAGTCGACCCGAGCACGCCGTAGAACGCATTCATGATGATCTTCAGCGCCTGCGAAAGCGGGGCATTGTGCTGCCGCTTCGCGCTCTCGCGGCCCTCCCACACCTGACGCACGATTTCGGGCAGGCAGTGTTTGCTGCGCGAAAAGCGGGCGCCGAGAAAGCCCGGCACGGAGGCTTCGTCGCTGGGTTCGCTCAGGCCTTCGATCAGACCGACCGGATCGATCAGGAACGTGCGGATGATCGAGGGGTAGAGGCTCTTGTAATCGAGCACGAGCACGGAGTCGTAGATGCCGGGGCGCGAGTCCATCACGAAGCCACCGGGGCTGTTCTCGCCCACCACGTCGCCGAGATTCGGCGCGACATAGCCGAGCCGATGCATCTTCGGCAGATAGAGATGCGTGAAGGCGGCCACCGATCCGCCCATGCGATCGGCCGGCAGTCCCGTCACCGACGCGCGTTCGAGCAGGAAGGAGATCAGTTCGGTCTTCTCGAAGATGCGCGTGACCAGTTCGCAGTCCTTGAGGTTGTAGCGCGCGAGCGCGGGCTTCTCCTCGTCGAAGCGGCGCTGGATCTCGTCCATGCGCTGATACGGATTATCGATCGACTTGCCTTCACCGAGCAGCGCCTGCGCGACATACTCGAGGCTGAACGACGGAAAGCTCCAGGTGGCCGAGCGCAACGCCTCGATGCCGTCGATGATGAGGCGGCCCGCGGCGCCCGCGAAGAAATGGTTCTCCTGCGTGCCGTGCTCGCGCCACTCCATGATCTCGCCGCCGCGTCCGAGGCGCAGGGGCACGCCGGTTTGCCGGGCATGCGCGTGCAACACCCGCAAATCGAACTGCACGAGATTCCAGCCGATGATCGCGTCGGGGTCGTGCTGCGCCATCCACGCGTTGAGGCGCTCGAGCATCTGCGCGCGGCTATCGCAGTACTCGAAGTCGAAGTCGAGCGGGCTCGCGTTGCCGTTTGCGGGCCCAAGCATGAAGACCTGGCGCTGAGCGCAGCCTTCCAGCGCAATCGAATACAGTTCGCCTTGTGCGCTCGTTTCGATATCGAGCGATACGAGCTTGAGTCGCGGGCGATAGCCGTTGGCGGGTTTCATCTCGCCGTCGAACAGCGCGCCGCCCGCGCCCGCCTCGCCGCGAAACAGCACGGGCGCCGTGATGAAGCGTTCCATCATGTAGCGCTCCGGCGGCTGGATATCGGCTTCGTAGACGTCGATGCCCGCCTTGGCGAGGCGCTTTGCATGCCCCGTCAACTTGCGATATTGCGGGGAGTAGAGGCCGAGCACGGGGCGGCGCTGGAAGTCCTGCAGCGCAAGCGGGCGAAGCTCGGCGCGCGCATCGCGTTCCAGCACGCTGCGCGTAGCCGCCTGCTGCGCGACCGGCACGAAAGCGACCGACGGCTGCGGACGCAGACGCACGCGGCGCGGCCCTGTTTCGGTCGCGAGCCAGAAATCCACTTCCGTGCTGTCGCCCGTATCGCGCCAATGGCGGGTGAGAATAAAGCCCGCTTCAAACTCAGACAAAGTGTGACTCCACCGCCCATTTTCCCGTTGCAATTGTAACGTCCGGGCGGGGACAGGGAGGATGGTCTATCGCCGGAGCACGTGCGCGAACATGGGATACAGCGAAACGAGCAGCGAGAGCGCCATGGCGACATTGAAGACACGCAGCCTGCGCGGATTCGAGAGAAAGCGTCGCATCCCGGTGCCGAACGCGGCCCACATACAGATGCAGGGCAGTCCAATCACATAGAACAGCAACGCCATCACCATCGTATTGGTGCCGAAGTCTGCAGACAGGCGGATGGTAGTGGCGGCCGTGAGCACCATCATCCATGCCTTGGGATTGACCCACTGGAAGGCGATGGCTTCATGAAAGCGCATGGGCCGGTGCTCGCCGCCCTTGACCTTGAGGTCGCCCGACGTGCCGATCTTCCAGGCGAGATACAGCAGATACGCGATGCTCGCGGATTCCAGCACGACATAGAGCACGGGAACGTGCCGGAATACTTCGCCGAGCCCAAAGCCGACCGAGAGCATGAGCAAGACCACGCCGGCGCTAATGCCCAGAATGTGCGGCACGGTGCGGCGAAAGCCGAAGTTGACGCCGGAGGCGAGCAGCATGGTGTTATTCGGGCCGGGCGTGATGGTCGTGACCACGACGAAAAGCATGCCGGCGGGCAGCGCGCTGAGCAGTTCGGGCAACATGGGGCGAGGAGGGTCCGGAAAGGGATTGCAGATTGGGAGACAGTCTATCCACAACTTTCTATACAGTACCGGTACAGTTAATGGGACGGTGGGCGGTACGGATAGGGCAGGGGCTCGCGTACCGTACGGCCTTCATGCGTGTGCGAAGCCAGGGCGAATCGGGCGAATGCGAAACAGCGATGCCGTGTTCGCCTGAAACGCGCGTCCCTTCGGACATTCGACGAACCGGTAAAATAATGGACCGCTGCTGGTCCGCCATGGGCGCAAGCAGGCGCTTTTCCTGCCTGAATTCGCCCATCACACGCCGAGGAACACGCATGACCCTGCATCGCATTACCGACGTTGCCCGACTGACGGGAACGAACGTATCCACACTGAGGCTGTGGGAGCAACACGGGCTGGTGTCGCCGAAGCGCTCACCGGTGGGCCAGCGTGTTTTCGATCAGACGGATATCGAGAAAATTCGCGCGATACAGCACATGCGAAAAGTCGAGGGGCTGAATATGTCAGCTATTCGCAAGGCGCTCGCGGAGAAAGGATTCAATACTGCCGCCATTGCGCAGCAAAGCGAAGCTCAGAACGCGGACAGCGTGAACGACAACGGGCTGACCGGATTGGGCAGCCGTTTCCGGCTGGCCCGAAACAAAGCCGGAATGTCGTTGCGCGAGGCGGCTGAGGCTTCTGGCCTTCCGTTTTCCTTTATCTCGACTTTCGAACGTACGTCACAGGGTGCCACGGTGGCGAGCATGCAGGCGCTCGCGTTGTGCTATGGCACGACGGTCACGGACCTCTCGCGTCCGTCCAGCCGCGGGCCGCATCGTGACGTCGTGCGCCGGGGGAGTGAAAGGAGCGTTGCGGGCTTTGGAAAAAACATCCGCATCCTGCAATTGGCCGAGTCGCTCGATCTGCTCGACTGCCAGAAGTGGGTGCTTCAACCGGGCGCTGAGAGCAGCGGCTTTTACTCGCATGAAGGCGAGGAATTCATTCACGTCCTGTCTGGAACGTTTCAGATTTCGGTGGACGACGTGCAGCACATCCTCGGCCCGGGCGACAGCATCGCCTTCGCGAGTCAGCGCCCTCACAGCTGGAAAGCCATCGGCGACGAGCCAACGGTTCTCGTCTGGGTCAATACGCCGAAGAGCTTCTGATTGAAAGCTGGCGCGCGCAGCATCGCAACCGACGCGCGCCTAAGGGATCGGAGCGGCACGGCGACCGCCGGACCGCGGCGATAAACCGGTGCTTTCCTCACCGTGAACAATCACCGGCTTTATGCCAGGTCATCCTCAAGATTTATCTTCTAGTCCGGATGGAGCGAATTTCGCCAGCATCATGTCGATTGCCCTGGGCCGGGCGCCGACCGCTTCGCGGGACTCCTTTCTGCGCACCGCGCCTCGCACCAATGAACCACCGAGATACTTGACCGGCTCCGGCGGAAACGGTTTCGCCTGACGTGCAACCAGCGCGCAGCCGCTCCATTCGTCTTTGCGCTGGAGCGCGAGACTTGCCAGAATTCTTCCGCCGATCCGGCTGGGACCGACACCATTGCCGCTCCAGCCAACGCCATAGTGAATATGGCTGGTGCCCGACAACGTGCCGAATACAGGGAGGCTGTCGTAAGTCCGGTCGATCGGTCCCGACCACGCATGCGTGATGCGCACGTTGGAGAGCATCGGGTAACTACGCCTGAAGTCATGCTCCGCCATGGCACAGCCTTGCCTGTGGTAACTGAACGTCGCGTCGATGACGCCGCCTCTGGCCAGCGCGCCGGTGCCCTTTCCAAAGGCAATACGCCCATCTCGCGTCGTCCGGTAATAGTCGACCATCAACTGCGAATCGGTAATGGCCTCGCCGCCCGTCCAGCCAATCGCCTTCAACCGTTCTGGAATGGATTCGGTGACCACGATCGAGCTATTCACGGGCACGATCAAACGCGCGATCTCCGGAACGGCGGCCGCCCATGCGTTCGTTGCCAACACCACAGCTGGGGCACGGACTTCACCCTCTGCAGTCCGAATGACCGAAGGGATGTCGTGACCTATCTCCAGGACCGGCGTGTTCTCGTAGATCCGGATGCCGCGCTCCATCGCCACTCTGCGCATGCCGCGAACCAGCGCGGCAGGTTGCACAGTGGCATTGCTGCGCTCGAACACGGCCGCGCGGTGAATTGCCGATCCGGTTCTGCGGGCCACTTCGGCAGGCGCTACGGCCTCGAACGGGCGCATGCCCAGCCTCGCGCAGGTCTCGACGGTCGCTGCCCACGAGTCACGCTGTGCTTCCGATGTCGAGGTCCACAGCCAGCCGGCACGCCGGAAATGCGCATCGATGGCGTGCAGCTCGCAAAACGCCCTGAGTTCCTCGATCGCGTGTTCCGAGGCGTTCGCAAGAAAGCGTGCGCTTTCGACATCCATGAAGGCCAGCAGCGACGCGATCTTTGGCCACCACGACATGACGAAGCCGCCGTTGCGTCCGGATGCGCCGCCCCCGCAAACGTCGCGCTCGAGCACGACCACTTTCTTTTCGGGGCTGACTTCGCTGAGGGTGAGGGCGGTCCACAGCCCCACGTATCCCCCGCCAACGATGACGACGTCGGCCGTTTCACGAGTGGTCAGCGACGCACAAGGCCGCAACTGCGGCTCGGTTTCCTGCATCCAGAAACTTCGCTGGAGCGGCCTCGACTCTCGTGGCGAAGAAGTCAAAATGTTCATGTGTAAAAAATGCTATATGTTTTCTGTAGATTCGCAAGGTAAGGGAATCTGTCCAGCGGTGTAATCAGGGTTTTCCCACCCGCGCACGCACATCGTGCCAACGAGACTCGGTCAGATTGGGTCGGGGCCATGCCGCTCCTGCCGACTTGTCCAGATTCCAGCGCTTCGGGGCCTCAACGCCACGCTGGCTGCATAATTTACTTTAGCTATCCTGATTGAATCGCGTAGGTTATCGGCGCATCGAAAAGTGCTGCCGTTGAATCCGTTTCATTGCCGTGTCGCAATGCGGCCAGGCAGGCATTCCACAATGCAGCATGGAAGGCGAGAGCCAGGAAATATCACTTCAACGCATCGGCGACGCGAAACAGCAGAGCGTTCCGCCCAAGTCCTTGCTGGCGCGGGCGGGCGGCGAGCAACGTCAGCGCTGCTATCGATAAACAATGGTATGTTGGCCCCGTTCCATCCTCGATGCGCGCGCAATGGGGCTGGGACAGGACATTACGCGGCGCGACAAAATCAACCGGCCATTGAAGGCACCGGAGGTCGCGCTCGCAACGATCACCGGCAGTCGGCAATTCATCCGTCAGCGTCTCTGATTCGTCTGAAGGATCGTCGCCGAGTTGGGAAATCGGCAAGCCTTTTGACAATCCGGCCATGATGACGGTCTACATCGAAATGATTGACCGCGAGAACGACTGCACGGTATTGCAAGGACGTCCGCTTGATCGGGCGTGTGAAAGTCCGTTCACTGACCGCGGGCTGCCAACGTTTTCCGACCTTGCGTGCCTCGTCGCAATGTCGTGCGCATGCTTGAACCGCGCGCGTTATTCAATAGTCCCGAATCGCCCGTGTGAATGCGGCAAATCCGCCCGTCAGCATTCCTGGGCTCAACTCGTCGTAGCATGCATCCTGTCTTTGCGGAACCCGCGTAGCTTGATCCTTACGTTTCTATTCTCGGGTCTGCTGTCCGGCTGTGCGATGGTGACCGTCAGTTCGCAAGGGCCGCAGCAATACATCGCCATGCGGCGCGGCGACGTGCTTTCGACCGGCCGCCTGAGCGCCGCCACACGAGACGTGGTGCGCGTTGCGGCGCTCAACGAGAGCGCCTGCCAGAGAGAGCCTCAACCGTGTATTGACGCAATCGCTTCTGTCAACGGAATCGACATCGATCGGCGACTCGCCAGTTTGGCCGAGCTATCCCTGCAGATGGCCATTGCGCAGACGCCAACGAACGGCACCACCTGGAACGATACGCAATTTGATTTGTGGCTCAAAACCGCGCGCTACTCGTACGCATTTTTATTTCTCGGTCAGCGCACGGCCGGCGAACGAGCCTTCGAGGATCGACAGACGCAGGTCCGTGACTACTATAACTACGCAGTCCAGGAACTGGCCGGCGCGCTGTTCCTGCGCGGGGCGCTCGATTCGGAGTCCGGCGGTGGCGGTCACGGTACCCAGTTCATAG
Source organism: Paraburkholderia sp. JHI2823 (assembly GCF_038900695.1). Lineage (NCBI taxonomy): Bacteria > Pseudomonadati > Pseudomonadota > Betaproteobacteria > Burkholderiales > Burkholderiaceae > Paraburkholderia > Paraburkholderia sp. JHI2823. The sequence continues at coordinate 364,095 of NZ_JAYMRY010000003.1, read as the reverse complement.
CCGGCTGGAGCATTCATCTCGACCTGCACCGGGTCAGGCTGCCAGAAGGCGTGCGCGAACCACGCGAAGTGATTCCCGCCTCCAGGTTGTCGTTTGCGGGGCTGCGCAGCATTTACCGCCGCGATGGGCTCGGCGCGGAACTCGTCGCGGTCATGAGCGAGCCTTCGCAGGACGGCGCTGCCGGTTCCGATGTCGATGCGACCGCCGGCCCAGACCTTTCGCAGCCAGCCGCCCCGAGTCCAGCACAAGACAACCGCCCGTTCAGCGAAATGCCCTCGCCGAATGTCACCGCGCTGGTCTGGTTTAGTCAGGGGGCGCTCGACGAAGTCCTCCGCTCGCGCGACGTCACCTTGTCCGTCTACGACCCCTATCGTGAGGAGCGTGTCGAGCATCACGGGCAGACTGTGCCGCTGGCCGCGAATTTCAGTGCAGGCTACGGGATCTGGCTGGCGCGCTCGGGCTTCGCCGGCCAGTCGCTGCGCACGCTCTTCGGGCGCTCGCGCGGCATTGATCGTCCTCGCATCTATTTGATGCAGCCTTTCGATCCCGATCGGCGAATCGTGCTGATGCTGCACGGTCTTGCGAGTAGCCCGGAAGCATGGGTCAATGTTGCGAACGATATTCAGGGCGATTTATTGCTGCGGGAGCATTTTCAGGTGTGGCAGGTTTACTACCCGACCAACGTCCCCATCCTGGTCAACCTTGCACGGATTCGAAGAGCCATTCAAGGAACGCTCGTACACTTCGATCCTGACGGCACGATGCCGGCTTCGCGCGGCATGGTGTTGATAGGCCATAGCATGGGCGGCGTTCTTGCGAGGCTGCTGGTCTCGAGTTCCGGCGACGAGCTATGGGCGGCCTTCAAGGATACCTATGTACCCCAAGGCACCGACGTCGATCGCGCGGATGAGCGGCTCAATCGCTTGCTGCGCTTCGAGCCGATGCCGCAGGTGGAGCGAACGATTTTCATCGCCGCGCCACACCGGGGCACGCCATTCGCGAGCAATCGCCTGTCCCGATGGGTTGCAAATCTCGTGCGGTTGCCACTCGCACTGCTGACAGAAATCGAGGACGTGATGCAAACTGCGACAAGTCTGGATCCCCAGGGTAAGACGTTTCATGTACCGAACAGTATCGAGCAATTGCGTGAAACCGATCCAATGATCCGTGTGACTGCGCAGCTACCGGCCAGCCCTCAGGTGTGCTTTCACTCGATCATCGCAAGGCGGCGGGAGAACGGACCGCTGGAGGATTCCTATGATGGCGTGGTGCCTTATCGCAGTGCGCATTTCGCGGGCGCCCTTTCGGAAAAGGTGATCGTCGCCGGACACAGCGTCCAGCAGACACCGGAGGCGATTCTCGAAATCCGCCGGATCTTGCACGAGGACATCGAAACGATCGATGCGCGTGGCAAGGTTTGTGGGGCAGCGGAAGCGAGGTGATACGGGGCGGTCGCGCGATCGTAATTGTTTGCGAGGCATTCCGCGTTTGCGTTTCATTGCACATCTACGATCCGGATAAAAGCGAAGATGCGTAGAATCTTGATAACTGTCAGGGATGAATTAACAATTCATGAACCAGGGTAATACTGGTTTGAAAATGACCTGTTGAAGGCATAAATTCGATTGAAGACACAGAAAAATATTGCTGTAAATGTTATGACGTTAATCAGGTGTCCAAATAATAGGATCGTCCGTCCACGTCGTGGCCAACGACGCTTCACGGATTGGCGAACTGGAATTAAAGGATGCAGGCAGACGCCGGGAGAAGCGGTCAGCTGACGGGCACTGGGTAGGGAGTGAATATCACAAGGGGATTGTCATGCGACATTTCGCCGGCATTTTGATTGGCTCGCTGTTCGCCTCGATTGCGCTCACTGGCTGCGATACGCCAACTTCGGCCAACAGCTTTACGCCGGCCCAGGCGCAGCAGGCGCAGGTGGTCGAGACTGGCGTGATCGAAACCGTTCGGCCTGTCACGATCCAACCCGGCCCGACCGGTGTAGGGGCGGTCTCGGGTGCCGCACTGGGCGGCATAGCGGCAGGCAGCAACATCGGGCGCGGTAACGGCGCCGTTGCCGCGGGCGTTGGCGGTGCGGTGCTGGGCGGACTGGCCGGCAATGCCGTCGAGTCGCGTGTGACGCGGCGAGCGGGCGTTGAAATCGGCGTTCGTCTGGATTCGGGGCAGTTGATTTCCGTGACGCAAGATGCCGATCAGCAACTTTTCCCGGGTGACGCTGTTCGCGTGCAGTTCGGTCACAACGCCGTTCGCGTGACCCGATGAAGCGCAAGTGATTTCCGCAGCGCGGTGATTATCGTCAGGATAACGATTCGTGTTTCACGACGCAGGTGGGGTTGATTTCTCGTTAGAACGAAGTCCCAGATAAAGCGAGGAAAGCGATGGCCGATACCGTGCAGAAGATGAGTCGCATGCAACTGACGGCGATGGTCGTCGGGGGCATGGTGGGGGCGGGGATATTCTCCCTGCCGCGGACATTCGCCAATGCGACGGGGCCGGTTGGTGCCACCATCGCGTGGCTCGTGGCTGGCATAGGCATGTACATGCTCGCGCGCGTGTTTCAGGCGCTCGCGGAGCGAAAACCCGACCTCGACGCCGGCGTTTTCGTCTATGCCAAGGAGGGCTTCGGCGATTACCCGGGCTTCCTCTCCGCATTCGGCTACTGGATCAGCAGTTGCATCGGCAACGTCTCGTACTGGGTGCTGATCAAGTCCACGCTCGGTGCGTTCTTTCCGGTCTTCGGAGATGGCAACACGGTGACGGCGATCGTCGTGGCGTCGATCGGCATCTGGCTGTTTCACTTCCTCATTCTGCGTGGCGTCAAGCAGGCGGCGTTCATCAATACCGTCGTGACGTTCGCCAAGGTCGTTCCGATTCTGGTGTTCATCGTCATCCTGCTCTTCGTGTTCAAGTACGGCACGTTCCGCCTGAATATCGAGTCCGCGGACCAAGAGGGCGGCATTCTCCAGCAAGTGCGCGCGACAATGCTTGTCACCGTGTTCGTGTTCATCGGCATTGAAGGCGCGAGCGTGTATTCGCGCTATGCGAAGGAGCGCACGGACGTTGGGCGTGCAACGATCTTTGGTTTCGTCGCGGTGACGGCGCTCATGGTGCTCGTCTCGATGCTGCCGTTTGCCGTGCTGCCGCGTGCTGACGTGGCAGGCATGCGGCAGCCATCCATGGCGGCCGTGCTCGAAAGCGTGGTCGGTCCGTGGGGTGGAGTATTCGTAAGCATCGGATTGATCGTTTCGGTGCTCGGCGCTTACCTGGCCTGGTCGCTGATCTGCGCGGAAGTCATGTTCGCCGCGGCAAAAAACAAGGACATGCCGGCGATATTCGCGCGCGAAAACGCCAACGACGTGCCAGCCAATGCGCTCTGGATCACCAACATCGTGGTACAGATTCTGGTCGCGAGCACGTACTTCTCGCGCGATGCATTCACCTTGATGCTCAATCTCACGAGCTCCATGTCGCTGATTCCCTATCTGTTCGTCGCAGCCTACGGATGGATGGTGTCGAACCGGGGCGAGAGCTACGAGGTGCGGCCCGAAGAGCGCAGACGCGACCTCGCGTTCGCCTCGGTCGCGGTGATCTACACCTTGTTCATGATCATTGCCGGTGGGGTGAAATTCATCCTGCTGGCGGCAATTCTCTATGCACCGGGCACGGTGCTGTACGTCATGGCACGGCGCGAGCGAAACCTGAAAGTCTTCGAAGGTATGAGCGACTGGGCCATTTTCATCGTGACGGCTGTTGCGGCCATCGTGTGCATCGTTGCCCTTGCAACGGGCCTCATGGCGATCTAACTGGGACGAGCGGAGATCGATATGGCGAAGAAGGGTGGTGGGAACGGCAAGGTGAAGGAAGAAAGCCCCTTCGGGGTTCATTCGGAAGTCGGGCAGCTGCGCAAGGTGATGGTGTGCGCGCCGGGCATGGCGCACTCGCGCCTCACGCCGAGCAATTGCGACGAGTTGCTGTTCGACGACGTGCTATGGGTCGACAACGCGAAGCGCGACCACTTCGACTTCGTCACGAAGATGCGCGACCGCGGCGTCGAGGTGGTCGAGATGCATAACCTGCTCGCCGAAACCGTGGCCGTGCCAGAAGGCAAGAAGTGGATCCTCGATAACCAGATCGTGCCGAACCAGGTGGGGCTGGGTTTCATCGACGAACTGCGAAGCTATCTGGAAGGACTTGACGATCGCACGCTCGCCGAGACCTTGCTTGGCGGCCTCTCGATCTACGATTTCCCCGAGGCGCACGGCGGCATGGCGCTCAAGGTCGTGCGGGAAGCGGCGGGTTCCACCGAATATCTGCTGCCGCCGCTGCCCAACACCCTGTACACGCGTGACACCACCTGCTGGATTTACGGCGGCGTGACGCTCAATCCGCTGTACTGGCCTGCACGGCACGAGGAAACGATCCTCGCCGCCGCGATTTACCGGTTTCATCCCGATTTCGCGGGCAAGGTCAACGTCTGGTGGGGCGACCCGACGCTGGATCACGGCATGGCCACGCTCGAAGGCGGCGATGTCATGCCCATCGGCAACAAGACGGTGCTCATCGGCATGAGCGAGCGCACGTCGCGCCAGGCGATCAGCCAGCTCGCCGCCACGCTGTTCCAGAAAGGCGCGGCCGAGCAGGTGATCGTGGCGGCCATGCCGAAGATTCGCGCGGCCATGCACCTCGATACGGTCTTCACGTTTGCCGACCGCGACTGCGTGCTGATCGCGCCGGATTTCCTCGCGCGCACCCGCACGTTCACGTACCGGCCCAGCGACCATCCGGCGGGCGTGGAACTGCATCAGGAGAAAAAGTCCTTCGTCGAAGTGGTGAGCGCCGCGCTCGGCATCAAGAAAATGCGCGTAGTGGAAGCGGGCGGCAACGACTACCAGCGTGAGCGCACGCAGTGGGACAGCGGCGCGAATCTGGTTTGCACGTCGCCGGGCGTCGTGTTCGCCTACGATCGCAACACGTACACGAACACCCTGCTGCGCAAGGCCGGGATCGAGGTGGTGACGATCGTGGGCGCGGAACTGGGGCGCGGGCGCGGCGGCGGGCATTGCATGACGTGTCCGATCATTCGCGATGCGGTGGATTTCTAGTACTCAGGCATAAAGGGGGCGCCCGCGCGAGCGGGCGCTGCGAGAGGGTGCGCTGTCAGTTCGGTGTGAAGATGAATATTGGCAGCCGCGTCCAGCGAGCCGGAGGAGTACATCAGTGTTTGCCATACAAGCAACGGGGCGATCGGTATCCCTGGCTTTGACCGTGACGGTGGGTGTCCTGGCGGCAGGTGCGCTGTTGACGGGCTGCCGCAAGAACGAAGAGGCGCCGGTGGCGGAAGTGCGTCCGGTGCGCGTCATCACGATAGAAAAGCAGGACGCGGGAAGCACCATCACCCTCACCGGCCGGCTGCAGGCACAGGCCGAGATCAACCAGTCGTTCCGTATCGACGGAAGGATGATCGCCCGCAACGTCGATGTCGGCGATCGCGTGAGGCCCGGCCAGGTGCTCGCGCGGCTCGACCGGATGAACGAGGAAAGCAGCCTGCAGTCCGCCCGCGCGCAACTGGCCGCTGCCCAGGCCCAGGCGCTCGAAGCGCGCACCATGTTTACCCGCATGCGCGATCTGCTCGCGGAGCACGCCGTCTCGCGCGCTTCCTTTGAGCAGTCCGAAGCAATGGCGAAGATCACGCAGTCGCAGGTCGATTCGGCGCAGTCGCTGGTGAGCATCGCGCAGAACCGCCTGAGCTATACCGATCTCGTTTCCGATGTCGCGGGCGTGGTCACGGCGCGCGGCGCCGAGACGGGCGAGGTGGTGCCGGCCGGCCGCATGATCGTCCAGATCGCCCGCGAAGGCGCAGTGGATGCGGTATTCGACGTGCCCGCCGCCATCAAGGACGTCGCCCCGCAAAACCCCGACATCGTCGTGGCGCTGGCCAGCAACCCGCAGGTGACGGCAATCGGTAAGGTGCGCGAAGTATCGCCCCGCGCCGACCCCGTGACCGGCACCTTCGCGATCAGGGTGCGCCTGGTCGATCCACCGGCGGCCATGCGCCTGGGCAGTACGGTCACCGGCCACATGAAGGTCGAGCGGCCGCCCGCCATCGAAATTCCTTCGAGCGCGCTGATCCAGCCCGCAGGCAAGCCGGCGGTGTGGGTGGTCGATACGAAGACGGACACGGTGTCGGTGCGCGAGGTGCAGCTTCAGGCGTATGGCGAGGAGCGCGTGCAGGTCTCGCAGGGCCTCGCCCCAGGCGACGTGGTCGTGACGGCCGGCGTGCAGGCATTGCGGCCGGGACAAAAAATTCACTGGACCGGGGTAGCCAGGTGATCGGCCCGAATCTATCCGAATGGGCACTCGCGAAGCGCCCGCTGGTCGTGTTCCTCATGATCGCCGCGCTGGTGGCGGGCACCCTGTCGTTCTTCCGGCTGGGGCGCGCCGAAGACCCGGTCTTCACGTTCCGCACCATGGTGGTCTCCGCCGTGTGGCCGGGGGCCACGGTCGACGACACGCTCTCGCAGGTGACCGAGCGGCTCGAGCGCACGCTGCAGGAGACCCGCCATCTCGATCGCATCCGCAGCTATACGACGGCGGGCCAGACGACGATCTTCGTCGATCTGCTGCAATCGACGCCGCCCGCCGAAGTGCAGGACATCTGGTATCAGGTTCGCAAGAACGTGGGCGACATGCGCCAGACGCTGCCAGCCGGTACGCTCGGGCCGTTCTTCAACGACGACTTCGGCGACACCTTCGGCATCATCTACGGATTCACCGCCGACGGCTACAACATGCGCGAGCTGCGTGATCGCGTCGAGGCGATCCGCTCGCGTCTGCTGCTGGTGCCGGACGTCTCGAAGATCGAGGTGCTCGGCGCGCAGGACGAGCAGATCTATATCGAGTTCTCCACCACGCGTCTCGCGGGCCTGCGTCTGGATTACCCGTCCATCGTCGCGGCATTGCGCTCGCAGAATGTCATCCGGCCGTCGGGGGTTCTGCAGACCGGGCAGGAGCGCGTGTTCTTCAGGGTCACGGGCGCCTTCGATTCCGAACGCGATATCGGGAACGTCAACCTCGTGCTGGGCGGTCGCATCGTACGCCTGGGCGACATCGCCACCATCCGGCGCGGCTTCGCCGATCCGCCGCAGCCGATGTTCCGTGTCAACGGCAAGCCCGCCATCGGCCTTGCCATCGCGATGCGCGATTCGGGCGACATCCTCGCGCTCGGCCACAACCTGAAGGCCGAGATGGCCGATGCGACCGCGAACCTGCCCGCCGGCATCGAGCCTTTTCTCGTCGCCAACCAGTCCGATACGGTCGATGTCGCCATCAGCGACTTCATGGCGTCGCTCTGGCAGGCCATCATCATCATCCTCGCGTGCAGCTTCGTGAGTCTGGGCGTCCGGCCGGGGACGGTGGTGGCGGCGTCGATTCCGCTCACGCTGGCGATCGTGTTCGCGATCATGGACGTCGTGCACATCGACCTGCACCGCGTGTCGTTAGGCGCGCTGATCATCGCGCTGACGCTGATGGTGGACGACGCCATGACGACCGTCGATGCCATGATCAACCGGCTCGCCGCGGGCGACACCAAGGATCAGGCGGCGACGTTCGCGTACCGGACGCTCGCCGCGCCGATGCTGATCGGCACGCTCGTGTCGATTTCGAGCTTCGTGCCGATCGGCTTCGCGAGGAGTTCGGCGGGCGAGTATACGTTTTCCATTTTCTCGGTGGTCGCCATCGCGCTGCTCGTGTCGTGGTTTGGCGCCGTGATTTTCTCGCCGCTCGTGGGTCAGGCCATCCTGAAGGCGCCGAAGGCAGACAAGGCGCCCGACAAGCCCGGCAGGATGATCATGGCCTATGACCGCTTCCTGCGTGGCGCGCTGCGCATGAGGTGGTTGACGCTCGCGGTGACGCTGGCCGCGTTCGTGGTGTCGATCTTCCTGGTGCGCTTCGTGCCGCAGCAGTTTTTTCCCGCGTCGGACCGGCCCGAGCTGACGGTGGATCTGACCTTGCGCCAGAACGCGTCGATCCACGCCACCGAGGCGCAGGTCGCGCGCATCGAAGCCATTTTGAAGAGCGATCCCGATGTCGATCACTTCAGCAGCTATGTGGGCCGTGGCGCCGTGCGCTTCATTCTCACGCTCAATGCCCAGTTGCCCAATCCATTTTTCGCCCAGATCGTCGTGGTGGCAAAAAACCTCGAGGCGCGCGACCGGCTGCAACTGAAACTGGAGAAGGTGCTGAGCGAGCAGTTTCCCGGCATCGTGGCACGCGTGTCGCCGCTGGAACTGGGGCCGCCGGTGGGCTGGCCGCTGCAGTACCGCGTCTCGGGCCCGGACCCGGCACAGGTGCGCAGGGTTGCCCTCGATCTCGCCGGCATCGTGGGTGCGGACTCGCGCACGCGCCATGTCAATTTCGACTGGATGGAGCCGGCCCGGCAGATCCGCATCCACATCGATCAGGATGAGGCGCGCCAGCTCGGCGTGAGCAGTGCAGCGCTGGCCGCTATCATGAACACCATCGTGACGGGCACGCCCCTCACGCAGATCCGCGACGACATCTATCTGGTCAACGTGGTCGCGCGCGCCGACCAGGAGCAGCCGCTCACGGTCCAGACGCTGGGCACGTTGCAGGTCCCCACACCAGCGGGCCGGATGGTGCCGCTGAGCCAGTTCGCGACGTTCACGGAGGAGCAGGAGTCGCCGCTGGTATGGCGGCGCAACCGCGTGCCGACGCTCACGGTGCGCGCCGACGTCATGCATGGCGCGCTGCCCAACGAAGTCGTGGCGACCCTGGCGCCGAAGATCGACGCGTTCAAGGCGAAGCTGCCCAGGGGCTACCGGGTCGAGACCGGCGGCATCTTCGAGGAAAGCGCGATCTCCCAGGCATCGGTGTTTGCCGTGGTGCCGGTCATGATCGTGCTGATGCTCACGAGCATGATGGTGCTGCTGGTGAGCTTCCGGCGCCTCGCCATGGTGGTTTCGGTCATGCCATTGGGGCTGATCGGCGTGGTGCTCGCGCTGCTGGTGTTCAACCGGCCGCTCGGCTTCGTCGCGATTCTGGGCATTCTGGCGCTGATCGGCATGATCGCCAAGAACGGGCTGATCCTGATCGTGCAGATCGAGACGTTTCGCCAGGAGGGCATGGGAGTGCTGGAGGCCGTGGTCGCGTCGGGCACCTCGCGCATACGGCCGATGTTCCTGACCTCGCTCTCGACTGTGCTCGGTCTGATCCCGATTGCGCCCACGGTGTTCTGGGGGGCGATGGCCTTCGCGATCATGGGCGGGCTGCTGGTGGCAACGGTGCTGACGCTCGTGTTTCTGCCCGCCTTGTACATGGTGGTGTTCGGCAGGGAAGACCGGCTCGCGCAACGGCCCGCGGGTGCGGCGAGCGAGACGGTATAAGTTCAGGAGGCCTGATGTGTGTCGAATGCGGCGGCCGCAGCGCCCGGCGCATGCCCAACACGCGCTTGAAGCAGAACCTGGAGTCCGTAATGAGAACGCTGACGCGTGCCGCGCTGCTTGCCGCAGCCACTTGCGTGGCCGGCTGCATCACCGTGGGACCCGATTACAGTCGCCCAGAAGTGCAGGTGCCGGCCACGTGGCGCATCGACCTGCCGCAGGCCGAGGAGGTCGTGAACACGGCATGGTGGGAGCAGTTCGACGACCCGGTGCTGAACGACCTGGTTCAATCGGCGCTGCAGGGCAATCTCGACGTGCGCATCGCGGCCGCGCGCGTCGACCAGTTCATCGGCGTGCTGCGCTCCGCGCGCTCACAGGGTCTGCCGCAGATCGGCTACGGCGCCAACGTGAGCCGTAACCGCGCGAGCCAGGCCGGCATGCCGCCGCTGCCGCCCACGCTCGATCCCGTCTTCAACCTCTATCAGGGCATGCTGTCCGCCTCCTGGCAGATCGATCTGTTCGGGCGCGTGAGGCGCCTGACCGAAGCCGCGCAGGCGCAGGTCTATGCCAGCGAACAGGCGCAACGCGGCGTCGTGCTTTCGCTCGTGACGGGCGTGGCGACCAGCTACATCACGCTGCGCGGGCTCGACCGGCAACTCGACATTGCGCGGGCCACGGCGGGCAATTTCGGCGAAACACTGCGCATCTTCGAGTTGCGTTACCGCGACGGCCTCGTTTCGCAGACGGAGCTTGCGCAGGTGCGCTCGCAGTACAAGCTCGCGCAAACCGCGATACCGGCCATCGAGCAGCAGATCGGCATCGTGGAAAACGGCATCTCCGTTCTGCTCGGGCGCACACCTGGGCCGATCCCGCGCGGCAAGTCGGTGAGCGAACTCGTGCCGCCGGTGATACCGGCGGACCTGCCGTCGACGCTGCTCGAGCGGCGCCCCGATATTTTGCAGGCCGAACAGAATCTGGTCGCGGCCAACGCCAATGTCGGCGCGGCGCGCGCGCTGTACTATCCCACCATCTCGCTTACGGGCGCGCTCGGTTCGGTGAGCACCGCATTTGGCGACTTCCTTTCGGGGCCGGCACAGGTCTGGTCGGTCGCGGCGGGGCTGACCGGGCCGATCTTCACGTCGGGCGCGATCGGCGGACAGGTGCAGTCGGCCGAGGCGCAGAAGCGCCAGGCCGAACTGGTCTACCGGCAGACGGTGCTGGGTGCGTTCGGCGATACGAACAATGCGCTCGTCAGCTCGCAGAAGACCATCGAGCAGGCCGAACTGCAACAGCAGCGGGTCGAGGCGCTGCGCGAATTTGCGCGGCTTTCGCGGCTGAAGTTCGAAGACGGCCTGATCGGTTATCTCGAAGTGCTGGTCTCCGAAAACGACCTGTTCTCCGCCGAGCTTGCGCTCGCCAGCCTGCAGGCCTCGCGCTTCAACCAGGTGATCGGCGTGTATCAGGCCATGGGGGGCGGATGGGTGGATATCGCCGATTCGCGTAGGCCGGTGGCACTGAGTGCTGCGGGAAGGGGCAATTCAGTGCAAGGCAGGTGAAATCGAGCAGGCTTGGAACTCGCCCAGCTTTTTATCAACGGGCCCTGCGCAACGCAGCGGTAACCCATGTGAGGCTCAACCGGATTCAAGAGAACGAGAATGCTACGCACCTCCCTGAAGCTGATCAAGATTGCCGCATGGGTTGTCGTCCTGCTGGTGATACTCGCAATCGGTTTGCGCGCGTGGTACTCGCAGCGCGGTCCAGGTCTATCTGTCTGGCACACCTACGTGCCGCGCGAAATGACCGTCGAGGAAATCGACGCGGGGGACTGGGACGCCTACCTGAAAGCCGAGGCACGCATTTTCGAGGAGGTTCGTGTCAACGTCGTCGGGAAACTGAGCCCGTCCGAGCGCATTCCGACGAACCGGTACTACGAAGGCGCGCCGATTTATCCTGGGCACTTCGAACAGGACTGGAACCGTTCGTACATCCTCGAGCCGCAGGGGCCGCCGGTCGGTGCGGTGGTGCTGTTGCACGGCATGACGGACTCGCCATTCAGCTTGCGGCATATCGCACGCCACTATCGCGATCGCGGCTTCGTCGCGATCGGCATCCGCATGCCGGGTCACGGTACGGTGCCAGCCGGGTTGGCCGACGTCCACTGGCAGGCCTGGGCTGCCGCCACCCGGCTCGCCGTACGGGAAGCGCGTCGGCGTGTGGGGCCGGACAAGCCGCTCGAACTCGTGGGTTTTTCGAATGGTGGCGCGCTGGCACTCCAATATGCACTCGATGCGATCGAGCATCCCGCGCTGACGCGTCCGAGCAGAGTCGTGCTCATTTCACCGATGATCGGCGTGACGCGTTACGCGCGGTTCGCGGGGCTCGCCGGCTTGCCTGCGGTCCTGCCCGCGTTCGCGCGTGCGGCATGGCTCGGCATCATTCCGGAGTTCAATCCGTTCAAATACAACTCTTTCCCGGTGAACGGCGCCCGTCAATCGTACCTCTTGACCACCGCCATTCAGGACCAAATGGCGAGGCTCGAGCGCGAGAACCGGCTCGACGCGCTGCCGCCGATCCTGACGTTCCAGTCGGTGACCGATTTCACGGTCAGCACGCCCGCCATCATGTCGTCGCTCTATGACAAGCTTCCCGAGAACGGCAGTGAAGTGGTGCTGTTCGATGTGAACCGCAGCGTGCGATTCAGGACTTTCCTGCGCGCCGCTTTCGATACGGCGATTTCGCGACTGCTGCGCACCGGGCCCCAGAACTATCGCACGACGGTGATTGGCAACGCCTCACCAGATTCGCCGCATACCGTCGAGCGCAGTATCCCTGCAGGCGAAGTACAGACGACAACGAAACCGTTGGATATCGATTATCCGCAGGAAATTTTCTCGCTCTCTCACGTCGCGATTCCATTCCCGGTCACGGACACGCTATACGGCATCGCACCGGACGATTCGGAAAACTTCCACGAGCACCTTGGCACGCTAGCGCCGCGCGGCGAGCGCGGCACGCTGATTCTGACGCTCGACTCGATGTTTCGCATTGCGTCGAATCCGTTCTTCCCCTACGTGCTGGAACGTATCGACGAACGTATGGGCCAGATGCCGACACCGGTTGTCAAGTCCGCGCCGCGCACCCACGAAACCGCGGCTGGACAGCCTGACGGGTTTCCGGACGACCTGAACGCGCTCGAACCGGTCGGGGGCGACGAGCCCTAGACCAAGGTGCTCCCATGTTTCCAGCGGCCTGTCCGCGCCGCGCTTCACTCACGGGGCGTCTGGTCCGGTTCGGGCTCCGGCGTGCCGACGTCGGGCACATCGGTCGGGGTGCCGGGCGTGGGCAGATCAGGGACCACCGGCTGGTCGGGAATCGGAGGATCGGATTGCATGGGCGCTCCGGAGCGGGTAGGTGGCGCTTTGGGCGTGCCACAGGCCTGCGCGCCGGCTGCGCGCACTGCATCGTGCGCATTTTCCGGACCGCCTCGCTAGCGCATTCGGGCCTGCATCGCTTCCGCTCGCGGGTACGTCCGCTGAGAAGCGGGCGCCGTTCACGCTTGCGCCACCGAGCGCCCTTGACCCCATCGTGGGGGCCGGGTCCAAAAAATGCGACTATCATGCGTCGCTTTACAGGGGCTCAGGAAACATGACGACCCACGGTGACGCCGCACGCGGCAGCTCGCCCTGTCGGACGATGCCGTGAGCCGTCGATTCTCCGGCTGCGACGCCAGTGTGGGCACGCCTTCGACGCGCGCCTGCTCCGCATCGCCGATGCGCTTTCTATAATCGCGGGACATACCTTCGTCCAAACATCCTCAAGCAATCTGGAGCGATCGATGGCCACTGAAACGGCAAACCACCTTCAGACAGCCAAAACCGGCGTGCCGGGGCTAGACGATGTCCTGGTGGGCGGGCTGACGGCGAGCAATATCTTTCTTCTGGAAGGCGCTCCCGGGACGGGAAAAACGACGATCGCGCTGCGCTTTCTCATCACGGGCGCGGAAGCGGGCGAACGGGGGCTCTACATCACATTGTCCGAAACGGAGAAGGAGTTGCGCAACGGCGCCGCGTCGCACGGCTGGCATCTCGCGGACGAAATCGACGTGTTCGAGGTCGTCCCGCCCGAAAGTCTGCTCGATGCGGACCAGCAGCAGAGTCTGCTGTATTCGTCGGATCTGGAACTCGGCGAGACCACGAGGACGATTCTCAGCGCCGTCGAGCGTACGCAGCCAAAACGCGTCGTGCTCGACAGCTTGTCCGAGATTCGCCTGCTCGCTCAGAGTTCGCTGCGCTACCGCCGGCAAATCCTGGCCCTCAAGCATTTTTTCTCGCGTTATGGCGCAACGGTGCTGCTGCTCGACGACCTGAGCTCGGAGGCAACCGACAAGACCGTCCATAGCATCGCCCACGGCGTCATCAAGCTCGAAGAGCTCTCGCCTGACTACGGAGCGGAGCGGCGCCGGTTGAAAGTTTCGAAATATCGCGGACGGGCGTTCCGCGGCGGATACCACGACTTCGCGATCAGGACCGGCGGTGTTGCCGTTTTCCCGCGCCTCGTCGCCGCCGAGCACCGGCTCCGCAGTGCGCGCGAGACGATGAGCAGCGGTGTCGCCGAACTCGACACGCTGCTGGGCGGCGGTGTCGCGCAGGGATCCAGCACGCTGGTCCTCGGGCCGGCCGGCACGGGTAAATCGACTTTCGTGCTGCAGTTCATTTCGGCGGCGCTTCAGCGCGGCGAGAAGGCGGCGCTGTTCGTCTTCGACGAGGAACTCGGCCTGTTGTTCGATCGGACACGCCAGATGGGCTTCGACCTCGAGGCGATGCGCGATCGGGGCAGTCTGCACGTCGAGCAGGTCGATGCCGCCGAGCTGTCTCCCGGTGAATTCGCCCACCGCGTCCGTTCGCGCGTCGATGGTGCGCAGGCGAAAACGGTGGTGATCGACAGCCTCAACGGATATCAGGCCGCGATGCCGGCAGAAAACGCGCTCGTGCTTCACATCCACGAGCTGCTGCAGTATCTGAACCGGCAGGGCGCGAGCACTTTTTTGACCGTGGCCCAGCATGGCCTCGTCGGCGACATGAAAGCACCCGTGGATGTGACCTACCTCGCCGATACCGTGATTCTGCTGCGGTATTTCGAGGCGCGAGGCAGGGTCAGGCGCGCCGTATCCGTCATCAAGAAGCGCACGGGCCGCCACGAAGAAACGATCCGTGAATTTCGCATCAGTGAAAACGGGCTGACGGTAGGCGCCGCTCTCGACGAGTTCCAGGGAGTGCTGCGCGGCGTGCCGATTTTCGTGGGGCACGCGCCACTGATGAACCTCGGCGCCATGGCTGATGACGACGATTGATCGAAATGCATGTCGCGCCCTGATCCTGGCGCCGCTGGGACGGGATGCTCCGGTCGCCGCGGCTCTGTTGCGGGAGGCCGGCACAGGGACGATCGTGTGCGCCGATATTGCGCATTTTTCGGCGTCGCTGAGCGACGAGATCTGCTGCGCGGTGGTGACCGAAGAGGCGCTGCGTGATGCCGACCTCACCGATGTCGCAGCGTGGGTGGCGACGCAGCCGAAGTGGTCGGACTTTCCGTTCATCATCCTCACGCAGCGGGGCGGCTATCCGGACCGCAACCCGCAGCCGCAGACTCTGGTGAGGACGCTCGGCAACGTCGTATTTCTCGAGCGCCCGTTCCATCCCATGACGTTCGTCAGTGTGGTGGCGACTGCGCAGCGGGGGCGCTATCGGCAGTACGAAGCGCGCGCGCGCATGGAGGAACTGCATGAAAGCGAGGCGCGTCTGAGGACCGCGCTGACCGCGGGCCAGCTCGGACAGTGGGAGCTGGACCTGCCGCCGACCGAATTCACCGCCTCGGCACCAACGAGGGCGGTCTTTGGCTGGCCGGCGAGCGGCCCCTTCACGTACGGAGATTTCGAAGCGCGCCTCCATCCGGACGATAGGGAGCGCGCGCGTGAGGCGATACGGATCAGCATCGAAACACGCCGCGACTTTGCCGTCGAATGCCGCTGTTTCTGGTCCGACGGCACCCTGCGTTGGGTCGATCTGCGCGCAAGGCATGTGTTCGACCGCAGAAGCAGGAAGGCAAGGCTCGTCGGCGTTTCATCGGACATCACCTCGCGAAAGACCGCTGAAGCCAACCTGCGCCGCCTCAACGAAACGCTCGAAGCGAAGGTCCTGGAGCGCACCGCTCAGCTCGAGCGCGCGCATCGAACCGTGCTCGAAGAGATCCAGCAGCGCGAGCATACCGAGGAGGTGCTGCGTCAGGTTCAAAAAATGGAAATGATCGGACAGTTGACCGGCGGAGTGGCCCACGATTTCAACAATCTGCTGATGGCGGTCATGGGCAACCTCGAACTGCTGCGCAAGCAGATTCACGACGAGAAACTCGCGCGCCTCGTCGATGGCGCACTTCGTGGTGCGAGCCGCGGTGCGTCGCTCACGCAGCGTCTTCTCGCGTTCGCGCGGCAACAGGACCTGAGGATAGAACCGACTCACCTCGGGAATCTGATTCGCGGCATGACCGACCTGCTCGAACGTTCAGTCGGGGCGCGCATCGAACTGGAGTTCGAGTTGCCGGCGCAGCTACCGCTCACGCTGGCGGACGCCAACCAGGTTGAACTCGCGCTTCTGAATCTCGTGGTCAACGCACGCGATGCGATGCCGGACGGCGGGACGGTCTCGATACGCGTTGACGAGGCGCAGGCCTCCGGACACCCGGATCTCGCCGCCGGCGATTACGTACGTGTGATCGTGAGCGACACGGGACACGGCATGAATGCGACAACGCTCTCGAAAGCGATGGAACCTTTCTTCACGACGAAAGAACTCGGCAAAGGCACCGGTCTGGGTCTTTCGATGGCGCACGGCCTCGCGCTTCAACTGAACGGCGCGCTGCGGCTCGAAAGTGAGGAGGGCCGCGGTACGCGGGTAGAGTTGTGGCTGCCTGTGACAGCGCAGCTACCCGTCGGACAGGCGGTGGCCGAATCGATGTCGAACGAAGGCTCGGCCGCGCCCAAAGGGGTCACCATTCTGCTCGTCGATGACGACGCGTTGATTTGCAACAGCACTGCCTATTTGCTCGAAGATCTGGGACACGAAGTCATCGAAGCGAACTCTGGCGCAAGTGCACTCGAAGTGCTCAAGAACGGTCGCAAAGTGGATCTGCTCATTACCGACTATTCGATGCCCGGCATGACGGGTATCCAGTTGGCTTACGCCGCTCGTCAATTGAGGCCCGACCTGCCGGTCGTGATGGCAACCGGCTACGCAGATTTGCCGTCGGGAACGAGCATGGACATCGTGCGGCTGCGCAAGCCCTATCAACAGCATCAACTCGTGGCGGAGATAGCTAAGGCGCTACGTCTTGTTCGATCCGGCTAGCGTCCTCGAAGGAGCGGGCGCCCATCTGGGAACGCGGCCTTCGGGCTCATGGAGGCGTGCAGCGACAAGTCGGGGGATTGGATTATGTCCGCGTTGGCACGGTGAACGGTCGAAACGCAATTAGCCCCGGGTGTCGATCCAGTCGCGCCCCCAATGATCTGAAAATCGCAGGGCTTCCGTTTCGGTGGGGAAATAGCCGAGCGAATAAAACTCGTAACGCGAACGTCCTTCGCGATCGAGCGGGCGCGTAAGTGTGAGGTTCGAAGAGAAACAACCGTCGGGAAGACGGTGAGCCGAGGGCCTGACCGCGTAGCCGCGGTAGTGCCTGGCGACAGGATTTTGCACTATTGTCTTTTAAAAAGCTGGAGCCAAGTCATCTCGCCTGGAGAGACTGGCCGAACGTGATGGAGGGCGTCTTCGGGGGCGTCGTCGGAAGGCGGCTGGCATTTTTGCCACCCGGCACGAGATGCCCAATGCGGACCAACTGGACGAAGGGGTGCGGTGCCGCCGTCGCGGCGGCACAAGCCCGGATGACTTACAGCGGGGTGATATTGGAGGCCTGCATGCCCTTGGGGCCGCGCTTTGTCTCGTAGCTGACCTTCTGGCCTTCTGCGAGTGTCTTGAATCCGTCGCCGCGAATTTCCGAGAAATGCGCGAACAGATCATCGCCACCAGCGTCGGGCGTGATAAATCCAAAACCCTTGCTGTCGTTGAACCACTTTACGGTACCGGTGTCCATGGAATTCTCCTGAGCATGAACGTACATAGATGCGCTCCGCACGGGGCGCTGGGAAAAGGATCAAGGAGGGGAGAGGACAACGAGTACCGCAGGATGCGGTCAATGATGAGCAGCAATCGCACTTCTTGAAGACTTCAGCGCTCGACACTACCGGGGAAAGTAATCAAAGTCAAGGTATTTCGGTTTCACACTGCCGCAGGCCCGCGTAGCGAGGGCCGCACGGTATCCGATGTCATCTTGCGGGGCCGCTTGCTCGCTCACGTGCGGCGCGTGATAGCGACGTGAATGACGGCGTCCGGTACTGGTTAGGATTCCCGGAAAAGCGAGCGGAGCTGCTTCGGTCAGTAAGGTTTTCTTGGCGGCAATGAGCGCTTGAGCTGTTTGCGCAGTCGCGCCACCGCCGCAGCCTTCTTTCTCTTGCGCTCGGCAGTCGGTGTTTCGTAAGCCATTCTGGCCCGCAGTTCCTTTAACAAGCCGGTGGTCTCGATCGAACGGCGGAAGCGGCGCAATGCGACTTCCAGAGGCTCATTCAGTTTGGGGATGACAGTAGTCAATTCTTTTCCTGTTTGTGAGTTCGTGATGTGAATCATGTGGAGGGGCGCGGCGGGGTAAGTTCGGTCCATCCGCTTGCGCTCCCATCAGCCAAAGCGTGCATCCAGCCATTCGCGCGCCCAGTTCTTCGCGTAGGCGATCGCGTCGTCGCGTACGTCAAAGCCCGCCAGGTCACCGCTTAGATGGACGTCATATTCGCTGCCGTCGGCACGGTAGCAACTGATGCGGACATGGGCCATATACTCGCCGTCGGCCCGGCGCGGGGTGGGGTCGATGAGAAACCGCGTTGAATTGAATTGCATTGCTTTCTCGCGTGATTGCCGCGCTGCGGTGGTGGTGACCACCGGTTGCGCGACGGGCCTTTACGCGTTCAGAAGGGCCATGACATGGCCCGCCTCCCAATCCGACTCGCAGGTCGGCATGCCGTCGTTGCGCAGCAGGGCGCGGACCGACATGAACATCAGCCACGCATTCGCATCGACGTTGCGATGACCGTCGCGGATAACGCTTTCGAGTTCGGCGCGAGCCCCCGAAGGCAGAAAACGGTCGATAATACCGGTGCCGTCGTTTCGAATCAGGTCCAGCAGTTCATTTCTGCCCATTTCCCTTCTCCTGTCTTCCAGCATGGCTCACTGCGAATGCTTGCCTGTGCGGCACGACCCTCCCCGTGAGGCGATTCACGCCTCGAGATCGAGCACGCTCGTGTTCTCAGGGCATTCATCGATGAGGCGGACTGCATAGGCAGTCGATGCCCGGCGTGCGTCACCGGCATTCTGGAAGGGTGTGGGCTGGGCGAGCCTGAATACACGGCTGCGCGACGTTGCCTCTGAACTTTCCGGCTCCTGGATTCGTACGGCCGCATCGAAACCCTCGTCGTAGTTATGGCCGCCAGCTGCGGTAGTGGCGCGATGCGGATAAACCAGTGGGTGAATTTCGAGCCCACGGTACAAACGGAGACCTGTTGTCATGGCTTGCCTTTGCGACCGCATCGTTACGCGGCGGATTGTGGAGGGGAGTGCGGGCGACTGAAGCCGGTCCCAGCACCGGTGGCCGCGATTGTTCGGCCTGCGAAGAAATTGAACGGTCGCTACCCACACGAACTGCGACTGGGGAAGGCCCGGGACGCTGTGAGCATCAACGACTTCATGCTACGCCCATTGATGCCTTTGTACAGTAAAACTTCTGCGTCCCGTTCGCGAAGCGCGCTGGCGCAATCGATGACGGCGATGCGCCCTGGTACCGTGTCAGTGAAGGGCGCAGCCCGCGTCCCTGGCCGCCGGTTTCAACGACGGCGGAACGCTGCCCTCTGCGTTGAGCCACCGCTGCGCTCGTCCTTGTGCCGGAAATTGATTCGTCCTTTTGTGAGGTCGTATACCGAGAGTTCCAGTGTGACCCTATCTCCGGCAAGGATGCGGATGTGGTTCTTGCGGATACGTCCGGAAGCATACGCACCGACCACGACGCCATTGTCGAGCGCAACGCGGTAGCGGCTGTCCGGAAGCACTTCCTCAACGATACCGTCGAGTTCCAGCAGTTCTTCTTTTGCCATTCAAAGGTCCTTTAATGTGCCGGACATCGATGTGCGATGCCTCGGCGAGGAGCAAGCTACGCGCGTTGAGAGACGCTTGCCCCG
Source organism: Paraburkholderia sp. JHI2823 (assembly GCF_038900695.1). Lineage (NCBI taxonomy): Bacteria > Pseudomonadati > Pseudomonadota > Betaproteobacteria > Burkholderiales > Burkholderiaceae > Paraburkholderia > Paraburkholderia sp. JHI2823. The sequence goes on along the minus strand of NZ_JAYMRY010000003.1, from coordinate 344,352 downwards.
CAATGGTGGGACGCGTGGGGCAGATGAGCTGCCTCGCGTTGGAGATGTCACGGCCGTCGCCCCTGTTCGGGCGGCAGATCCTGCAGTCGAGTGGAGAAGTCAGACGCCCAGGCCAGCTATACCGGTCCAATCGGGATAGAGGCACGTCCAACGGATAGGCTTGTCGCCGGTATCACCGGGCGATCAGTCGAAGGAGCATTCGCAACGCGCCAACGGAGACCTTGTTGTGCGACGTAAGGGGCGAATCGTCATGCATTGTAACCGAAGACAGCCACCTCCCGCACAAACCCCCGAGACGGACCTTTCGTAGTGACGGGCGAGTTTGTGAGCCGGATGCATTCGACCGGCTCGCGTACCCGCGGACGTGGCGCCGTATTCCGTCGAATCGCTGCGTGGAGCAATCAAATACCGGTGTGGGGCCTATCGTCAGCTCCGGGACGACGGGAAACGAGGCATCTGAACCGTGAACGTGGTCTCGTCTTTCGTCGAATCGACCCATATCGTGCCGTGATGCGCGCTTGCTATGCACCTGCAGATGTAAAGGCCAAGCCCCATTCCGGAAACCATGGCGCTACGCCCAGGCGATGGATTCGCACGCGTCAACGGATCAAACAGCGTGGGCCGCGCGCGCGCCGGTATCGCGTCGCCTTCGTTCGATACGGCAAGCGTCATCTGTTCGCCTTGGCCAGCAACGCTCAGGCATATTTTTCCGGAGCCGTGCTGAACAGCATTCACGAGCAGATTCACGAGGAGCTGGCCGACCCGCGCGCCGTCCCATCTGCCGGCAAGGTCGCCGGTCAGGCAAACTTCGATGCGCGCGTCGGGCCACGCGGCGCGTACTTCTTCAGCAGCGTCACTGGCGATGCGTCCCAGGTCCTGAGGCGTGAATTCGACCGGAAGCGCTTCGCCCAGACGGGCGCGTGCGAAGATGAACAGATCATCGATCATCCGCTTCAGGCGCACCGCGCTGCGTTGTACGTTGGCGACTGCGCGCGCGCTGAAAGCCGAGAGGGCGTTGTCCCGCAGAAGCACATCGGCCGAATTCAGAATCGCGCCGACGGGCGAGCGCAGATCGTGCGCGAGTACGCCGGCAAACAGATCGCGGATGTATTGACTCCGTTGCGCGTACTGCCGGACCGATTCCGCGAGCATCTGGTCGATGGCTTCATTGAAACGGATCATTTCCTGAAAGGCTGCGGCATCGGCCTGCGGCATCATCAGCCATCTGCGCAGAACACTCGCACGCAGCGCGCGATATTCCGCCACCACCTCATTGATTCCGTAGCCATGCGCCAGGCGATCGTCTGCGTGCAGGTGAGCCGTCTCGTTGAAACTGGATTTCGACGCAGGCTCCTCGCCGCGCGACTTGGCTTTCTGCTGCACGTCCGACTGCGGTTCGCGCATATCGGCCGCAATTCGTATGAGGATGTCGCGAGCGGAATTGCGCAACTCGCGCTCGTCGAGATGGCTCTCCTCCAGGCTGATCGTCCGGGCATACTCCGTCCAGTCCTCAACCAGCTCGCGAAGGTTGGCCTCAATAAAGTCGGACAGGCTCATCGATCCCCCTCGGTGCTTTGCGGATACGGAGTTGGAAAGGCAAGTTCTCTGCCATCACGTTTGCCTAAACGGCATGGTGCGATGCTCCAATCGGTCAAACGTGGGCTCGATGCGTGTACGCCGGAAATCAGATGAAGGGATTTTCAGTGGCCCGCAGCACCGGAAGGGGAAGCGGACATGGATATGTTCATTGTAGCTTTTACTGCCCCAATGCACGCTCCATGGCGAGACCGCTAATGGTCAACCCTGGCGCCATCCTGGCGCGCAAAGTGAAATGACCGGGGCGGTACGCGTGTTCCGCTGAAAACTTGCCGGGTGTACCGATGCGGATCCATTTTCCGATACCCTGAGACTGACGCCGCCCCCGATCGGCAAATCGACGAAAAGAGGCCAGAAAAAAGGCTTGTTCGCGATGAAGGCGCGCGCACATGACCCATACAATTTTTCGCATACACGGATTGCATTCCCACTTCGGATTTCCGGTTAATTCAGCATGACACGGCTTGCACGGCACTACGTCCCAGAACAACCGCAGCACGTTATCCTGCAGGGGCTCACTGGGCCCGCATTCCTGGACGAGGGAGACTACCTGTACTTCCTCGCCTGTCTGGCGGACGCCGCGCGCGTCGCCGATCTGGCGGTCCACGCGTGGGTGCTCATGCCCGACGCGATACAGTTCCTCGTCACGCCGACATACGAGTCGAGCGTGGCCATGGCGATGCAGGCGATCAGCCGCCGCTATGTCGAGACTTTCAACCGCCGGCACGGGCGTCGCGGTACGGTGTGGCGTGGCGGATACCATGCAACCGTAATCGAGCCCGACCGGTATTTCCTGCTCGCGAGCCGGGTCATCGATCAAGCGCCGGTGCGAAACCGCCTGGCACCGGAGCCGGGAAGCTACCGGTGGTCGAGCTACACGCACCATATCGGGCTGCGCGTCGACAGCTTCATCAAGGACCATCCACTCTATCGGGCACTCGGCAATACGCCGTTCGAGCGCCACCAGTCTTATCGCGATCTGGGTGCACAGCCTCTGGACGAAAGCGATGTCGACAACCTGATGCAGTCGACGCTCAACGGGTGGGTGCTTGGCAGCGCCGCCTATTGCGAGTGGGCGGCGCAGGCAGCCAACCAGCGCCTCATGCCGCTGTTGCTGCGCGAGCGGTCGCCCACGGTTCGCAAGTCAGGGGTCCTCGCGCGTGTGGGCTGACATCAAACGCCGGCAATGAAAGGTTTTTTGGCGTGTCATCGTGCGGAGCCGTTCCATGTGTTACGGTACGTGTTCGGGCAGGACGTTTCAGCCGACCATCAGAAGGATGCTCATGGAATTCAGCAATGGCGCTGTACTGGAAGCTCTTCGACTTGCACTGTATCGACAAATACCGTGGCACAAGCGACCGGCAATCTTCACGTCGCTGCGCGCACAGGGGCTGATGCAGATCGTTGAGCAGAAACCTCCCATCGGTGCGAAGTACCTCGCCGCACTCCAGATTGCCATCCTCACCGATAAAGGACAGAAGGAAATCCAGCGAATCGAGGCGTCGATGCATGTTGCCGGATGGCTGGACGACGACTACATCGCAACGTTTCTCGAAGACGTTGCCTTTGCCTGACCGCGCATCGTTGCGTGCGGACGGAATCACCCTGCTAGCAGGTCATACTGCGCGGCGTAGCGGCCGCGCAGCTACATACGTGACGCCAGAAGTCTGATGCCGGCAATTCCGAATACGACGGCCAGGCATCCTTCCAGGGCGCGACGGGTTCGCACGTACCACCTGCGAGCCGTTTGCGTCGAAAACAGTACTGCATAGGCGCCGAACACCAGACATCCGATGGCCGCACAACCTGCGATTAACGCACTGTGGGCCGATCCCGTGCTGTTCGACGAAAGCGCAACGATGGAAACCCATACGAGGATCGCTTTCGGGTTAGTGAGATGGAGCGTCGCGCCGCGGCAGTAGACACGCTTCAATGTCGGCCTTTGCTCCACCTGGATTCCGGATTCGATTGAACTCGAGAGCGCATTGCGCCCAGATTTGAAGGCGAGCCACAAGAGATAGAGGCCGCCGAAAACCTTGACTGCAATGATGAACTGCGACCATGCGACCAGGGCCGCCGACACGCCCAGCGCTGCCACCGTCGCCCAGAACATCGACCCCGAGATGACACCGAGTGCGAACATCAACGCTGCTTTTCGGCCGTGACTCGCCGCTATGGAAATAATCGCAAGGTTGCTCGGCCCGGGACTCGCCGTGCCGACGAAATACGCTGCATAAGCAAGCAGCAGGTTTGCCGGGAAAAAGGCGTTTCCGGTCATGTTCGGGTTTCCAGAAATGGAAGATCGGTTGATTGTCGGGCTTTAGCGATGCGAGCGGGAGTGGCAATCGTGCCAGTTTCGAGGGTGTTTCGGACATGCGCCTTCGAAACGTGCGCCGGACCTTGCACGCCGGAGCGCTTCATGCCTTATGTGCGCAACGGCCTCAACCCCGCGCGCACTTCGTTCGCGAAGATCATCGGTTGTTCCCATGCCGCGAAGTGGCCGCCCGTTTCGGGTTTGTTGAAATAAATCAGGTTGTGGTAAGCCTGTTCGGTCCAGCTCTTCGGCGCCTGGTAGTTCTCTCCCGGAAAAGCGCTCACAGCGGCCGGCACGTTGACGTCTGCCGCGAGGAAGAAGTTCGCGTGCGACTCCCAATAGAAGCGCGCCGCCGAAATACCGGTGTTGGTCAGCCAGTAAAGCGTGATGTCGTCGAGTATGTCGTCTCGCGTGAGCGCGCCTGCCGAATGACCGTTCACGGGATGGCCGAGCACGGCTGCGCTCAGCGCCGCTGCGGGCTGGCCGTAGCCGTCGCCGTGATCGAGCAGCCAGGCAGCCAGCGCGACGGGCGAGTCGGCGAGTCCGTACAGCGTCTGCGGGCGCGTGCCCATTTCCAATGCGTATCCGCGCTTTCTCTTGAAGTTCGCGCTCAGTTGCTCATACGCATGCTTTTCCTCATCCGACAGGCCAGCGGGCGTCGGATCGCCCGCGACAAGCGACTTGAGCATGTCGGCCGGAACCGACGCCGGAAAATTCACATGAATGCCGATCAGTTCGGGTGGCGCCTGTTTGGCCATGACGTTCGTGACAATCCCGCCGAGATCGCCGCCTTGCGAAGCAAAGCGCTCATAGCCCAGGCGTTTCATCAGTGTGACCCACGCGCGCGCGGTGCGCTCCGGTCCCCAGCCCGTTGTGGTCGGTCTCGCCGAAAATCCGTAACCGGGCAATGAGGGGATCACGAGATGAAAGGCATCGGAAGCCGGCGCACCGTATGCGGTCGGATTGACGAGCGGATCGATGATTTTGAACTGTTCGATGACCGAGCCCGGCCAGCCGTGGGTCACGATCAACGGCATCGCGTTTTCGTGCTTCGACCGTACATGGATGAAGTGAATATCGAGTCCGTCGATTTCGGTGATGAACTGCGGCAAGGAATTCAGCCGCGCCTCGCATTTGCGCCAGTCGTAGCCCGTTGCCCAATATTGCGCGAGTCCCTGAATGGAGGCGAGCTGGATGCCCTGCGATTCGTCGGGCACCGTTTCGCGATCCGGCCAGCGCGTGGCCTTGATGCGTCGCCGCATATCGATGAGCTGCGATTCGGGAACGTGAACGCGGAACGGCCGGATCGCCGTCTTGTCGCCGTTCGCGGGTTCGATGATGCTGCCGTTTGCCGGGCTCGTTTCTGCGAAGGCGAGCCGGCTCAGCGAGCCTGCCGCGAGCGCCGCGGCGGCCACGCCGACAAACTGCCGGCGCGACGAGGATTGGGGCGTGTCTTTGGACATGAGATCGGTTTCCTGACCCGGATCAGCGTGATTCGTTGCGCGTGAAGTCCGCGATGTGGAGTCTCACGAAGTCGTCCATGCTCATGGGCTTGCGGCCCGTGAGTTCGAACAGGTCGTTGGTCATGCGGTCGTATCGTCCCTGAGCGTGCAGGTCCGCCATCACGGCCAGGTGGTCGACGACGTGAGCGGGAATGCCCAGTTCGCGCAGCTTGTCCGACCACGGCGCGACCGGCACGTTCCGGTAACGGATGGGCCGACCGAGCACCTGCGAAAAGATGCGCGCGGCCTGCTCGAGATCCGTCGATTCGAGGCCGGTCAGGTTATAGATCTTGCCGATGTGAGGCGCCGGGTCTTCGAGAATCACGGAGACCGCGTTCGCGACGTCGACGGCCGAAATGGGCGATGTCTTGCTATTGCCGAGCGGCAATGCGAGTTCGTCTTGATCGCGCACGCCGGCCGCGCCAAGCGTGAGGAAGAAGCTCTCGAGAAACGCCGTGGGCCGTACCGTGACGACGGGCAGCCCCGACCACTGCAAAACCTGCTCGGCAAGCCAGTGCAACTTGTGCTGAGGGCTGTCGGTCGTCTCGGTGATGCTCATTTCCGTGACGGTCATCTGCGACATGTTCACGATGGCTTCGACGCCATGATGGCGCGCCACGGCAGCAAAATTGACGGTCGCTTCGAGATACGCCGGGGATACCGACATGCCGAAATAGACGCGCGAACAGCCTTCGATCGCGCGGTGCAGCGAGGCCAGGTCGGTCAGATCGCCGACCACGACCTCGGCGCCAAGGCGGCGCAACTCGTTCGCGCGATCGTCTTCCTTGCGGACCAGCGCCCGCACCTTATAGCCTTTCGCGAGCAATGACGTTGTCACGTTGCGGCCGATCCCACCGATCGCGCCTCCGGCGCCCGTCACGAGAATGGGGCGGTCATGGGCTGGTTTCGTTGTCATATCCGATACCTTTCATAAGAAGATTGAATGCATTTATGTATGCATATGCACACTAATGCATAAAAATGTAGATGCGTCGATCAACGCGATGACCAGCGCATCATGCGCGTGTGCTCTGCAAAATGCCGGGCGAAGTTATACGGCCTCGGCGCGTAGATCGTCGGAACGAGGGTCGTCCACGACCGCCGGGTGCGAAGCGCGTTCATGAACGTGCGCGGTCGGCGTACGGTCGATCATCAAACTCAGCAGTTCGGGGCGGTTGTAGTGGCCCGCCGCATCCATCAGCATTTTGCGCCGGTCGATCTGCGTGAAGTCGAGATCGACGATCACCTCGCCTTCACCCGAGCGAAGCGGTTCGGCCATCAGCATGCCGTCAGGTGCGACGATCGTGGTGAAGCAGCCGCCCGAAATCGGACCGATTCCACAACCGGTGTCCTTCATGATTTGCGCCTGCTGGTCCGCATCGAGCCACGCCGTGGCATTGACGACGAAGGCTCCGGATTCGAGCGCATGCTGGCGGATGTTGATTTCCATGCGCTGGGCAAAGCCCTCGCCGAACGCGGAACCCGGGTACATCGCCGAATGGATCTGCTCGCCGTCGGCGATCATCGCGTAACGGGCAAGCGGGTTGTTGTGCTCGAAGCAGGCAAGCTGACCGATGCGGCCCACCGCGCTGTCGACTGCACGCAAGCCCGAGCCATCTCCCTGGCCCCAGATCATGCGTTCGAAATGCGTCGGCGTGATCTTGCGGCGGCGCTGGATCAGCGTGCCGTCGGCATCGAAAAGCAATTGCGTGTTGTACAGCGTGCCGCCGTCGCGCTCGTTGACGCCAATGGACACGACCATGCCGGCTTTTCGCGCGGCTTCGCCGATCGCTTCGGTCGCCGCGGACGGCACTGTCACCGCCTGTTCGAGGAGGCGCAAATGTTCGGTGCCCGAAAGAAGCTCGATGCCCGTCTGGACGGCGGCAAAGTATGGGTAATAAGGCACCACCGTTTCGGGGAAGGTGGCGAACTGCACGCCTTTCTGGCCGAGTTCGTGGATCTTTTGCACGACCTTGGCGACGGTGGCTTCGCGGCTATAGAGCACGGGGCTGAACTGGACTGCGGCGGCTTTGACGACTTTCACAACAGACTCCTTTGACGAGGGGGGAACGCCAGGCGTTGGCCGATCTTGCATATGCAACATCGAGCGAAAATTTCAGGAAATGCACGGCGGCAATTGGCGCGCGATATTCATGAGATCGCGGGCGCCGTCTTCGCCGAGGAGGCGCGCCGCGTGGCCCTGTGCCGCCGACCACGCACATGCGGCGTTTTTCAGCAGCGTCTTGCCTTCGTGCGTGAGCGACAGCGGGCGGCTACGGCCATCGCTTGCCGGGATGCTCTCGGTAACCCAGCCGTGTGCGATCAGCGGCTGCAGATTCCTTGACAGCGTCGAGCGCTCGTGTCGAGTGCGCCGGCCCAGATCCGAGCGGCTAAGGGGCCCGAACTCCACGATCAGCACCAGCAATGAGAACTGCGGCGCCACGATGCCGAACGGACGCAACGCATCGTCATAGACGGAGGTCAGGATTCGCGAGATCTGCCGGGCGCGCGTCATCAGGCAATCGCGCGCGATATGGCTGCTGGGCGGTTGGTCCGCGGTGCGGTCCAGTTCGACGGTTGCGTTCGGCTCGGTTTGCATATGCACTACCTCGGTCAGCCCAGCTTTTGCGGTGCGGTGGTTTGCTCGCGATGGGCGTATTTGAGCGGACGAACGTATCCCGCTCATGTCCGAAAGCGGGTTTTGCGTATGCGTGCGTATCTCCGGCTACGGTAGATACGTTGAGATACAAAAGAACGGTGTGGAGGATGGCGGCGCAATGGTCCCGCGAGATCGTGCGAGGCCTCAGCCGCCGTCGCGACCCGATTCGGCTTTTCTATCGCGCGCCGCGGCGCGCGAAAACCGCATTTGATATTCGCTGGGCGACAATCCGGTTTTCCGTTTGAACAACTGCCTGAATGTGCTGATATCGCCATAGCCGACCTGCTGGCTCACCGCCTCGAGCGCAATCGGCCGGGTTTCCAGTAAGCGCTTCGCGACCTCGATGCGCAGATTCTGCAGATACGTCAACGGTGCGAGCCCGAGCGCTTCCTTGAAACGGCGATTGAGCGTGCGTTCGCTGACAGCAAGCGACGCCGCCAGGTCGCTCAACCGGAATCCCCGCTCCAACGTCGCCTCCATCTGCTGCTGGGCGCGCGCGACTAGCGTATCGGTATGCCCATGTTCGTCGAGAAGCGTTGCATAGGAAGCCTGAGAAGTCCGGTTCATGTCGATGAGCAGCACCTTCGCGACCGTCGTGGCGAGATCCTCGCCGGCGAATGTTTCGACGAGCCGCACGGCGAGATGCAGGTACGACGTCACGGAACCGCTCGACATGATCCCGTCTTGCGCGATCATCAGCTCGTGTGCGCGAACCTCGACACGCGGATACCGGCGCGCGAAGTCCGCGGCGCGCGCCCAGTGTGTCGTGGCGGCGCGGCCATCGAGCAGGCCCGCCTCGGCGAGCAGATAATTGGCCGTGCAATACGCCGCCAGCACGGCGCCCGCCTTGCGTTGGCGCCGCAGCGCGGAAGACAGCGCGTTCAACTCCTCGCGGCGCCCGATGAACGCGTCGATGTTCGAAAGAAACGGCGCCGTCAGGAGAATGGCGTCGGCTTTTTTGCGCGGATCGATCTTGCCGTCGACGTGAATGGTCTGGCCCGACGCAGCCAGGACCGGTTGACCGTCGAGGGATTCCACGCGCCATGCGAACAGCGGCGCGGATGGCGCGCCAGCCAGGCGCGCGTGAAACTGGTTGGCCGCGCTGAAAACGTCGACAGGCCCCGCGACGCCGGATGCGAGGATGCCGTCATAGACCCAGATGCGAACGATGGCCATTGCGTGTCCGAAATTCCCTCAATAATGGCGATCCTGCCACTTCCGGGCGCACGAGTAAACCCTCATCATCGGCGGCATCCCATCACCCGAAAGCGGGAGCCGCATCATGCCGATGATCGATGCACTGTGGCCCGAAGACGCCTTGACGCCCGAGGGCGAAGCGCGTCTCGTCAAGGAACTGACCGACATCCTCATCAAGGCGGAAGGGTACGATCCCGCCAATCCGATCGCGCAGCGTGTGACCGTGTTTCATCTTCATCGGCCTGCTGCGATCTATATCGGCGGCGAGCGTACGAACACCATGCGCTACCGGATCATTCCGTCCGTACCTGAAGGCCAATACACCGACGAATCACGTCGCGCGCTCGTTAGAGCCGTTACTGAAGCCGTGGCGCGCGCGGAGGGCCGCGCGTTCGACGACGTCGCGCCGCGCGTCTGGGTCTTCCCGACCGAGATACCGGAAGGCGCCTGGGGGACGCGCGGCGCGATCTGGACGCTGCCCGATATTCATGCGCTGCTGGCGGGCGAGTCCGAGCGCGGTGCGGGCGCCGAACGCCTCGCGCGTCGCCGACTCGAAAAGGCGCGCATCATCCTCGAAGCCACGCTCGATGCCTCCCGCGCGGGCACGACGAGCAAACCCTGAAAGGAGCACCCGACATGAAATTCAACGACACAGCCCCCGTGCTCGGGCCCGTTGGCGGTCCGCCGCTGTGGCTGGCGAGGCTTGCCGAAAACGCGACGCTCGAAGCCACCGTCCTGAAGCGTCCGATCGAGGGCCGCGCCGATATTCTTTCCGTGATCAAACACGCGGCCTCGCTCTACGAATTCCAGCATCACAGCTACAAGGGCGAAATCGGCAACGGTTTATATCTGGAGTCCTATCGTTCGCAGATCCAGGGCGTGCCGATCGAAACCGTGCTCATCGCGCATCTGAACGAACAGGGCGAGACGGATTCGGTGGTCATCAATCATCGCCCGCTCGAGGCAGCGCTGCTGTTCTCGAAACGGATGGGAGAGCTCGTCGACGAGCGCTTTCGCGATCGCTATCTGACGGGACCGGAAGCCGCGGCGCTCGAACGATGAAACGCCTGCTTCTTGACTTGACGACAGCCGCTGTGCTGATCGCTTCTACAGGAGTTTCCATGGCACAAGTCACGACTATGCCCGCCACGCCAACCACGAAGATATTGGCGATTGGCACCTTTGCTCCGGGCACGGACATGCAACTCGTCCAACACCTGCTTCGGGACGAAGTTCGGGAGACGGCGCAACGCTATCTCGAGGGCAGGATCGATCAGTGGTATTCGCTGCAAGACAGGGCCGGCGTGGTGTTCATCCTGAACGTCACGGATGTCGCTCAAGCGCATGAAATGCTCGAGGCGCTTCCGTTGGGAAAGGCGCACTTGATGACGTTCTCGCTCCTGCCGATCGGCCCATTGAAGCCGTTGAGCAAGCTTCTGAATGCCCCGTCGCCCCAGTAGATGAGTTCGCCGACCGCGATGCACTTCGTGCAGGCAGACGGTGACGTTCACGGTCCCCGAGGGCATGTCTCATTCGCACTGAGGTGGCGGCTCGGGCGAATCCGTGAGCGTCGAGGCTTCGGCATCCAGGCAGGGACTAATCACGGCCTTCGGCAGCGCCGTTGAAGCAACCGTCTTCGAGCGCTTTCTCGATGATGTCCCTGTGTTTGAGCACGCGTTCGCGCGCCCATCGAATCGCGGCCTGCTCGGCCTCTCGTTTCGTCGGGCAGTCCGGGAGTCCAACGAACAGCGCCTTCGGGACTTCCGCCGGTTTTTTCCAGTCATCCCGCCTGGTGATGCGCGCCGCTCCCGCCCATCCGTCACGCGGTATGTGGTTCGTGAGGCACTCGACAAAGTAGTCACCGACTAAATACATTGTTTGCTCCAAGGACGCCTCATTCGAAGATACGGCGGCGCACGGCGCTCGTGCACGGTTGTCCGGCATGCGCGACCGAGCGGTCGTTTTCTCACTCAGTAGCGGCCTGAAGCGCGAGCGAGCGCAGCGTTTCTCCAAGGGTTTCGAGCCTGGCATGTTCGTTCCGCGCTTCGTCGGCTGACTCGTTGTCTCCTTTTGCAGCGGCGCTCTCGGCCTTGTCGCGCGCAAGCGCAGCGCGCTCCGCCGCCTTGCGCACGCCCGTCCAGAGCGCGTCTTCGAGCTCGGATTTTTGCGCGCCGTCCAGCGTCTCGCTGGAAAACGCATGGCCCGTGTGGCATCTGAAGCGAAGCGGGGCATCGGAGCCCACTCGCCACAGCACACCGCCGCACTCCGGGCAGGTCAAGGTGCTGCGCTCGCCGATCCTGTCGAGATCCGCGGGAGTGGAGACGCCGGTGAGCCCGATCCGCGTCTCGATCTCGAATCGCTGCTTGTCGGTTTTCATGTGGCCTCCTTTCACGGGAGTCTGCACGGCCCGCACGATCGCATCGCCCACTTGGTCCAGTTGGGCCACCCGGGACTTCGGAACCGCTCGCAAGGTACTGAGTGGCATCGAGGGCGCGACGCAGTCGGCTGGATCCTGCACGATGACCGCGCCTCCGCATGCATGGATTGCGACGGCTCCCGCAGCGCCGTCGTCGAGGTGACCGGTCAGGACTACCGCAATGGCCCGCGCCCCGAACTCGATGGCTGCCGAGCGGAACAACGGATCGATCGCCGGACGCGTGAAGTTTTCCCTGGGCCCCGTGGTGAGCCGTATGCGCCCGTCCTGAACCATCATATGTCTATCTGGTGGCGCGACAAAGATCTGGCCGCGCTGAAGTGGCGCATCGTGCCCGGCGTGCGCGACGGGCAGGGAGGAATAAGGCGCAAGCAACTCGGGAAGCAGACTTCTGTGCTTGCCGATGTGCATGACGACCAGTACGGGCGCATCCAGCTCGTTCGGCAAGGCCTGGAGGACGGCTCGCAATGCCGCCAGCCCTCCCGATGACGCGCCGATTACCACGATCCGGCCTGTGCCGGAGCCTGCGGTGTTCATTCGTCCGCCTTGCAAAAGGATGGAATCGGACCTTCGCGTCGACCGTGCGAGGCGGCGCGAGAGCGCCCGGAAGAACGAATCCGCCAGGTACATCAGATGTGCGCAAAAAACGGACCCGGTCGGACAGACGAAGCGCAGCACCGAACGGGTAGCACGCCCCGATCGACACGCGCGACGAGTCCCGACTCAGTGGAGAGGAATCGAGACTCCATCCGGCCCGCCGCCGATGACGAGCGCTAGCTGGAAACGAACATGGCTACCGCGGCAAACGCCATCAGGGCTGTCGCGAGCCATCCTCCTGCACGCAGGACTCCGGTGATTGCAAACTTGCCCATCACACGGGGACTGCTCCCCATCAGCATGACGACGATCATGACGGGCACGGCAGCAAGGCCGTTGATGACGGCGCTCCAGTAGAGCGCTTTCACCGGGTCGAGATGAAGAAACGTAATGGCCGTGCCCCCGATGATCGCGACGGCAATCACGGAATAGAACTCGCGCGCAAGCGTCATGTGCAGAGAGAGGCTGCTGCGCCAGCGAAACGCACCGGCGGCCCCGTATGCCGCCGAGCCTGCGAGGACGGGAAGGGCGAGCAGGCCGGTGCCGACAATGCCCGCGGCAAACACGTAAGCCGCCAGATGGCCGGCGATCGGTTCGAGCGCCCTTGCCGCGTCTGCGGAGGTCTGGATCGTCACATGGTGCGCGTGGAGCGTGGCTGCCGCGCTCAGCATGATGAAGAAGGCGACGGCGTTGGAAAAGCCCATGCCGATCCAGGTATCGGCAGTGATCCGGTTGAGCTGCCGGTACGCCCTGAACGACGAGACCCAGCGAAGCCCGCGGTCCGTGGCGTTCGCCCTGAGTTCCTCGACCTCCTGGGACGCCTGCCAGAAGAACAGATAAGGGCTGATCGTGGTGCCCAGGACGGCAACGACCATGGTTAGATAATCGGACGAAAATTGCACGCGCGGCCACACGAGCGATACGGCGACTTCCCGCCAGTCGATGGGAACGATGAACGCCACCGCAACATAGGAAAAAAGCACCAGCGTCATCCATTTGAGGATGCGCGCGTAATTCTCGTACGGCACCGAGATTTGCAGCGCCGCGGACGCGGCTCCGATGACGGTGACGTACAGCAGCTGGGGACCGGGCACGAGCAGATGAATCGCCGCGCCCATGGCGGCGAGGTCCGCCGCGATGTTGATCGTGTTGGCAACGGCGAGCAGCAGAACGAGCACGATGACCAGCCATTTCGGCCCGAACTCACGCATGTTGGAGGCAAGGCCCTTGCCGCTGACTCGACCGATTCGCGCGCTGGTCATCTGGATGGCGACCATGAGCGGGTAGGTGAGCAGGAGCGTCCACAACAGCGCGAAGCCGAATTGGGCGCCGGCCTGCGAGTACGTGCCGATGCCGCTGGGATCGTCGTCGGCCGCTCCGGTGACGAGACCCGGCCCGAGCCGCGAAATCCACGATCGTTCGGTACGGTCGGCAACCGCGGATTCTGGTTCGAGACTCTTTTCGTCCGTCATGCCTTTGCCTTGCGGTGTCGTAACGCTGAGTCTGTCCACGCAAGCGCCGTACCGGGAGGGCCTTCACTTCCGGACCAGGCTCACCTGGCCGTTGCGCTCGAGAATCGCGGAGCGCACGCCGTCCAGGTCGGGCGCGTTGAGTTCCAGGCGTGCGGCTTCCATGATGTCCGACTCGGTAGTGAGCGCGGCAGACATCTGTTCGCGGTTGAAGACGCCATCGCGATAGAGTTCGCGTTCGACGCCGACCACCCATGATTCCAGCGCTCTCGAGCGAACGCAGAGCCATCCGAGCGCGCGATGAAGGAGGACCATGACAAGGGACGCGGCGAGGGTGGCGACTGCAGGGGACGCCCCCACGATCGCCCGGCTCAAGGTCGCCCCTAGCAGGATGGCGACGACGTAGTCGAACGGCGAGCGCTGTCCGAAAGACCGGCGGCCCGATATGCGAATGAGGAGGAGTGCCACGAAAAACACGGCGACGGTGCGCGCGATCATTTGCAGCGGATCGAGATCACGCCCCTGGCCGAAAATGGTTATGACCATGTTCATCTGCGTTCCCCCTTCGAGCTTGGCGATCTGTCTGCCAACCTCTCTTGTGCCCGGGACGGATTTGCGGTGTCTCCTGGAACCGTGCGACCGGAAACGCAATTGCCGTGCCCATGGGCGTGCGCTATCAGGTTCGCGCGCTGCGCGCGGCATGCCTTTGCGCGGCTAGACTAGCGAGCGTGTCTTTTGCGGCGGCTTGGCTCAGCCGCCTGGAGGCGCCCGGGTTTTCCGGGTTTGCCAATTCAGGCGCTGGCGGACGGCCTGCACGCCCGCAGGCGCGGGTGGAAAGTGCAGTGACGCTCACGGGGCGTGGGCCGGAACATACGCGTCCGGCTTGCCGCGCCGACGCGCGCCGCGGTCTATCGACGCAGCCACTTCAGCCCCGAAAAGGAACGTGGCCGCCGAAAAGAACAGCCACATCATGAGGACTGCGAGCGAACCCGCGGCGCCGAACTCGTTGGCCGTGCCGGCGCGCGCGAGGTAGAGCCCGAAGAGATGCCGGCCGACGCTGAACAACACCGCGGCCACGGTGCCTCCCCATAGCGCGTGTCTGAGCGGCACGTGGGCGTCGGGCATGAATTTCATCAGCGACGCGAACGCGGCGGCCAGCACGACGAGCGCAACTGCCGTGTGCGCGAGTTGAGCGATGACGGCGAGGGGAGAATCGCCGAACAGATGATCGCCGAGCCATTCCAGCGCCGCGTCGAGCACGAGCGATACGACGAGCAGGAACCCCACACCCATGACCATGCCCAGCGACATGAGGCGCGCCCGGATGAGCATCGTCACGCTGCTGCGATTCTTGAGCGCGAGTTCGTCGAAAACGACGTTCAGCGCGGTGTTCAGCGAGGTGAACGTGGCGGAGGCGCCCACGGCGAGCAGCACGACGGAAAGCGTGGTGGCGACGCCGCCCTGGCCCGAGCGATGTGCGTGCTCGACGATCGCCTGCATCGCCGCCGCCGCATCGTTTCCCATGAGATTGTGGATCTGTCCGAAGAGTTGGCCGCGCGCCGCGTCCTTGCCGAACACCCATCCCGCGATGGCGAGCACGATCAGCAACGTGGGGGCGAGCGAGAAAGCCGAGAAGAACCCGACGCTGGCCGCGAGCGTCGCGCAGCGGTCATTGCCGAACCGCTTGACGGCTTCCAGCGTGGTGGACCAGCAGAGGCGAAGGCTGGTCCAGACGCGCTCGATGTGAAGGAGGCGGCGTCCGCGCATCGCATGGCGCTCCAGATGCCCCGCCTTGACGCGGGGCTGATCGGGCCGCGACAGAGCACGATAAAGAGAGTACCGGCGAACCGGTACTCCGTTTTACCGTGGCTGGCGTTGCAGCGCCCGGCGCTGCGTGGGCCTAGATATCCGTCGGTCTTTGCGGAGAGACGGACCCGTACTCAGACGGCTCGGTTGCCATCCAGTACGGACGGCGGTTGTAGTACTCGTGCAACTGGGTGCCCCAGGTGACATCGGCCATCGAAGGCCAGTGATCCTTGTCGAAACCCGGGTCGTCCTTGATGCGCTGCGCGGGAATGTCGACCCGGAAGCACTTCTCCGCGGTGTCCAGCGTCAGTGCGTTCCAGGGGATCGCATGGAGCGTGTTACCCATGCCGAGAAAACCGCCCTCGGAAAGGACGGCATACGCGACCCGTCCACTGCGCACGTCGAGCATGATGTCGGAGATTTTTCCGACATGCTCGCCATCCGCAGTAATGACCTTGTTGCCGTCGAGCGTGGCAGCGGCCATGACTTCCGGTCCCGGACCTTCTCCGATGCCGCCGCCGGTGATTTTCGCGCCCGAGCCGGGCGCTTGAGGATTGAGGTTTGCCATTTCGCTTCCTCCTGGTGGTTAGCAGGCGACGGCTTAGCGCATTTCTCGTGCCGCGAAGTCGAAACCCTCTCGGGACAAACCCGCTGGTACGGGCATTCGGCGTGCTGGGTTCATGAGCAGTGGAAGCGGTTCGAATCGGCGCATCGGGACACCGCGCTGGATGGGGGAGGACAAACGTGGCAAAAGTGCTGATCGTGGACGACGACTCGCAACTCATGGAAGCGACGGCGGCGCTACTGGAATCAGGGGGACACACGGCCGTCCGTGCGAGGAACGGGGCAGAGGGGCTTCGTCAGGCGAAGGCACAAGCGATCGATCTCGTGGTGACGGACTACATGATGCCGGTCATGGACGGCTTGCAACTCGCGCGCGCAATTGCTTCCGACCCGGCACTGTCGGGCTTGCCCGTCGTGCTCGTTTCCGCCGTTGCAACGGCTCGTTCGGCTACGGCAGTGAGCGCGTGCCTGCGCAAGCCATTCGCTGCTTCGCAGCTTCTCGAGCTTGTCACGCGGTTGGCAGTGCACCGACCGTGATTCGAGCTTGTCCGCAGCGCCTCCAGCCGGCGTTCGCCCTACGCACGAGAGGCATGCCGATTGCTGCCCGCTTCGCGCAAGGTATGGTGCAACGGATGGAGGCCATCAGTGGCAACAAAGCAAAAGCATGCCGAAAGCGGCGGCCTGCGCGGTGCGGGTTCGGGTTCCGCCGCGCGCCCCATCATCCGGCAAACTGGCGCAGGCGAACTTCCGGCGAGCCTTCGCTATGTCGACGACTCGCGTCCCGGCTTCACGCGAAAGCGGACGAACGGCGCCTTTGCCTACTTCGACACAGAGGGCAAGCGAATCGACGACGAAGGGCACATTCGACGCATCGCTTCGCTGGCCATCCCACCCGCCTACACCGACGTCTGGATCTGCCCCGATCCGCGAGGGCACGTCCAGGCGACGGGTCGCGACGCGCGCGGTCGCAAGCAATATCGTTATCACCCGCAGTGGCGGGAAACGCGTGACGCCACCAAGTACGAACGGATGCTGGCCTTCGGCGCGGTGCTGCCGAAGCTGCGCGCGCAGGTGAAGCGCGACCTCGCGCTCGACGGCATGCCCCGCAACAAGGTGCTGGCCACGGTCGTGCGCTTGCTCGATACGACACTGATCCGCGTGGGCAGCGAGGAATACGCGCGCGAGAACCGCTCGTATGGCTTGACGACACTGCGCAAACGGCATCTGAAGATCTCCGCCGGTACGCTGCGTCTGAAGTTTCGCGGCAAGAGCGGCATCGAACACGACGTCGCCGTGACCGATGCGCACGTCGCGCGGATCGTGAAGCGTTGCATGGACCTGCCGGGCCAGGATCTTTTCCAGTATCTCGATGCAGACGGCGTGCGCCACTCGGTCGGCTCATCGGACATCAACGAGTATCTGCGCGAGGTAACCGGTGCAGATTTTACGGCGAAGGACTACCGCACATGGGCGGGCAGCGTTTTCGCGCTGGCGGCGCTCAGAAAGCTGCAATGGGAAACGGTGACCGAGGCGCACAAGCACGTCGTCGGCACGATCCGGGACGTCGCCCAACTGCTGCGCAACACGCCGGCCGTTTGCCGGAAGTGCTATGTGCATCCCGCTGTCATCGAGGCGTTCGAGGCGGGCGAACTGGCGGGAACGCTTTCCGAAACGCGCCGGCGCGGGCTCAAGGTCGACGAGGCCGCGCTGCTCATCTTCCTGCAGCGAGACGCGAAGCGGCGCGCGCGCGAGGCGGCGCGTGGCAAGGGCGCACCATCGAGCGACCCGCGCCTTACCCGCCTGCTGGCCGAATCGAGCCGTAAAGCCCGCGCCGCCGGTTCGAAGGTGCGGGGCCGGACGGCGCCGTCGCAAGCGCCTGCGCCCTCGCCGAAAGCGGCAGCCGCTGCAAAGAAGCCGTCGCGTGCGCGATGCGCCAGCGCGCTCGCGGCTGGATGAGCGGCTCACTGAGTGGCTGATCGGGCGGCCGACTGCGCGCTGCGGCGCCATCGTCCGGCCCCGCGCGCGCATCCCGGCCCGGTGCCTGGACCTCCAGAGTCATGGTTTGAGCACGACCTTGATGCAACCGTCCGCTTTTTCACGGAACGTCTTGTACATCGCCGGCCCTTCTTCAAGGGGAACGGTATGCGTGATGACGAACGACGGATCGATCTGGCCTTCCTCTATGCGCCGCAAGAGGTCGGAGGTCCAGCGGTTCACGTGCGTCTGTCCCATGCGGAACGTGAGCCCCTTGTTCATTGCGGCGCCGAACGGAATCTTGTCGAGCACGCCGCCGTAGACGCCCGGAATCGATAGCGTCCCCGCTGGCCGGCAGACGTAGATCATCTCGCGCAGCACGTGCGGACGATCCGTTTCGAGCATGACGGCCTGCTTCACGCGGTCATACATGGAATCGAGCGAGCGCGACACGTGCGATTCCATTCCCACCGCATCGATGCACTTTTCCGGCCCTTTCCCGTTCGTCAGTTCCTTCAGGCGATCAAGTACGCTTTCCTCGTCGAAGTTGATGGGTATGGCGCCGCCGCCGCTCGCCATGACGAGGCGCTCGGGCACGCGGTCGATCACGATGACCTGCTTTGCGCCGAGCATGACGGCGCTGCGCACGGCCATTTGACCCACGGGGCCCGCGCCCCAGATCGCGACCGTATCGGTGGGTTGAATCTCGCACTGAACGGCGGCCTGCCAGCCGGTGGGCAAGATGTCGCTCAGAAATAGCAGCCGTTCGTCGGAAAGTCCATCGGGAACCTTGATGTGCGTGCGCTCGGCGAATGGCACCCGCACATATTCCGCTTGCCCGCCCGCATAACCGCCCGTGAGATGCGAATAGCCGAAAAGCCCCGCCGTGGTATGGCCGAAGACCTTTTCGGCCTTTTCACGGTTACGGTTGCTTCGTTCGCATACCGAAAAATTTCCGCGCATGCATTGATCGCATTCGCCGCAGACGATCGTAAACGGCACGACCACGCGATCGCCTGGTTTCAGATTCCGCGTTTCGCGACCGACTTCGACGACTTCGCCCATGAACTCGTGTCCGAGGATATCGCCGTGCTCCATGGTCGGCATCAACCCGTCGAAGAGGTGCAGGTCGGATCCGCATATCGCACAGGTGGACACCTTCACGATGGCGTCGCGTCCGTCTTCGATCACGGGATCCGGAACGGTGTCGCAACGCACGTCGTGTTTTCCATGCCAACGTAGAGCTCGCATCGCAGGTTCTCCTTTCTGGTCGAAGCGCACGCGCGCTTCGCCGGCGCTGGCGCATCGACCATTCCCGGCACGCGCCTCCCAATGGGGCGAACACGTAGGTGATGCCTCTTCGCAGTCCGTTTGCGAGGAATGCGCCTTGCTGGGCGACGTGACCACTGCAACGGAGGTTGAAATGGCGAAGAAGGCGAGTGACACGAAGAACGCAGCCGGCAAGTCCGAATCCATGGGCGATGAGGCTGCCGAGCGGTTTGCGGCGGAGGAAGAACCGATCGAGAGCGCCGGCGCGACGAGCCCGGACCCGTCAGACGGCGACAGCGAACAAGAGGCGCGCATCCGGCGACGCGCTTACGAGTTGTGGGAGGAGGCCGGCTCACCGGAGAGCCACACCGACGAATACTGGCATCGTGCCAAAGAGGAAATTTCGGATCGGGAATCGCAAGGCGGCGAGCAAGGGGGTGTCAAATAGCGCCTGAGGATGTCCGAGGCGGATGATGTCCCGGACCGAATGGGCGCGCGCCCACAATCACTGGATAGGAGCGGAAACGGGCCATGAAAGACAGCACGCAAGATCGAGAGGTGGGCGACGAGGCCACGCGCGAGTGGCAACGGTCGGTGATCGCCGAACTGGGCGTCGAGCCCGGCTTCGACGCCGGCTCGGAATGCGCCAGCCGCGTTCGTTTTCTGGCTGACTACCTCGCGGCGAACTCGCTCAATACCTATGTGCTCGGCATCAGCGGCGGGGTCGATTCCAGCGCGGCGGGGCGGCTGGCGCAGTTGGCCGTCGAACAGTTGCGCGGGCAGGGAAGGGAAGCCCACTTCCTCGCCGTCCGGCTCCCCTACGGCGAGCAGCGCGACGAAGAAGACGCCCGGCAAGCGCTGCGGTTCATTCGCCCCGACGAGACGTTGACCGTCGATATCCGACCTGCCGCCGACGCGATGCTTGCGTCGCTCAAGGCGGCCGGCGCCCAGTTCACCGACGACTTCCACGAAGACTTCGTGCTGGGCAACATCAAGGCGCGCCAGCGCATGATCGCGCAGTACGCCATCGCCGGCGCGCGGCGCGGAATCGTGATCGGAACCGATCACGCGGCCGAATCGGTGATGGGCTTTTTCACGAAGTTCGGCGACGGCGGCGCCGACATCCTCCCGCTCTCGGGCTTGAACAAGCGGCGGGTGCGCGCGCTCGCAAGGGCGCTCGGCGCCGATGAGCGGCTGGTCAACAAAGCCGCGACTGCGGATCTCGAAACGCTCACCCCGCAGAAACCGGACGAAGACAGCTACGGCATCCGCTACGACGACATCGACGACTTCCTGGAGGGCAAGCCGGTGTCCGCGGAGGTGCTTGCGACGATCCGGCGGTTCTACACAGCGACGCGTCACAAGCGGGCCTTGCCCGTGAGCGTCGTGACGCCGGGCTGAGCCAGTGCCGAGGAACAGGGAGACGAGCCATGGGTATCGAACACGATGTCGTTGCGCTTTTGACCTCGGCGGATCGCAAGCTGGCGACCGCCGAGTCATGCACGGGCGGATTGATCGCATCCGCGCTGGCTTCCGTGCCGGGGTGCGGTGCATGCCTCGACGTCGGATTCGTTGCTTATTCGCCCAGCGGAAAAGGCGGCTTCCTCGGCGTGCGCGAGGAAACGATGGAGCGGTACGGACTCACGAGTGAAGAGGTCGCGCGCGAAATGGCCGAGGGCGCGCTGGCGGCGCAGGGATGCACCGCGGATATGGCCGTGTCCAACACCGGCGTTGCGGATAGCGTAGGCGACGGACAGGGGCCGCCGGCCGGCACCCAGTGCTTCGCCTGGTCCTGGCGTTCGAAGGACGGGCGGTGCGTGACCTTCTCCGACACCCAACGTTTTTCCGGCTCACGCAATGAGATCCGCGAGGCTGCAGCGCAATACGCGCTCTCGCGCATCGAGCATTACTTCAAGCTGCTTGACGTGCACCGTGAGTGAGCCTCACCTCCGCGCCACGGATCGCTGCGATTCCCTCCTTGGGAATGTGCGTTGCGCTATGCGGCTGTCCACTCGTCCGGTAAGGATGGCAGCGACGAGCGGACGCCGGAGCGCGAGGCCGGGACCATTTCTCTGCCTGAACGACACGCAGGTGTTCGCGCCTTTTTCACGATCCAGGAGCAGCGATGAACATTCCAGACCCAGGCGCAGGGCGCCCCGATGAGAAAGACGAATCCAGCCAGCAACCCGAGGACGATACAGGCACGTTCAAAACCGACGTCTCCGAAACCGACGACGAAGGAACGACGGTGCGAGAGGCGGAGGTGCGAGAAGACGATTTGAGCGAAACCGGCAAGTCCAACCCGGGCTCCGAGTAACGGCCTGTCGAAGTCCTCCAAAGCCCGCGCCACGAAGCGCTTTCACCGGCGGCTCGGGCGGTATCGTCCACACGCCTCGTGCGCGGGCAGCAGCAGGACCCAAGGAGAAGGAAACCCTCAGTGCGGGAAACGACTGACCGCAAGCCGGCGGGATCGCTGAATATAGAGCAGTGAATCAGCAGCATGCTGTTGCTGAGCCAGCAACTGGCGCGAGCCGTTGCCGCGTCTCCCATCCCTGTTGCTGAACGGACGATTGGCATGGCTTCTGCTTTATCGGTAAGGAACGAGGCCCATTCGCGGGCCATTCATCAAGCCGATATCTGGAGCACACATGACCGCATTGAATCTCGCCAGCAGGGGAATCGTCACGCCCGCTTTATCGCTGGGCACGGATTACGAGCGCCTCGCCTCGCGATTTCGGCCGATCTTCGCCCGCATCGCGGAGGGCGCGCTGGCGCGCGAGCGCGATCGCAGTTTGCCGTATGAGCAGATCGAATGGCTCAGGGCCGCCGGATTCGGCGCGGTTCGCGTGCCAGTCGAGCAGGGCGGCGCGGGCGCTTCGCTGCCGCAATTGATTCAGCTTCTGATCGAACTGGCCGAAGCCGACTCCAACCTGCCCCAGGCGCTGCGCGGCCATTTCGCGTTCGTCGAAGACCGCCTCAACGCCGAGCCCGGCCCGGCGCGCGATGTCTGGTTCGCGCGATTCGTTGCGGGCGAACTGGTCGGCAATGCCTGGACCGAGGTCGGCAGCGTCGCGATCGGCGACGTGATCACGCGCGTGTCGCGTGACGGCGGGCGCTGGGTCGTCAATGGCGAGAAGTACTACAGCACGGGCAGCATCTTCGCCGACTGGATCGACGTCTTCGCACGCCGCGAAGACACGGGCGAGGACGTGATCGCGGCCGTGCGCGCGAGGCAGCCCGGCGTGACGCATCGCGACGATTGGGACGGCTTCGGACAGCGTACGACGGGCAGCGGTACGACGACATTCGCAGCGGCCGAGGTGGACGAGATCGACATCATCGACTTCGGTACGCGCTTCAAATACCAGACGGCGTTCTACCAGCTCGTGTTGCTGGCGGTCCTCGCGGGCGTGGGCCGCGCCGCGCTGCGCGACATCTCGCACGCGGTACGATCGCGCCGGCGCATCTTCAGCCACGGCAATGCGCCGTCGTTCGCGCAGGATCCGCAGGTGCAGCAGGTGGTGGGGCAGGTCTCGTCGCTCGTGTTCGCGGCCGAGGCCACGGCCGTTCGCGCGGCGCAGGCTTCGCAGCGCGCCTACGAGGCGCGCTTCGGCGGAGATGCACAGGCCGAACACGAAGCGAACGTCGATGCCGAGCTGGACTCCGCGCGCGGCCAGAGCGTGATCGCCGATCTCGTGCTGCGTGCCACGACACTGCTGTTCAACGCGCTCGGCGCTTCAGGCACG
The DNA here is from genome assembly GCF_038900695.1 of Paraburkholderia sp. JHI2823. Lineage (NCBI taxonomy): Bacteria > Pseudomonadati > Pseudomonadota > Betaproteobacteria > Burkholderiales > Burkholderiaceae > Paraburkholderia > Paraburkholderia sp. JHI2823. The sequence continues at coordinate 321,225 of NZ_JAYMRY010000003.1, read as the reverse complement.
AGCGAGCAGAAGCGTCTCGATCGCCACTGGCGCAACGCACGCACGGCGGCCTCGCACAATCCCATCGTCTTCAAGGAGCGTATCGTGGGCGACCGCGAGATCAACGGGACCGAGCCCCCCTATGTCTGGGCGATCGGCGCCGGTCCCGCCGCTCAGCAGAAAGCGGCCTGAGCGCGGCGGCATCGTGCCGTCCCGTGGACGGCACTACTTCGCGGCGGCGATTTCCTTAGTGCGGATCAGCCGCGCGCGCAAGACGTTGCGGCTGATGCCGAGCAGCCTCGCGGCCTGAATCTGGTTGCGGTGGCTGTACTCGAACGCCGTGCGCATCACCGTGTCCTCGATCTGTTCGAAGAGATTTTCGTGCTCGCCATTGAAGAGTTCGAGCAGCGCGGTTTCGAGCGCATGATGCGGACCGTTCGGTAGACCGCTCGGCGCGCAGCTGCCAGCCGTCGCCGCGATGCCGGACGAGAACAGATGCAGGTCGCCGTCCTGGAGGGCGTCGTGGCGGCTCACGAGCAGCGCGTGATGGATCACGTTCTCCAGTTCGCGAATGTTGCCCGGCCAGCTATACGCCAGCAGCTTCTGCTCGGCGCGCGGGGAGATCGTGCGCGGCCCGTAGCCGAGCCGCCCGCGGTAGTCCTCGATGAAGTAGCGGGCGAGCGGCAGGATGTCGCCGGTACGCTCGCGCAGCGTGGGAATCGCGAGTTGAACGACGTTGAGCCGGTAGAACAAGTCGCTGCGGAAATGCCCGGCGGCCACCGCGTGCTGCAGATGGACGTTCGTCGCGGCCACGACGCGTACGTCTATCGGGATGCCGCGCCGGGATCCGAGCCGCACCACCTCGCGCTCCTGCAGCACGCGCAGCAGCTTGACCTGCATCGAGAGCGGCAAGTCGCCGATCTCGTCGAGGAACAGCGTGCCGCCGTTGGCCGCCTCGAACCAGCCCGGCTTGGCGTTGAACGCGCCGGTGAAGGCGCCTTTCTCATGTCCGAACAGTTCGCTTTCGACGAGTGTTTCGGAGAACGCGCCGCAGTTGACGGCGACGAAGGGCTTGTCGCGCCGCTCGCTCAGGCTGTGCACGTGGCGCGCCACCAGTTCCTTGCCCGTGCCGGTCTCGCCGATGATCAGGATATTCGCGTCGCTCGGCGCGACCAGCTCGATGCGTTCGAGCAGCCTGATCGAACGGGGATCGACGAAAACCTGCGCGCGTGCGCGGATCGAGGTGGTGAGCGCATGCTTGTGCGGCAAAGTCAGGACGGAGACGGGGTCGTGGCGGTCTGCTTCGGCCTCGTCGGACCATGCGTTGGGGAGCGTGTGGTTCATGAGTAGAAGCTCGGCGTGCGATAGGTTCGATTGAGCGCCCGGTCGTCGGTCTCGCGCCTCTTGAAGGCGAGCGGATCGTGCAGCGAACGACGGTGTGACCGGTTGGCGCGGCACGACAGGTGTGCTGCAGGATCAGCACAGTGTTCAAGGTTTTGGCCGCGGAGAGAAGCGAGGATTTCTCATAACCTAATCACAGTGCTGCGATAGCAGCAGCGTGACCGGGGCCAAGCTTCCTGGCGCGCTTCCATTCGTTTGGCGAGCCGGTGCTGCTGCGTCAGAAGCAGCGAAGAAGCAGCGCTGTTGCCCGCGCTTCATCACGTTCCTGCATATCGATTCGAGCGTCGCTGCAATGTGCTTATCAGGTGCATTTCCGGCTCCTGGACACCGGTCTCGCAGGAAAAATCGCTGCTACGCCGGCCGTCCCGACACGCCCCGCTTGTTCGAACACTTTGGCACGGTACTTGCCTTTACCTCCTGACGGGACCGATCAGGCATGCCCCGGTTAATCAAGGAATCCTTATGAGCCAGAAGTACAAAGTGGTGGCGGTATCAGGCAGCTTGCAGCGGCCGTCGCGCACGCTGGCGCTGGTGCAGTCGTTGCTGACCGCGCTGGAGGCCGCGCTGCCTGTCGAGATCCGCGTGATCGAGCTGGGCGAGATCGCGGGACGGCTCTCCGGTGCGCTCACGCGTGCGCAGGTGCCGGCCGATATCGAGGAACACATCCGCGCGATCGAGACCGCCGACCTCGTGATCGCGGCGAGCCCGGTCTATCGAGCCTCGTACACAGGGCTGTTCAAGCATCTCTTCGATCTCGTGCATCACGAGGCCCTGATCGACGTGCCGGTCCTGCTGGCCGCCACCGGCGGCAGCGATCGCCATGCGCTGGTCATCGATCATCAACTGCGACCGCTCTTCAGCTTCTTCCAGGCGCGCACGCTGCCGATCGGCGTGTACGCCTCCGAACACGATTTCGATCGCTACGAGATCGCGAACGAGGCCTTGCGCGCCCGCATCGCACTCGCCATCGAACGCGCGGCGCCGCAACTGCGCGTGCGTGCGGAAAACGTCACCGCGGCGCTTGCCGCCTGAATCCAAAGCCCAACGAGGAACCTTCAATGAGCCAGACTTCCCACACGAACGACGCCGTCAAATTCGCCTACTGGGTGCCGAATGTGAGCGGCGGCCTCGTCGTCAGCACGATCGAGCAGCGCACCGACTGGAGCCTCGAATACAACCAGCGTCTCGCGCAGACCGCCGAGCGGGCGGGCTTCGAATACGCGCTGAGCCAGATTCGCTTCACGGCCGGCTATGGCGCCGAGCATCAGCACGAGTCGGTGTCGTTCAGTCAGGCGCTGCTGCAGTCGACCACCCGGCTCAAGGTGCTCGCGGCGATCCTGCCCGGGCCGTGGCATCCGGCCGTCGTCGCCAAGCAGATCGCCACCATCGACCACATTTCGAACGGCCGCATTGCGATCAACGTCGTGAGCGGCTGGTTCAAGGGCGAGTTCACCGCGATCGGCGAGCCGTGGCTCGAGCACGACGAGCGTTATCGCCGCTCGAACGAGTTCATCCGCGCGCTCAAGGGCATCTGGACCGAGGACAACTTCACGTTCAAGGGCGACTTCTATCGATTCAACAACTACACGCTGAGTCCGAAGCCGGTGCAAAAGCCCCATCCCGAGATTTTCCAGGGCGGCAGTTCGCGCGCGGCGCGCGACAACGCGGCGAGCGTATCGGACTGGTACTTCACGAACGGCAATACGCCCGAAAATCTCAAGGCGCAGATCGACGATATCCGCGCGAAGGCGGCCCAGAACAACCATCAGGTGCGTATTGGCGTGAACGCGTTCGTGATCGCGCGCGATACCGAAGAAGAAGCGAAAGCGGTGCTCGACGACATCATCAGGCACGCGCACGTCGAGGCCGTGCACGCGTTCGGCGATGCGGTCAAGCAAGCGGGCAGCGCTTCGCCGGAAGGCGAGGGCAACTGGGCCAAATCGACCTTCGAGGATCTCGTCCAGTACAACGACGGCTTCCGCACGAACCTGATCGGCACGCCGCAGCAGATTGCCGAGCGCATCGTCGAGCTCAAGTCGATCGGCGTCGATCTCGTGCTGACGGGCTTCCTGCATTTCATCGAGGAAGTCGAATATTTCGGCCAGAAGGTGTTGCCGCTCGTGCGCGAACTCGAAGCGCAGCGGCAGAAGCAGGCCGCCTGAAGCAAGCGGCGGCGGGGCGTGGCCGGGCGCGCGAGCGGACACGGCCACCCGGAACACAAAAACGCCATCCGAAGGGGTGAATCAGCATGACGCAAGCCTCGACGGTCTTGCTTGCGCTCGACGGCATTTCCGTGTCGTTCGGGGGCGTCAAGGCCATTTCCGATATCAGTTTCGAAGTCGCGGCAGGCGAGATCTGCGCGCTGATCGGCCCCAACGGCGCGGGCAAGAGTTCGCTGCTGAACGTGATCAATGGTGTTTATCGCCCGCAGCAGGGCACGCTGCGTTTCGATGGCCACGCCTGGCGGCGCATGGACGCGTACGACGCCGCGCATCGCGGCATCGCGCGCACCTTCCAGAATCTCGCGCTGTTCAGGCGCATGAGCGTGTTCGACAACGTGCTCACGGGCCGCAACCTGCATCGCCGCAGCACGTGGCTCGAGCAGACGCTGCACGTGGGCCGCGCGGCACGGGACGAAGCCGACCAGCGCGAGCGCGCGGAGCGCGTGATCGAAGCGCTGGACTTGCAGCCATGGCGCGATAGCGTGGTGGGCACCTTGTCGTACGGGTTGCAGAAGCGCGTCGAGCTGGCGCGCGCGCTGGCCGCCGAACCGCGCCTGCTGCTGCTCGACGAGCCCATGGCCGGCATGAATGCCGACGAGAAGCACGCGATGGCCGGTTACGTGCTGGATGCCAACGAACATCTGGGCGTCACGGTCGTGCTGATCGAGCATGACATCGGCGTGGTGATGGGCCTGTCCGATCACGTGGTGGTGCTCGATTACGGCAAGAAGATCGCCGACGGCAGGCCCGACGAAGTCCGCACGAACCCGGACGTGCTGGCGGCCTATCTCGGCACACGTCATTGAGAGGCGAGGGACATGGGATTTTTCTTCGAGGTGCTGGTGGGCGGCTTGCTCGCGGGCGTGATGTATTCGCTGGTCGCGATCGGCTTCGTGCTGATCTACAAGGCGTCGGGCATCTTCAACTTCGCGCAGGGCTCGCTCGTGCTGTTCGGCGCGCTGACCTACGTGAGCCTCGTCGAGCGCGGCTGGAATCCGTGGTTGTCGTTCGTCGCGACGCTTGCCGCGCTCGTGCTGATCGCGATCGCAACGGGGCGCTTCGTGCTGCGGCCGCTCGTCAACCGTGCGCCGATCGTCCTCTTCATGGCCACCCTCGGCCTGAGCCTGATTCTCGAAGGTGCGGCGCAGCTCATCTGGGGCGCGCAGGTGCACGGGCTCGACCTTGGTATCGACGACCGGCCGCTGCACCTGGCCGGCGTGATGGCGAGCCGTTTCGATCTGTTCGCGGCCGCCACCGCGGGCGGACTCGTGCTTGCGCTCTCGCAACTCGCGAAGCGCTCGCGCTTCGGCCTGTCGCTGCGCGCCGTGGCCGACGATCCGCTCGCCGCGTTCGCGGTCGGCGTGCGGCTGCCGCGCATCTGGGCGATCGTCTGGGCGCTGGCTGGCTTCGTCAGCCTGGTCGCGGGCCTGCTCTGGGGCGCGCGGCTCGGCGTGCAGTTCTCGTTGTCGCTGGTCGTGCTCAAGGCGTTGCCCGTGCTCATCATCGGCGGGTTCTCCTCGATCGGCGGCGCGATCGTCGCAGGCCTGCTGGTCGGCGCGACGGAAAAGCTGGCCGAGGTCTATGCGGGCGCAGTGATCGGCGACGGCATCGAGAACTGGTTCCCTTATCTGCTTGCCATGCTATTCCTGCTCGCGCGCCCGTCCGGCCTGTTCGGCGAGGCGGCCGTCGAGCGCGTTTGAGGAAACCGTGATGGAACTGACCCGTACCCTTGCCGAACCGCGCCGGGTGAACCTGCGCCAACTGAGCGTGCCGCTCGCGACGGCGCTCGTCGCATTCGCCGGCGTGCCGCTCGTGGCGAACGACTACTGGCTGAACGCGATCCTCGTGCCGTTCCTCATCCTCTCGCTAGCCGGACTCGGCCTGAACCTGCTGACCGGCTATGCGGGGCAACTGTCGCTCGGCTCGGCCGCGTTCATGTCGATCGGCGCCTACGCGACCTACAACCTGCTCGTGCGCGTGCCCGCGCTGCCGCTGCCGCTTGCGCTCTTGTTCGGCGGCCTCTTCAGCGCAGGGGCCGGCGTGCTGTTCGGCCTGCCGAGCCTGCGCATCAAAGGCTTCTACCTGATCGTCTCGACGCTGGCCGCGCAGTTCATCGTGGTCTGGCTGTTCACGCGCGTGGGCTGGTTTTCCAACTACGACACGTCAGGCGTGCTGAACGCACCCCAGCTCGCAATAGGGCACTGGCGCATCGACACGCCGGTGTCGCGCTACCTGTTCGTGCTCGGCGTCGCGACCGTGCTCTTCGCATTCGGCGCGAGCCTCGTGCGCAGCGAACTGGGCCGGCGCTGGATGGCCGTGCGCGACATGGAGGCAGCCGCGCGCGTGATCGGCATTCCGGTGGGCCGCAGCAAGCTGCTGGCCTTCGCGCTGAGTTCCTTCGTGCTCGGCATCGCGGGCGCGCTGTGGGCCTTCGCGTATCTCGGCACGATCGAGCCGGATGGCTTCAACCTGAATCTCTCTTTCCAGGTGCTGTTCATCATCATCATCGGCGGCATGGGCAGCATCTCGGGCAACTTCCTGGGCGCGGCCTTCATCGTGCTGCTGCCGATCCTGCTTTCGAACGCGGCGGGTGCGCTGGCGCAGGCGGGCATCGGCGCGGACCAGGTGCAGAACCTGCAGAAGATCGTGTTCGGCACGCTGATCATCGTCTTCCTGATCAAGGAACCGGAAGGCCTCGCGAGGCTCGTGCAGATCGTCCGCCAACGCCGATCGAAGCAAACCTGATTCATTCGTTTTCGTCGTTTCTTTTATCGTTCATGGAATATTTTGTTATGCAAAATAATGCTATTCGTTCTGAGCGTCCTCTTCGCGCCGTTGGCGCGAAATGGGGGAAATGGTCCTCTGCCTTCGTTGCCGCGCTCGCGCTCACAATCGGCGCTCTGCCTCAAGCGCATGCTGCGGGAGAGGAATACTTTCCGCTGCAAAGCTATCGGGTCGGCCCTTATGCGGCTGGCGGCAGCGGATTTTTTGGCGGCTTCATCGATTATCTGCAACTGATCAATGCGCGCGACGGCGGCGTCAACGGCGTCAAGCTCGTATGGAAGGAGTGCGAGACCGAGTACGTGGTGGAGAAGGGGGTGGAGTGCTATGAGCGTCTGAAGAAGGGCGGCCCCGACGGCGCGCCGACCGCGGCCACGAACCCGTTGTCGGTCGGCATCGCCTACGCGACGCTCGACCGTTCCACGGCCGACAAGATTCCGCTCATCACGATCAACCACGGCCGCACCGATTCGACCGACGGCGCGGTGTTTCCCTACGTGTTCCCGCTGCAGTTGAATCCGTACAGCGAGGTCTCGGCGATCGTCAACTACATCGGGCAGCGTTCGGGCGGACTCGCCGCGCTCAAGGGCAAGAAGATCGTCGTGCTCTATCACGGCTCGCCGTATGGCCGCGAGACGATTCCCGTCGTGGATCTGCTCGCGAAGAAGTACGGTTTCGACGTGACCCAGATCGAGGTTCCGCACCCCGGCAACGAACAGGGTTCGCAGTGGCTGAAGATTCACCAGATCAATCCTGACTGGGTCATCCTGCGCGGCTGGGGCGTGATGAACCCTGTGGCGCTCAAGACTGCGCAGAAGGTCGGCTATCCGGTCGATCACATCATCGGCAACATCTGGAGCAACTCCGAGGAAGACGTGCGTCCGGCGGGCGACGCGGCCAAGGGCTTCATTTCGATCACGACGCACCCCTCGGGCACGGACTACCCGGTGCTGCAGGCGATCAACCAGTACGTGGTCAAGCCGGGTAACGGCAACCTCAAGGATGCGTCGCGCTTCGGCACCGTCTATTACAACCTGGGTGTGGTGAACGGCATTCTGAACGTCGAGGCGGTGCGCGTCGCGCAGCGCAAGTTCGGCAACAAGCCGCTGACGGGTGAGCAGGTGCGCTGGGGCTTCGAGCATCTGGATCTCGACGATGCGCGCCTCAAGCAACTCGGCGCGCTGGGTCTTGTCCAGCCGCTCAAGCTGACCTGCTCGGACCACGAGGGCGGCGGCGCGGTGCGCTTTCAGCAATGGGACGGCCAGAAGTGGAACGTGATCAGCAACTGGGTTCAGGCCGACCGCGCGTTGCTGCGTCCGATCATCGAGAAGTCGGCCCTGTCCTATGCGAAGGAAAAGGGCATTACGCCGCGCGATTGCAGCAAGGACCTCTGACATGACGAGCACCCCGATCCTGCAGGTCGACGAGATCGCCGTGACTTATAGCCAGATCATCCCCGCCTTGCGCGGGGTATCGCTGGCGGTGCCGGAAGGCGCGATCGTCGCGCTCCTTGGCGGCAACGGTGCGGGCAAGACGACCACGCTCAAGGCGATCTCGAACCTCGTGCGTGCCGAGCGCGGCGAGCTGACGGGCGGACGCATCGTCTATCGCGGCGCAGATGTCACACGCGTGGAGCCGTGGACGCTGGTCGAGCGCGGGCTCGTTCAGGTGCTGGAGGGCCGACGCTGTTTTGCGCATCTGTCGGTCGAGGAGAACCTGCGGATCGGGGCGTTCGCGCGGCGGCCGCGGCGTGCGGAGATCGAGGCGGACATCGAGCGGATCTATGCGATCTTTCCGCGTTTGAAGGTAAAGCGGCAGACGCCGGCCGGCTTGACGTCGGGCGGCGAGCAGCAGATGGTGGCGATCGGCCGGGCGCTGATGGCGCGTCCAGCGCTCGTCCTGCTCGACGAGCCTTCGATGGGGCTTGCGCCGCTCGTCGTGGAGGAGATCTTCGAGATCGTTGCGGCGCTCAACCGCGACGAGGGCGTGAGCTTCCTGCTTGCCGAGCAGAACGCGACGATGGCGCTGCGTTACGCCCACTACGGGTATGTGCTCGAAGGGGGACGCGTCGTGGCACAGGGCGCGTCAGCCGAACTTGCACGGCTGGACGCGCTGCGGGACGCGTATCTGGGGGGCAAGTCCGTCGACTACACGGCGCGGCGTGTCAAACGTAACGGTCAGTCTGTGCCAGAGGCAGCCGTGCAGATTCCTGAGGTCGGGTGAGTTGGATGCTCGGGGCCGCGCCGGAGATTGTGCCGACAAAGACCTACCTGTCTATTTTCTCGAGCATCTCCCGTTCGGAGTCCAGGTCTATGCGGGTCAATCGCCTGATGCGTCTCGAGAGCAAGAGCAATGCGCCCGACGCAGTGAACCCGATCAGGCAAAAAAGCAGCGTGCCTCTCGCTCCGAGAACCGAGCTGGCGGCTAGACCCCCGAGCAGTGCACCTATCGGGGCGGCCCCCCAGCTAACAAATCTGACTGTTGCGGTGACGCGAGCCAAGTGACGGTTTTCAATCATCGTTTGGCGCACAGTCTGTTCGACGATGACGTGCACGACGATCGCAAAGTCCCATGCCGCGATGCTCGCGGCAATCACTGCGGCTCGATACGGGAACGGAAGCGCCTCCGCCAACAGGATGGGAGTCCCCCAGCTTGCGCGCCATGATCGTTTCTTGCCGCCCGGCCGTCCATTGCGTTACAGCAGTTGAAACGGGAAACGGCCTCTGCGCCTTGTGCGACAGGGGTCCGAGGTATATTGCAGTTGCACACAGGTAGTTATAACCTTAGTTTCGCGAACGCGTACCGTTCGTGCAATTTCTGGCGGCGCTGTCTATAGAACCCTGTGTCTAGCGCCGCGACTTATCTTGAGTGTGGCTTGTGCCCGCGGCAGGCACGGACGTCATTGGACAGTCGCGTTAGTGCCGCGATGCAAAGGCATATTTGCCCGATTTCGGGCCAAGCGGTCGATTAGATAAAGCGAGTAATGCTGAACGGCGCGGGGTCCGTAAACGGTTTGGCACCTGTCATCTGTTCGGCCAGTAACCGCCCGCTTACCGGCCCCAGGGTGAGGCCATGATGTGCATGTCCGAAATCGAACCAGACGCCACGGTGATTCGGCGCAGGACCGATTATCGGACGCATATCTGGCAGGCATGGCCGGCGGCCCATCCACGGGGCGCGTTCGACCTGGCGACCTAATCTGAAAACGCTCCTTGCCAGGCGTTCTGCGCGTCGAATCTGTATCGGATTCGGCGGAGCGTTACGACGCGCAAATTCGATTCCGGTGGTGAGCCGGATGCCTGCCGCCATCGGCGCCAGTACGTAGCCACCCGTGCTGTCACATATGGGCAGCTTCGGCATCCCGTGATCGACAGGGTGAAAGTGGAGATGGTAACCACGCTTGGCGGCCAATGGAACTCGATAGCCTAGCGCATTACATAGAAGGTCAGAATCGGCGCCAAGAGCGATCACGACATTTTCCGCTCTTACGTTTGCGGCGTAAGACTCGACTAGCCACATAGCTCCATCTCGTCGAAGAGTTTGTGCATCGCCCTTGGCGAGGGTGCCACCTTCTCGTTGAAACAGCGAGGTATAAGCGGCCAACATCGCCCCCGGATCCCGGACGCTCTTCGGGTCATTCCAGCGTATGCCACCGATCACTGTTTCGTTAAGGCCAGGCTCGAAATCCAGAATTTCGCGCTGGTGAAGGACGTCATAAGACAGCTTGTACCTTGCAAGTGATTCAGCTTCCTCGCGCGCCGCGCAAAAAAGCTTTAGATCGCGGAAAATCTCCATCCACCCACGGTTCGAGACTATCGCTCCAATTCCTGATCGATCTATCAACTCGTCGTGCTCAGCCACGCACCGCTCGATGAGCGGCAGCATCGCGGCCGCCGCATGTTGCAGACGTTCCGCGCCGGATTGCTTCCAATAGTTGATCAACCATCGCGCGATGCCTGGAATGGCATTCGGCGCGTATCGAACGTCAGGCTCGCGGTTCAACGCGTAGCGCAAAAGTCGACCGGGTTGGCGGGGAAATGCATATGGGATGACGCTGGACCGCTCGATCAGGCCAGCGTTCCCGATGCTCGCTCCTGCTGCAGGTAGTTCCCGGTCGACAACGCAAACGTATCGCCCCCGAGCTTGAAGATTCAGGGCTGCAGATATGCCAACTATCCCAGCCCCTAGTACCACGCAATCGTAATTCAAATGTGCACCCCGAATCAATTTCCACGCGGTCTTGTCGATTGCCGGCTAGACGGACAACGAAGGGTGGCCGGAGCATCGACTGATCGTTTGATGCCACGCTGCCCGGGCAACAAGAGAGCGGGCCGTCACAAAGACCGTACCTGAGGAAGATACCAGAGCCACGGCCACCGTGGGGCATTCCGACCCTATTGCGCGAGCCAATTTTCTGCAAATGAATTTGACATTGCACCTTTGTTGGGTGGCATATCACATTGCCTATTGGTAATGTCGTCGGCTCATCGTAGGGTAATCCTGAGCTTGCGACTGGGTGTCGTTTTGCCAAAATGCGTTGACATGTCAACTTAATGACGGGCCGATCAGGGTATCACCGTACGGCATAACAAACTCAGAAGTGCCAGTGCCTGAATTTGGGCGGGGCTCGCGTTCCCGGGGGGGGCGGTCTCGGAGTTCGTCCAGTGCGCTGACAAAGACGGCACTGAAAACAAGTAATCGCGAAACGAGGCATCAATGAGCTTCAATCATGAGCCACTTGCCGTGGCGACACGTGGCGACCACGTCGAATGCATTCACAGGGGTTCAGTGGCTGTCGTCGACACGCAAGGCAGACTAATAGCCTATGCAGGCGATCCGGGGGCCTACACGTTCTCCCGGTCGGCGCTCAAGCCATTTCAGGCCCTGCCTTTCACGCTCGCGGGCGGTATCACGCGGTTCGGTTTTACGCAGCAGCAGACGGCGCTGATGTGCGCGAGCCATTCTGGCGAGGAGATGCATGTCAAAGGCGTCTCGGACATGCTCGAAAAGGCGGGATGCACCGAGCACGATCTTGGCTGCGGTTGTCACTTGCCAGAAAGATTCGCCAATGGCGAAGCCGTGCCGCCCGGTTTCGCCATCGACCAGCGACACAATAACTGCTCGGGCAAGCACGCCGGATTTCTCGCTTATTGCCGAATGGGTGGCCATTCCAGGCACGACTATCTTGATCCGTTGCACACCTTGCAGCGGGAGATCGTAAAGGTGGTGAGCGACCTCTCAGGGACAAGTCCAACGCAATTGTGGTACGGGACGGACGGATGTAACGCGCCGAATATCGGTCTGCCGTTGTCCCGCCTTGCGAAGATCTGGGCGCGCTTTGGCGCAGCCAGCAAGGATGGTGACGAACTTGACCGGGCTATGGCTACCCTGGCGGACGCCATGATGGAATGGCCCGGAATGTACTCGGGCACTGGACTTGCCGATGAGGCGCTGACCAGTGTGGGGAAAGGAAAATGGGTGAGCAAGACGGGAGCACAAGGGGTGCGCTGCATCGGTACCCGAAAACATGGTGTCGGGATCGCGCTCAAGGTCGGTGACGGTGACTACTCGACCGCTTACGCGGTGAGCATCGAGGTAATGCGACAGCTAGGCATCGCGGATGATGCCACCGTCAATGAGCTTCAGGGATGGCTGAATCCAGATCTGCGCAACTGCAATGGCCACAAAGTGGGCCAGTTGTCGTGTGACTTCAGGTTGAAATACGTGTGATGCGCGCATTTGTCGGAGACGCAATGTTGAATGCCACAAACAGACCACTCATTTCGATACGGGCCGTGAACAAGTTTTTCGGTGCCAAGCAGGTCTTGCGTGACATCAATCTCGATGTCATGGCCGGCGAGGTGGTCGTAGTCGTAGGTCCATCCGGGTCCGGAAAATCGACGCTGTGCAGATGTATCAACAGGCTCGAAGCGATCGATGCCGGCGAGATCAGCATCGCCGGTCAGATTCAGCCAGAAGAAGGGAAGGCACTGGCCAGATTCCGCGCGGAAGTCGGCATGGTTTTCCAGTCCTTCAATCTTTTTGCGCACCTGACTGTGCTGCAGAACATCACCATCGGTCCCGTCAAGGTTCTCGGGAAAACACGTGAAGAGGCGCAAGCCGATGCTCGGGCTTTGCTCCAGAGGGTCGGTATTGCCGAGAAGGAAAATGCATATCCGGCGCAGCTTTCCGGTGGTCAGCAGCAACGCGTCGCGCTGGCCCGGTCGCTGGCGATGAAGCCGAAAGTCATGCTGTTCGATGAACCGACTTCTGCACTGGATCCCGAAATGGTCTCAGAGGTGCTGAACGTTATGGTCGATCTCGCAAAGAACGGCATGACCATGATTGTGGTGACACATGAAATGGGCTTTGCGAACAAGGCAGCCGACCGCGTGGTGTTCATGGACGATGGTCGGATAGTCGAGGAGGGGTGTCCACGAGTGTTTTTTAAGTCCCCGCAATCAGATCGGGCGCAGGACTTCCTGTCGAAAATCTTGAGCCACTGACATCATGGCAAGGAGGGGAAACTAGCGCCTTTATTCGAGACCGGTAACAACATCCTGCTGTAGACCGGAAGATCAATTTGGAGCCTCTCAGATGAAAGCAGCAAAGCTAAAGACGATTTTCGCGGTATTGGCCGTGGGACTGACCATGTCAGCACTTGCCGTGGCAGAAACTTTCCCGGCTGGCTCCACCATGGAGGCAATTCAGAAGAAGGGCAAGTTCGTGGTCGGAACTTCGCTTGATGGCCCCGGGTTTTCGATGCTGAACCCGACAACCAACAAGGCAGAAGGCTTCGAGATCGATATCGCACGGCAACTGGCCAGGAAGCTGACGGGTTCCGAGGACAACGTTGAATTCGTGCCGGTACTGAGTGCGAACCGGTTCGCGTTCGTTCAAACGGGTCGCGTGGACATTTCGCTGGCCACCGCGACCATCAACGATGAACGCAAAAAAATCATTGGATTCGCAGGCCCTTATTACCTCGCGGGCCAGGACGTCATGGTCGGCAAGAATAGCGGCATCCAGAACCTGAGTGACCTGAATGGCAAGTCCGTGTGCGTCGTGACCGGCACGGACTCGGCCGTGAACCTGCTCAAGGTCGCGCCGAAAGCAGAGATTCATTCACTGACGGATGAAAAGAGCTGTGCGGAGGCGGTTTCCGATGGGCGCTTTGCGGCCCTGACCGATGACGGTGCCGTTTTGGTCCCGTTCGTGAAACTGCAACCGGATCGTCTGCGGTTGCTTGGCAAGCCCTTCACGAAGGAGCCGTACGGTGTCGTCGTCAAGCATGATGACGTACAGTTCCGCAACTGGATCAACGGCGAACTCGAGGCCATGATCAAGTCCGGTCAATGGCAGCGTATGTACGATAGAGACCTGAAAGATTTTGGCGAAGCACAGGTTCCGACTATCGAACGGTATTGACGGCATTCACGTGACTGGCCCGGCGAGCCGGAAGCGCTGGTCGGGTCGACAACGAGCAGGGATCTGGACATGTTCTGGGATTATGTTTTTCGGTTTATCCAGGGGATCGGCGTTACCCTTGAGCTGTCTTTTTGGTCAATCTTGATTGCGTTCGTTGCCGGCGTCGTGCTGGCAATCATGCGGATATGTCCCTCGCCCCCGCTTAACTTTTTCGCGTGGTGTTACGTCGAAGCGATGCGCGCGACGCCGATTCTGGCGCTTCTCGTCTTGATCGTGTGGGGTCTTCCGAAACTAGGCTTCATGTATTCGGAGTTCGCGTCGGCAGTGCTCGCTCTCGGCCTGTATACCGCAGCTTGGATCGCAGAGGCGATCAGGGCAGGAGTTGGCTCGGTTGGAACAGGGCAGGTGGAAGCAGCGCGCAGTCTCGGCATGTCTTTCGCCAGGATCCTGCGTACGATAGTCATCCCGCAGGCTGTTCGCTCGGTCGTTCCATCGCTGAGCGGGATCATTATTGTCCACATCAAGACCACGTCCGTGGCAGCCGTTGCAGGGGTACTCGAAATCACTGCGACGTCGCAGATCATCAATGTAGAAACAGCGCAATGGTTATGGTTTCTCGGTGCCGCAGCATCTTACCTCGTACTCACCATACCAACGGGCTGGATCTTCAATATGATTGAAAAAAGAGTCGTATTCGCGCAATGAACGAGACCAGATTGCTTTATGAACGGCCTGGCCCTGTCGGCGTGTTGAGAAATCGCCTTTATGCTGTTGCTGGCGCAGCTCTCGTGCTCGCGCTGACCTTCTCTGTTTTACATCGCTTGTATCAAAAAGGGCAGTTCGACCAGGACCGGTGGGCCGTCTTCTTCAATGCGAAGGTGTGGGGTTTTCTGCTCACAGGTCTGGAGGCGACGCTGCTTGTCGCCGCCATCAGTGGCATTCTTTCGTTTGGATTTGCTGTCCCGGTTGCCCTGATGCGGCTATCCGAACGGGCGTCCGCAAGAAAGTGTGCGGAAGTATATATTTCAGCTTTCCGCGCGGTTCCTCTCCTGCTTTTGATCCTCTTTATGGCAGTTCTGCTGCCGACTATCGGACTGGCATGGCCTGCCATCGCGTTTCTGGTCGTTGCATTGACGCTTCATCACTCTGCGCTGATGGCTGAGATCGTCAGGGCAGGTATTCTTTCGTTGCCTCGCGGGCAAGCGGAGGCGGCGCGCGCGATCGGGATGAGACCGGCGACATTGATGCAATACATCATTCTGCCGCAAGCGATCCGGCGGATGATGCCCGCTCTGATTGGCCAGTTGCTGGCAATAGTTCAGGATACCTCTCTCGGCTACATCATTCCCTATAACGAGTTGTTGCGTTGCTCGCAACTCATATCCACATATGCACCCCAGTCGCTTCTGCAGGCAGCGTTCGTTTCAACGCTGATGTACGGCATTGTAAGTGTATTGTTGATGTTAATTCAATGGAGGATAAAAAGCCGTATTCGTGGTGTCGCCCGATAGGAGGGTGCTGAAGGAGGTGAGCTTGCCCCGTTCACTCGGCGCGACGTTTTAGCGGAAGTCCATGTCGCCGGCGTCGCGGAGCGTTGGTTTGCATGATTTGTTCCTCTGCAGCGCCCGCAGATGGCGGCACAGCCCGATATCGGTATCCCAGAGATTTGATGTAGCTCGACTTTAGACATTCAGCACTCCGATGAGGGGTCCGGGAAAATGGTTCGCAATGCGATAAAACGTGACATGGAAGGGCAATCGTGAGGCCGCCGCGCTGCTTGCGCGGGGTTTTAGCTCAAGCAGCGCGGCGGCCCATGGGAATCGTTTCCGGTTCTTGCAAATGTTGCACGCTGACCGATGCCGGCACCCCGGGAGGTGATGAAGCGCTGACGAGCGCTGAGCATGCCCAGCCTCGCGGATGCATCTGCGTCCTGCAACGGGTATGGGGGATCGACAAACGGCCGCAACAGATGTCCGCGCGGGTCGGGGACGCAGCGGCTCCGATCGTTCCAATTCGTTTTACATAATGCAAATTAGCGAAGTTTTGCTTGTTACGGCTTTTTTGAAATGTCGCTTTCCCCCAAACCTCACGGCTTGACGCTGACCGAAAGCGGCACCGACTCGAGCAGATCATCGAGCCCGAGCCACAGAATCTGAATCCCGATACACAGCAGCACGAACGCGAGCAAGCGCATCAGCACCTCTGTGCCTACCGGGCCGAGCCGCTTGCCGACGTGTCCCGCGAAACGCACGCAAAGATAGATGCAGCCGCACAGCACGACCAACGCCAGCAGAACGCCCACGACATTGACAATCTGCACCTGGCCGCGCGGCCGGCCGGTGCCCAGGGCGATCGCAACCGCGATCGATCCTGGCCCGACGGTGACAGGCAGCGTCAAAGGATAGAACGCCATGGCGCGCAGCGTGTCCTTGCGCGCCGCATCAGGCGACGCCTCCGAAGGCGCACTGCGCGCGTCGCCGAACGAATTATGAAGCAGATTCCAGCCGGCAAACGCGATGACCAACCCGCCTGCAACCCGCAATACGGGTATCGATATGCCAAAGAACGACAGCACATAAGCGCCCATTATCAGCGATCCAAGCAGGATGAAAAGGCTATTGATCGCGATGCTCCGCGCGAGAATTGCCCGTTCGCCAGGCGTCGCGTGCGGAAGGATGCTCAGGACGATGAACCCCGCCGCGGGTGGATTGATGACGGGAAAAAGTCCTGCGAAGACGAGGAGGAAGGTATCGGAGAGTTGATTGAGCATCCCTGTTCTCCCGTGGCTCCCCGGGAGTATAGGAGCCGGCGGGCGGCCCGTTCCATAAGACGATGGTCTCATTGGCATAGCGTTCGCCAACTTGGCCCCAGCCGTCCGATCCCCTTCGTCGCCGCGAGCCTGATGGCCGCCGCCGCCTCTCGCTGTCCTGGGCATCGATCACAGGGCCAGGCGCGCGGCCGGCGTGCCGTTCACATCAGCGCCCTGCGCTCCCCTAATGCGTTCCAGCGGCGTAGCGCCCGGCTTTCGTGATCGAAGCCGAGAATGCTCACCGAAGCCGTGTCGAGATACAGATGCTCGCCCAACGCCGCCGAACCGGAGATCCAGCAGCCCCCCAATGCGCGCAGGAAATGCGCGTGCGAAAAGAGCGCCACGCGGCCCCGCAAGGCAAGCAGGCTCTCCACTACCGCCGACGCGCGCAACTGAACGCGCGCGAGATCCTCGCCTTGCGCGATGGGCGAATGCCACACGCTCCAGTCGGGTTCGGTCTTGCGGATATCGGTCGTGGTGCGGCCCTCGTAGATCCCATAGTCCCACTCGTGCAGGTCGGCCGTGATCGTCATCTGCTCGCCAAGGCCTGCAAGCTGGCACGTTTCGATGGCGCGCGCCATGGGACTGCAAAGCACCGCATCGAAGTGCTGTGCGGCGAGCGTCGGCGCCAGCGAGCGCGCCTGCTCTCGTCCGTGCTCGGTCAGTGGGATATCGGTTCGTCCCGTATGCTGCCCCGAGCGGCTCCACTGCGTTTCTCCATGACGGATCAGCCAGATTTCGCGCACGCCAGAGGTCAAACCGGCAGGGTTGGCGGACATCGGAGACTCCAGTACGAGCCCCGCGCGGAGCACGCGGGATGTTTGGAGCATACCTGTTTTGCGGGTTTTGCGTCGCTCCCCTCCCCGTTGTTAAGCCACGCAAACGAAGGCATTTCGAAAGCAGTGCGATGGTGGCAACTGCCACGGCTCAATTTCTTCGCACTACGAAATCAATCTGCCCCGCGAGACGCCACTCACTCTGGCATGGCAACCCCAAGCTCGGTGAGCACTTCCCGCGCGCATCGAAACGCCTCGACGGCGGCCGGCGCACCCGCATAGAGCGCGCTATGCAAGAGCACCTCGCGAAGCTCGACCACGCTCGCGCCGTTGTTGATCGCGCCGCGTATGTGGCCCTTGAGCTCCGTGCTGCGGCCGAGCGCGGCCAGCATCGAACAGGTGCACAGGCTGCGAGTCTTCAGATCGAGACCCTCGCGCAGCCAGGTGCTGCCCCACGCGTGCTCATTGAGCCATTCCTGCAAGGGGCGCGAAAAGCCATCGAGATCGCTCATCGCGCGTTTCACGAACGCTTCGCCCATCACCAGTGTGCGGCGCGCCTTGCCGGCCTCGCCGGCGTTGTCGTTGTGTTCGCTCATCGTCGTCTCCGTTCTGCACGAAAGGGATGAGCGATGGTACCGCGGCCCTGCGCACAGCACGTCGTCGCCGCCCCTTGCGAGGCGGCGGCGCGGTACGTTGGCCACCGGTTGTCAGTGATGGCGCTTCGTCATGTCCTTCGCGGCGTCCTACACGTCGCCGACGTTCTTGCGTGCCTGGCCGGCTTCCTGCTGGAGGTCGCCCTTGAATTCGCGCGCCGGTTTATGGGTTGCGCTGCGCACGGCCTCGTTGACCTCATCATCCCGGCGTCTGCGAAGCGAGTGGCTGAGGGCGTCGATTATCGGAGCGCCCAGCCGCCGCGCGGCGTGACGATGCGGACTCTGGCAACGGAGCATCGCGGCTGCAGAGCTGGATCACAGAGTACAGCCATTGGCCGGCTGTTGTTCCACACGGCCGACGCGCTGGCACACACGTGCAGCGACGCGTCATCGCGCGGGGCTTTCGGCACGATGCATGCCTCGCAGTGCCGCCGCCCACGCGTTCGCATACATGGCATGAACGCTCCACCCCCGAATCCTGCGATCGTAGAAACTCACACACATTGCCTCAAAGATGATTAGGAATGAAGAATGACGAATTCTGCACATGCAGGTATTGCCGACATTTTTCCGAAATCGTCGCCGGCCCGGCATTGAACGCGCAAGACGTACCCAATTCCACTACCCGCGCGGTACGCACATTCGAACCAGGCTGGACCTGGTGGATTGAGAAAAATGACCTGGCACCTGTCATTAACTCCGGAAGCCCAGGGGCGCGATCGCTATCTGAATCGCAACACCCGCGCCGAGAGTAAGTAGAAATCTGTCAGAAGAACATCCCCCCAATTCCGACAGCGCGAACTTGCAATACCTCGCGCTTCATGATTCTCCCCTCAAATAAAATGTTTACTTTCAAAAATATTTGCGCGACATTACATTTGCACTTCAATCAGGATACCGAAGTGCGGTTCTAGGGCAGCCGATCACCCATGCCTCTTTACTCAAGGAGAATGAAATGAATGCAGTCTCGATCCAACCCACCAAGGTCGTTGCATATGGCTCGTTTCTCGCCGTCGTCCTGTCGAAAAAGTCGGCTCCCGGAGATGGACTCTTTGGGCGCGGCGTGAAGGGCATGTAACAACCAGTGCTGTAATCCATCAATTAAACGTGGCGCGTACCGGGATGTTTCACGGCCGCGCGCCACATGAAGGCACCAACGGTTAGAGGTATGTCGCATACGCGCTCGAAACTGCTGTATCCGAACACCTCTCTCGAATTCGTCCCACTTGAAGGTGAGATGGTTTTTTATAGCAAAACCAGGAACGGCTATTTTCGCGTATCCGGTGTAGCAGCAGATATCTTGACGATTTTTCAAGGAGTGCATTCAGGATTGAGTCTGACGGATCTCATCGACGAGATTTCAAGTGGTCGATCATTGGAAATCGAGGAAGAACGGCTAATCATAAACGGCGTCACCACCTTGATCGATCTAGGTGCCATATATGAAAAATGAAAGCGCATATATCTTTATCACCCATAGCCTCGTGCGCGCGTTTTTGCTCGGTAATTCGATAACCGACGCCTATCTATATATTTTCAAATCTGTTTTTCCCGCCGCCATCAGGGGCGAATTCTCGCACACCCGCGATTACATTGACCAAACTTATCTTCAGGAAGTCTGCGATTCCATTTACCAATCAGACCTGCTCGAAGTTGGTACCGCATCGTGCTATTCGGCGAGCATTGTTGTCCAGTCGCTAGCATTCTTGCATGGCATTCCGAGCGACATGGTGATTGGCGTAAAAAAGCAGGATGAGAAGATAGTCGGCCACGCATGGGTCGAATTATCCCGCAAGGGATCAAGGTTGGAAATCGTCAATCCGGGGCGCATCGATCTGAGCGAATATCGTGCGCTGGCTCGCATGAATCCTGAAACAGCAGTTGCAGAATGGGTGAATTCAATATGAAACTTTGGACACTGCTGGTAAATGCCTCGATAGAAGACGTTGACGCTTACATCGACGCTCTGCTCGATGCCCTCGCCGATATCCAGGTCGAGAGCGCGAAAAGGATGGATCACGGCTGGGCGACTCTGATCACAACGGATGTACGCCTGCGCGAACCAGAATCCTGGGGCCCACGACGCATCGAGACCTCAGATGGCAACTCGGCCTACAGCGGTTGGTTACGCGATCTGACCAAAAACGTACTGCAAACATCATTCCGACAAGACGCGCTTATGCTCGATCCTTCGGAAAGCGCCGTGATTGGTGAATTCAGCTATGCGTCGATTCATCCCGATCACATAGCGTTGGTGACCGACCACTATGCGACGCACCCAATTTATTACTGGCGCGGCAAATGCGGGCTATGGGTGGCGAGCAATGATCTGAGGCTGCTCTTGCTGTGCCGTCTTGTGCCGCTGGAAATCAGGCGCGAGTCGTGCCTTGAACTCCTGACGCAATCCGTCATGGTCGGAGAAAATGAACTGGCCGGAGGTGCGACGTTCTTCGAAGGCGTGCTGAAGATGCCAGCGAGCACTGTCCTAAACATTGGCAAAACAGGACAGACGTTCAGGCTGACGCGTGCGCGCGAGACCACCGCTTTCCCGCCCGATGGTGCATTTCCCCGCCGAG
Source organism: Paraburkholderia sp. JHI2823 (assembly GCF_038900695.1). Taxonomy (NCBI): domain Bacteria; kingdom Pseudomonadati; phylum Pseudomonadota; class Betaproteobacteria; order Burkholderiales; family Burkholderiaceae; genus Paraburkholderia; species Paraburkholderia sp. JHI2823. The sequence goes on along the minus strand of NZ_JAYMRY010000003.1, from coordinate 300,600 downwards.
AAGATTTCCAGCAGGAATTTCGAGCACGCCTGGATGCCTGCGTGCGCGACCGTCTCGAGGCCGGCGCGAGCGGGATCATGCTTAGTGGCGGCGTCGACTCAAATACCATCCTCGGCGCAAGCCTCTCGGTACCCGGACGCTCCGCGCCGTTCTGTGCCAACATGAGTTTCAGAGATGCAGATCTCGCGATGAGTCAGGACGATAAGCTTGTCGAGGCGCTGGTCCGACACGCCGACGCGCCTCATCGAATCATCTATGCCGATGATTTCCTGCGCCTGCCGACGTCGAACGATGCCTGCGCCTATGTCGACGGGCCTGACGCGGCCGCCAATCCACTCGCAAAGGAAGCCTGCGCACGCGTGTTTCAGGATCATGACGTTTCGCTCGTCATGACGGGCGAGGGAGGCGACGTCATTCTGGGCGAGTCGATGCATCCCTGGATTCTCGATTCGATTCGCAAGCATGACGGAATCGGAGCGCTCCACAGCTACGTGACGGAAAACCTCGGCGCGCGGGCTTTCTCGCGAGCGTACGTTCGCAAGATCCTTATCTCGCTGTCGCCACGCTTGGGGCGGCTTGAATGGCTCAAGGCATCGGCCGGTGAGCACACACAATTGCCCGACTACCTGGGGGAAAGTCTGCGCGAAGCAACGCGGCGCCACGCGCGCTCCGGGAACACACGCTTGAAGCGCTCGCGTAACCGTTATCTTGGCCACGACTACATCGGGGCGATGCTCTTTCCCCGGGCCACCTACTTTGACACGTTGAACGTCTACTGCACCCATTCTCATCCGTTTCTCGATCCGCGGATGATCTCGTTTGCGCTCGCGTGCCCTCCACATTTTCACCACGATTACAGACGCCTTGATCGCGCAAATCCCTACGCGACGTCGAAAATGCTGGCGCGAAACGCCTATCGCGAAATCCTGCCGGATTTTGCAACCGAGAAAAAAACCAAGACGAGCTACGCACTTATGGCGCGCCGGATGTTTCACAACAGTGCGAGGGCACTACTGCATTTGACCAACCGGCCGATGGTTTTGAATGATTGGGGGCTCGTCGATCAGGTTCGTTTCCGTCGTCGTCTGATGGCTTACATTGTCGCGACGGAGGATCCGAATACCCAACTCGGCACTCAGTATCACTACATTCGCGGCGTGACTGACCTTGAGTCCTGGCTCATCAAATTCTCTGGGCCGCGAACCTCCGTCACAACACATTTGAAATTCCGTCCACTGCGAGCCCTTGCCGGCTAAGCCCATCGACATGAAAGCCCAGGAGATCCTGAACAATTTCCGCGAAGCGTTGTCGCTGCTGTGGCGAGCGGCACCACGGGCGCTGTGCCTCGCCATCGTATCGAACCTCGTCGTGGGCGCCATACCGAGCGTGCTGCTCTACATCAACGCGCAACTCATCGAGCGCCTGATCTCGAATGCAGCCTTCGCGGCCATTATGGCGCTGGTGGTCACCTACTTCATACTCGGTGGCTTTCACGATGGATTGAACGCGATCTCGAGCTTCATCGTGGACACGCTGCGAGATTCGGCCTGCATGGTGCTGAAGCGAGATGTGAATGCGATCGTCGCGACATACCCGAGTCTTGGTATTCACGAAGACGCCGAGTTGCGCGAAACGGCGATTCTCGCGGCCGGCGCGAGCGACGAGGTGGGCGAACTTGTCCTGCATCTGTACGCTGTGTGCATCGGCGCAGTGATGATCGTTCCGATCCTGTTTCTGACAGGGCAGACGGCGTGGTGGATTCCGTTCGTGATGCTGGCCGGCATGGTGCCGAGCGTTCTATTCCGCGCACGGGCCGAGCGAGAGAGCTGGAATGTACAGGAGCATCATGCGGAGACGTTCAATCAATTGCGCATTCTGGAGCGAATATTGACGCAGCCGGAATTCGCCAAAGATCTGCGCATCTACCGAATGCAGGAGCGTCTGCTGGCCACGTGGCAGGGCCTCTACGACAACTATCTCGATACGCTCAAACGAGTACGCACACGTAACGCGCTCAAGCTCGGTGCGACGTCACTGGCTGCGAGCGTCTGCCTCGGCGCGCCGCTTTATGTCGTCATCGAAGGGTTCCAGCTCGGCAAATTCAGCCTCGCCCAACTCGCGTTCCTGCTCGGGGCGCTCGTTCAGTTGAAGGACGGGCTGGCAGCGATCATTTACAACTTCGGCGACCTGTTGCGTGTTTCCTATGCCGTTCATCCGCTCCGCAAGCTAAACTGCCTTCACACTGCCGGGCGGCAGGCCACCGACCGTGCCCGCCGGCAGTTGCCGGTACCCGAAACATTGGCGGCTGCCCCCTGCGTGACCTTGCGCAGCGCGAGTCTGCGGTATCGCAATTCCGGACACGCGGCCCTTGATCGGATCGATCTGACAATTCGCCATCGGGAACTCGTCGCGATCGTCGGCGAGAACGGTGCCGGCAAGACGAGCCTCCTTAAGTTGCTGAGCCGCTTCTACGAGCCGACGACTGGCGAGCTGACGTGGTCGGTTGCCCACGATCCTCCGCGCGTGGTCGGTGTGTTTCAGGACTTTGCGCGTTTTCCTCTCGACGTGCGCGAGAATCTTGTCGAACATGATCTGCTGAAAATCGACACATGCTTGCAGGCGGTCGGCCTCGAATTCCTCGGTCACCACCCGGACACACCTTTGACCACCGAGATGGCAGGCGGAATCGGTATCTCAGGTGGGCAGTGGCAAAGGCTGGCCATCGCGCGTGCGATGGCGCATGCCGACGAGGCCGACTTGCTCGTCTTCGACGAGCCCACTTCCTCACTCGATCCGGAGTCCGAAGCGGATATCATGCGGCTCATTCTCAAGCTCGCCGAGCAACGAACCGCGGTCATCGTCAGCCACCGTCTCGCGCTCACGCGGTTCGTGGATCGCATTCTCGTACTCGACCAAGGCCGTCTCGTTGAGGACGGATCTCACGCTGAACTCATCGCGCGAAACGGGAAATACGCGCGGATGTTTCATAGCCAAGCAATGTTCTATCAGGATCACGTTCAGAATTCCGAGATCCTCGCACGGCCTCGATCCGGGAGCCCTTATCGAAATTAGCCTGATACGTATGTTGGCCTCTGTATCGCGACCTCCGAAGTACACCTGCGATCGTCACGTATCACAAGTACGGCTGATTCCGGTGTACATGGTTCGTGGGAACTGGAATCAGGCAAGTGATCACCGCCGCCCAGAGCCCTGTATAGGTTCATCCGGTTGTTGAGTCGATTCAAGCGGTTGAGTGCGTCGGCGCTCTGTGCGTTGCGCAACCGCTGCTGCTCGTCGAGCCACGGCTGTACGCTGGTCGCACCGGCCGCGAATCGGGCTCGCGCGAACGCTTCCGCACGCCGGGCCTGAGCCATCGACAGCGTACGCTGCTCACCTTCACGTTCGAGTTGCACGCGCGCGGAAAGCGCATTCTCGACTTCGCTCAACGCGGTGTACAGCTGCTGACGAAAATTGACGACGGCTTCGACGGCTTCCTCGTACTGCGACTGCGACACCTTGATCTGCAACTGCATCGTGTTCCACTGGATGAACGGCAACGCGAGCCCGACGCCGAGCATCGCGACCGGATTCGACAGCACGCGCCCGAGGCTCGCGCTCGACGTACCGACCGAGCCCGTCAGCGTGAACGAGGGATAGAAGCTGGTGCGGGTGATGTCGACGTTCGCGAGCAATTCGCGCAGCCGGAATTCCGCCGCGCGCAGATCCGGGCGGCGGCCAAGCAGATCCGCGGGCATGCCCGCGGGCACCGCCGGCAACGGTCGATCCGGCAACCCGGCCGGCTCGGCGGCCTGCGCCTGCGGCGGCCGGTCGAACAGGATCGCGAGCGTATGGCGGTTCTCGGTGCGCTGCTGGATCAGTTGCGTCCGGGCCGCGCGCTGCGCTGACAGGTTCTGTTCAGCCTGCGCAACATCGAGCCCGGACACCGCGCCCGCCACGTGCCGCGCGCACCAGAGCGAGCGCACGCTCCGCGTATGCGATATCGGCATCGCCGAGCCCGATCTGCTGATTCAGATAGCCGATTTGCCAGTACAGGGCAGCCGTTGTGCCGATCAACGACAGCCGTGCCGCATCTCGGTCGGCCTGCGTCGCGTCGGCCGCCCAGCGCGCCGCGTCGCGCTGCGCCGCGAGCCTGCCCCACAGGTCGAGCTCGTAGCTGAGCGCACCGGACTGGCTGCTCGTGCGCGACATCCGGTGCGAATCCAGCGCGCGCGACACGCTGCCGGTGCCGCCGAGCGTAGCGTCGGGTGTCAGATTGGTCGCGACGAGTCCTGCCTGCAACTGCGCGCGATAGACGCGGATCGCAGCCGCGGCGAGATCGTTGTTGACGGCGAGCACGTCGTCGATCAACCGGTCGAGCACCGGGTCGCCGAAACTGCGCCACCATTCCGGTGGAATCGACCCGGCAGCGGAAGGTGCAGATGTACCGGGGACCGAGGTGGGCAGCATCTCCGGCGTCGCGTCGTGCGCGGTCCAATGTGCGGGCAGATTCACGACGGGCGGCAGCTGGCGACGCGCGCTCGCGCAACCTGCGAGCAGCGCGACGGCACATGCGTTGGGGAGCAGGCAACGGAGGGCGATCGGGGAGCGAATCATCGTGCCGTCACCTCAATCGCGCGCGAGCGCATCAATCGGATCGAGCCGCGCGGCATTGCGCGCGGGCATGAAACCGAACATGACGCCGATCAGCGTCGAGCACAGGAACGCGGTCACGATCGAACCGACCGAGAACACCATTTTCCATTGAGCGACGAACAGCGAAAAAATGAAACTCGCGCCAAACGACAGCGCGATACCGATCGTGCCGCCCATAAGGCACACCACCGCGGCCTCGACGAGGAACTGCTGCATGATGTCGCTCGGCCGCGCGCCAACCGCCATCCGGATGCCGATCTCGCGCGTGCGCTCGGTCACCGACACGAGCATGATGTTCATGACGCCGATCCCGCCGACAATGAGCGAGATCACCGCGATCAGCGACAGGAGCAACGTCAGGGACCGGCCCGTCGTCTCGGCCGTCCTGACCACACTGTCCACGTTATATGTGAAGAAATCCTTGCGGCCGTGGCGCTGCTTCATCAGCGCGACGAGGCTGTTCTCTGCCGCCTGGCTCGACTGGCCGTCGCGCACCCGTACCGTGACGCTTTCGAAATGTCGCTGTCCGAACAGCCGACTGCTCGCGGTCGTGTACGGCACCCATATGTTCAGGTTCTTCGAGTCGCCGAACGCGCTCCCCTTGACCGCCGTTACGCCGATCACGATGCACGGCAGGTTGTCGACGAGGATCACTTCGCCGAGCGGATTCGGGTTTGGGTTCGAGCCGAACAGCTTGCGTCGCGTGTTCGGATCGATCACCGCGACCTGCGCCTGACGTCGCACTTCGTCGGGCCCGAAGCCAATACCCTGTGCGATCCTCATTCCGCGTACCTGGAAGTAGCTTTCGCCCACTCCGCTCACTTGCGCATTGACATCGACGTTCCGATAGCGCAACAACAGGCTGCGTGACGTCTCGGGTGTTACGCTGTCGACATAGTGCTGCTCGGCGAGTGCGGTCGCATCGTCAGGCATGAGCGTCTGGATCGCGCTCGCCTGTGTGTCCCCCCAGTCGCGGCCCGGGTAGATACTGATCGTGTTCGGACCGATGCTGGCGATCTCGTCGAGCATGTAGCGTTTCGCGCCTTCCCCGATCGCGACGATCGACACGACCGACGTAATGCCGATGATGATGCCGAGCATCGTCAGGATCGTGCGCAGCCGGTGCGACACAATCGCGAGCCAAGCCATCCGGAATGCCTCGACGAAGCGGCCGGCGCTAGCCGACCATCGGCGCTCGCCTGGCGGCGGTGGGACGGCAAGTGCGTCCATGGGCGCGGCGGCGGGGCTGCCGCCTCCAGCCAAGGCGTGGGCAGTTGCGACGGCAGGCAGGTCCGCGACCGGCGTGTTTGGTCGATCCATGACGATCTCGCCGTCGCGGATCTCGATGATGCGGCGCGCGTGTGCGGCGACATGCTCGTCGTGCGTGACGATGATCACCGTATAACCGAGCGCATTCAGCTCGCACAGAATCCGGATTACGTGGTGACCACTTTTCGAATCGAGTGCACCGGTCGGCTCATCGGCGAGGATCACTTCGCCGCCGTTCATCAGCGCGCGTGCAATGCTGACGCGTTGCTGTTGTCCGCCCGACAGCTGGCTCGGCCGGTGCCCGGTGTGTTCAGCGAGGCCGAGGCGCGCAAGCAGGTGCCCTGCGCGCGCACGGCGGATTGACTGAGCGCTGCCCGCATAGATGGCCGGTATCTCGACGTTCGCCACCGCGCTCAGGTGAGGCAGCAGGTGGTAGCGCTGGAAGATGAAACCAAAACGCTCGCGCCGCAGTTGCGCAAGTTCATCCTCGCCGAGGTCGCATGTTTCGCGGCCGTCGACCCGATAGCGGCCGGTGCTCGGGTGATCCAGGCAACCGAGAATGTTCATCAGCGTCGACTTGCCGGAGCCCGACGCGCCGACGATCGCGACAATCTCGCCCGAGTCGATCGACAGATCGACACGCTTCAGCACGACAACGTCCCCGCCGCCGGAAGGAAAGCGCCGCGAGACATCGGTGAGCTGCAGCAGCGGCCAGCCCATCATCAGAGCCCCAAGCCGGAGACGGCGTCGGGCGCGTCGGCCGCCTCGCCAATTACGACACGCTCGCCGAATTTCAGGCCGTCACGCACTTCGACCTTCACGTTGTTGTTCAACCCGACGTGGACCTTTCGGGTGACGAGCTTGTCATCGGCGCCAAGCACGCGCACCGCATACCGTCCGTCCGGCGCCTTCGCGCCAAGCGCGGCGACCGGGATGTGGAGCACCTGGCGCGCAGTACCAAGCAGCACGCTGACCTGCGCGGTCATTGAGATGCGCAGTCGGTGACCGGGATTCGCTACCTCGAACAGCGCGTTGTAGAACACGGCGGTATTCGACCTTGATGAGCCGCCCATGCCGCCGAGCGGATTCTGCGTGTCGAGAAAATTCTGTGGTGCGGGTTCGATCGCGCGCAACTTGCCGTAGTAGCGCTTGTCCGGTTCGCCAAGAACCGTGAAGTACGCGCTCTGATCGGGATGTACCCGCATCACGTCGGCTTCGGACACCTGCGCCTTCACGGTCATCGTGTCGAGGTCGGCGAGCTTCAGGATCACCGGCGCTTGCTGCTGCGCGATTACAGTCTGACCTTCCTGCGTGACGATCGCGACGACTTCACCGTCCATCGGCGCGACGATCCGCGTATAGCCGAGGTTGGCCTGCGCCGTTTCGATCTGGATGCGGGCCGCGCGGATCTGCGCGTCAAGCGAAATGAGGGTCGCACGTTGCACGTCGAGCTCGGCTTGCGCGGCTTCGTAGTCTTGCTTCGAGGTTGCGGCGTGCGGCAGCATCTGCCGCTGCCGTTGGAAGGCGAGCTCCGCCTGTGCGAGCCGCGCAGCCGTCGCGCGCCTCTGCGCGGCAAGGTTCTGCTCGTCGGCTTGCGTCTGGCGGAGCGCGTTTTGCGAAATCACCGGGTCGATCTCCGCGAGCCATTGTTCCTTCTCGACTTTATCGCCCAGCTTGACCTTCAGCGACTTGAGCTGACCGGACACCTGGGCGCCGACGTCGACCTGCTTGAACGCCTGCAGCGTTCCCGTCGCGAGCACCGTGTTTTCGAGATCACCGCGCTCGACCTTCGCAGTCAGGTATTGCGGACGCTCGTCCGGCACGAGCCAACGCCACGCGAGTCCAACGAGCAGGACGACGACGGCGAGGCCTGCAACCGCGTAGCGCCAGCGGCGTGAGGATTGCTTCATGGGACCGGTCTATGTCAGGCGTGTGCGAACGAATAACCGTAATCAAATTGAAATAATATAATTGGGAAACGGAAAGAAAGCGAGAGTTCACCGCCGCTGCGAGCTTCGCTACTTGTCCGAATTCCACGAGGAGCAGGCTGCTGCTGCCCGCGACGGCTTGAGTGCGTCCAAGGCCGCGGGCGCGCTGGAAGTCAGTGTGCAGTCGATGTACAACCGTTCCCGCTTGTGGAACGAGCAAGTGTGGTCTGCTGTCCGGCCATGGTGGCGGTCGCCCTCGTGCGTTGTCCGAGGTGATGCTCGCTACGGCGATGGAAGTTGCACGCGCGGAGTCCATAACACGCGTGCAAATCGCGAAACGCATTGAGGCTGAGCATGGCGAGCAACAAGCCGCTCAATCGTGCGCCATGGCGCGGTCGATCGAGATCTGCGACGGCATCATGTTGACGTTGGCGTTATGCATGACCCACAGCGAAAGCCCGACGATCACCGCAATCAGAAAGGCCGTGCAGATGAAGATGCCCGTGTTGGCGCGCTGGCTGCGCGACGCGCCGATATGCAGGAAATAAAAGAGCTGCACGACGAGCTGCGCGATGCACAGAACGACGATGGCCGCGAGCCCGAACTCCGGCGAAACGACTCGGCACATCACTACGCCGAACGACGCGAGCGTGAGCACGAGCGAAAGCACGGTGCCGATCATGTAGCCCTTGAAGCTGCCGTGCGACGCGTCGTCACCAGCGTGGTGAATGGCATGGGATTGGCTCACAGGAAACCTCGCAGATAAACGAACGTAAACACACAGATCCACACGAGATCGAGGAAGTGCCAGAAAAGGCTCAGGCATGCGAGACGGCGGCGGATCGTACCGGTCAGGCCAAACTTGAAGGTCTGATGCATCATGACCGCGATCCACAGCAGACCCGCCGTGACGTGCAAACCGTGGGTGCCGACCAGCGTGAAGTACGCGGAGAGATAAGCGCTCGTGCCTGGCCCGGCTCCGTCGGCGATGAGCTTGGCGAATTCGTTCACCTCCATCGCGACGAAGCCCGCGCCGAACAGGAACGTGACGGCGAGCCACACGATCACCTGGCCGCGCCGCTGCGCGTAGAGGTTCAGCATGGCCATGCCGAACGTGACGCTGCTCGCGAGCAGCAGCAGCGTTTCGCCGAGCACGTATGGCAGTTCGAATAGTTCCCTGGCGCCTGGACCGCCCGCCGTCGCGTTCGCGAGCACGCCGAACGTGGCAAAGAGCGTCGCGAAGATGAGGCAATCGCTCATCAGGTAGATCCAGAAGCCCAGCGTGGTCCTGGCGCCGTCGTCGTGATCGTGACCATGACCATGGGCGTGAGTAGTAGCAGCGTGAGCCATGGTTTACGCCATCTCCTCGATTTGCTCGGGTTGTTCGAAACGCTTGATGCCGAGTTGTCTGAAGCGCGCATTCTCGATGCGCTCGACCTCGGCGGCCGGAACCCAGTAATCCACATCCTGGTCGTAGCTGCGCACGATGAACGTGGCGATCATGCCCACCAGGCCCACCGCCGCGAACAGCCACATGTGCCACACGATCGCGAAGCCGAACAGCAGGCTGAAGGCCGCGATGATGAAACCGGCGCCGGTATTGCGCGGCATGTGGATGTCTTCGTACTTGCGCGGCTGCACCCAGGCGCGGCCCGCTTCCTTGTTGTCCCAGTGCTGCTCCATTGAGGTGATCTCCGGCAGCACGGCGAAGTTGTAGAACGGCGCGGGCGACGACGTCGACCATTCGAGGCTGCGGCCGTCCCAGGGGTCGCCGGTCAAGTCGCGGTTCGCCTCGCGATCGCGCAGGCTCACCACGATCTGCACGATGAACGCGAGAATGCCCATGCCCACGAACACCGCGCCCACGAGCGCCACGACGAGCCACGGATGCCAGTCGGCCACCTCATAGTGGTTCATGCGGCGCGTCATGCCTTCGAAGCCGAGGATGTAGAGCGGCGTGAAGGCGAGCCAGTAGCCGATCAGCCAGCACCAGAACGACACCTTGCCCCAGAACTCGTTGAGCGTGAAACCAAATACCTTCGGGAACCAGAAGCTCACGCCGGCGAGGCAGCCGAACACCACGCCGCCGATGATGACGTTATGGAAGTGCGCGACGAGGAAGAGCGAGTTGTGGAGCACGAAGTCCGCGCCCGGTACGGCCAGCAGCACGCCCGTCATGCCGCCTACGGCGAACGTCACCATGAAGCCGATCGTCCAGAGCGTGGCGCTGTGATAACGGATGCGGCCGCGATACATCGTGAAGAGCCAGTTGAAGAGCTTTACGCCCGTCGGGATCGAAATGACCGTGGTCATGATGCCGAAGAACGCATTGACATTCGCGCCGGAGCCCATCGTGAAGAAGTGGTGCAGCCAGACGAAGAACGAAAGCACGCCGATCGACGACGTGGCGTAGACCATCGACTTGTAGCCGAACAGCGGCTTGCCCGAGAACGTGGCAATGATTTCGGAGTACGCACCGAACGCGGGCAGGATCAGGATGTACACCTCGGGGTGTCCCCACACCCAGATCAGGTTGATGTACATCATCGCGTTGCCGCCCAGCTCGTTCGTGAAGAAGTGCATGTCGAGGTAGCGGTCCATCGTGAGCAGCGCGAGCGTGCCGGTGAGCACCGGGAACACCGCGACGATCAGGATGTTGGTGATGAACGCCGTCCATACGAACACGGGCATCTTCATCATGTCCATGCCCGGCGCACGCATGCGCAGGATCGTCACGATGAAGTTGATGCCGGAGAGCGTGGTGCCGAGGCCCGATAGCTGCAACGACCATATGTAGTAATCCATACCAACGGTCGGGCTGTAGCCGAGTTCCGAGAGCGGCGGATAGGCCACCCAGCCAGTGGCTGCGAAGTCGCCCACGAACATCGACACCATCACGAGCACCGCGCCCACGACCGAAAGCCAGAACGAGAGCGAGTTGACGAACGGATAGGCGACGTCGCGCGCGCCGATCTGCAGCGGCACGACCACGTTCATCAAGCCCAGAATGAGCGGCGTGGCCACGAAGAAGATCATGATCACGCCGTGCGCCGTGAAGATCTGGTCGTAGTGATGCGGCGGCAGATAGCCCGCCGCGTCGCCATAGGCGATGGCCTGTTGCGCGCGCATCATGATGGCGTCGGCGAAACCGCGCAGCAGCATGACGACCGCCAGAATGATGTACATGACGCCAATGCGCTTGTGATCGACGGACGTGATCCACTCGCGCCACAGATAGCCCCACTTCCCCGCGAGCGTGATCGCGGCGAGCAAGGCGAGGCCACCGAGCGCTACGACGGCGCCCGTGCCCATGATGATCGGCTCGTGCCAGGGAACGGCGTCGAGCGTGAGTTTTCCGAACATGGTGTGATTACTCCGCTGCCAGGATGGCGTTACGGTTGAGCGTGAGCGCCGGGGCGCCGCTGCCCGGGACCGCGCTGGGGACCGTGCCGCAAATGGGGTTGCCGTGCACGTCGCGCATGTACTTGCCGACCACGCCGTCGAAGAGGCCGGGCGCGACGTTCGAATAGAGCGTCACCGGGGTCTTTTCGCCGGGTTGCGCGAGCCGTTCATAGGCCGCGCGGCTCAACATCGTGGGCGAGGCCTTCGCTTGCGCGATCCACGCGTCGAAATCGGCGCGGCTCTTGGCGAGCGTGTCGAAATGCATGTCGGAAAAGCCCGGGCCGCTGAAAGCCGCCGAGCGGCCCGCGTAGACGCCGGGCGCGTTCGCGATGAGGTGCAGCTTCGTCTGCATGGCCGGCATCGCGTAAACCTGGCTGCCCAGTTGCGGAATGAAGAACGAGTTCATCAGCGACTCGGCCGTGAGGTTGAACTCGACCGGCGTATCGACGGGAATCGCTAGCTGGTTCACGGAGGCCACGCCGTAATCCGGGTAGATGAAGAGCCACTTCCAGTTGAGCGCGACCACGTCGACGCGCACCGGCTTCACTTGCGACTCGATCGGGCGATATGGGTCGAGCGAGTGTGTCGTGCGCCAGATCAGCACGCCGAGCGTGAGCACGATCACACAGGGAATCGACCACACCACCACTTCGATCGCAGTCGAATGCGACCAGCGCGGCGCGTAGGTCGCGTTCGTGTTGGAGGCGCGATAGCGCCACGCGAACCACAGCGTGAGCAGGATCACAGGAATCACGACGAGCAGCATCAGGCCGAGCGCGATCAGGATGAGGTTCTTTTCCTGCACGCCGATGTCGCCCTTCGGGGCGAGCAGCGCCATGTTGCAGCCGCCGAGCAGGACGAGCGGACCGGCCGCGGCGACGAGCGAGGCGCGACGCAGAAAGCGGGCAATAACGGGAGTACGGGGTGAAGGCGGCGGGCCGGCTGTGGCGGCCCGCCCCGAGCGAGGGTCTGGATTGCGCATGTCTGGTTCCGAGGTTGACGTTCGCGCAAACCCATCCATACGTGCTCATTCTGCTGCTGCACGAGCCGCCCAATCGCACGACCACGCGCCGCCGCAGATGCCATACATAGCCTATATGTATGGATTTACGCGCTTCATGCACGCATGCTAGAGTAAGACATGACGCATACATCCGCGACACAATGACACACGATCACCCTTCCCCGAGCACCGGCGAAATCAATGCATGGGCCACGGCGATGCAAAGCGGCAGCGGCCCGCGCTACCTGCGGCTCGCCGATTTCATCGAAGACGCTGTGGCGCAAGGCGCGCTGCGCCCGGGCGAGCGCGTGCCCGCGCAGCGCAGCCTGGCCGCCCTGCTCGCGGTCGATCTGACCACTGTCACGCGCGGCTTCAACGAAGCCCGCCGGCGTGGCTTGATCGAGGCACGGGGGCCGCTCGGCACCTTCATCGCCGCGCCGCGCGCCGAGCTGCTGCAACGCGTGGACCTCAGCATGAACATCCCGCCGCCACCGGTGGGCCTCGAGATGGATGTCCTCCTGCGCGAGGGCATGTCGCGCGTGCTGTTGCGCAGCGACGCCGACCTGCTCATGACCTATCACATGGGCGGCGGCGGCCGCGCCGACTGGGAAGCGGGCGCCAGGTGGCTCCGCCCGATGCTCGGCCAGGTTGCGCCCGAGCGCGTCGTGGTCTGCCCCGGCGCGCAGGCGGCGCTCGCAGCACTTATCCTCGCCTTCACGCAAACCGGCGACGCCATCCTTGCCGAGCCGCTGATGTATCCGGGCTTGCCGCACGCCGCGGCGCAGCTGGGCCGGCGCGTCGAGCCGGTTGCCGCGGACGCCCATGGCATGCGCCCCGACGCGCTCGAAGCAGCCTGCCGCGAGTACGCGGCGCGGCTCGTCTACTTGAACCCCACGCTGCAAAACCCGACCACGGCGACCATGCCCGAGTCGCGCCGGCTGGAGATTCTCCAGGTGGCGCAGCGCTGCGGCGCGCGCATCGTCGAGGACGATCCCTACTGGCGCTTCGCGCCGGACGCGCCTCCCCCGCTCGCGCGTCTGGCGCCGAACCAGGTGTGCTATCTCGCGACGCTTTCCAAGACGCTCTCGCCCGGTTTGCGTACGGCGTATCTCGCGCTGCCGGACGAACAAGCGCATGGGCGCCTCCTGAGCGCGTTGCGCACCTTCTCGCTCATGGCCGCGCCGCTCACCAATGCGCTCGCCACGCACTGGATCGAGGAAGGCGTGGCCGAGCAGATCTTCGCTGGCGTGAAGGCCGAGGCGCGCGAGCGGCAGCGCATCGCGGCGCAAACGCTGGGTTCGTCGGCGGGCGCGGGCATCCACCTCTGGTACACGCTGCCGCGTTACTGGCAAGCGCGCGAACTGGCCGCCGCCGCGAGCACCGAGGGCCTCGCCGTGGCGCCCTCCACGGCGTTCCAGCAAGGCCCGGAATCCGCGAATGCCATCCGCATTTCGCTGGGCGCCACGGGCGAACGCGAACAACTGCAGGCCGCGCTGCGCAAGCTTTCTGGGCTGCTCGCGAACGACCGCAGCGCGCAGGCGCAAGTGATCGTGTGACGGCGCCTCGGTCGTGGGTCGCGCGGCGGCGCGCACCATTGCGCACCTGCACCCACGATTACGCACCTGCGCGCACCCTTACGCACCAGCGCGCGAGGTGCGGCCTTCGCGGCTCGCGCTTGCGTGTTCTTCATCGGCTGCTCTGGCATCGCAAATGCTACGTTTTCTTTCTTCAGTGCCCCTGCGCGCGCGTGCCCACATAATGGCGAAGACGCGGCAGCGCGGCGCAAGTACACTCGTCGGACCAGCCGACGGCCGGATTCGGGCAACCGCGCCCGCAAGGGCGCCCCAAACGCGGGAGTAATGACGATGGCAAACGACCAGATGCTTGCGCAGATGCGCGACAAACCGGGCTTCATCGCCGCGCTGGACCAGAGCGGCGGCTCGACGCCGGGCGCGCTGCGCCAGTACGGCATCCCGGAAAGCGCCTATAGCGGCGACGCCGAAATGTTCCGCCTGATCCACGAGATGCGCGTGCGCATCATCAGCGCGCCGGCGTTCACGGGCGAAAAGGTGATCGGCGCGATTCTCTTCGAAGCCACCATGGACGGCGAGGCGCAAGGCAAGCCCGTGCCGGCTTTCCTCTGGAACGAGCGCGGCGTCGTGCCCTTTCTCAAGGTCGATAAGGGACTGGAGGCCGAGGCCGACGGCGTGCGCCTCATGAAGCCGATTCCCGGCCTCGACGCGTTGCTCGAACGCGCGGCGAAGGCGGGCATTTTCGGCACCAAGATGCGCTCCGTGATCGAGCACGCGTCGCCTGCGGGCATCGCTTCGATCGCCGCACAGCAGTTCGCATTCGGGGCGCAGATCGCCGCGCATGGACTCGTGCCGATCCTCGAGCCTGAAGTGTCGATCAAGGCTCCCGACAAGGCCGAAGCCGAGACGCTGCTGCGCGACGAACTGCTCAAGGGCCTCGACGCGTTGCCCGCCTCGCAGAACGTCATGATCAAGCTGACGATTCCCGATACGCCCGACTTCTATCTGCCGCTCATCGAGCATCCGCGCGTGGTGCGCGTGGTGGCGCTTTCCGGCGGCTATACGCGCACCGACGCGTGCGAGCGCCTCGCCAGGAACCACGGAATGATTGCAAGCTTTTCGCGCGCCCTCATCAACGACCTCACGAAGGGGATGAGCGACGCCGAATTCGATGCAGCGCTCGCCGCGAGCATCGACGAGATCTGGAAGGCTTCGGTGCAGAAGGCCTGACTGCCCGGGCGAGGCGCGTCTAACCCGGCGTTAGCGCGCGCCGGGCCGGTTCTCATGCGGGCCGGCGAGGTGAAGGTCAGACGAATTCGGCCTCGGAGCGAGGCCGGTTATACTTGCACCTTCCCTTTTTTCTCCGAATGCACCGGCCATGAGGCAGCTACTCTGCCTGCTCGTCCTGTTGCCGGGCCTCGCGCAAACCGCGGCCGCGCAGGCGCAGCAGACGTCCGCTAGCGACACCGTCAGCGCCCCGGCTGCGAGCGCGGTTTCTCCCTCTGCTTCCGCACCCGTTGCACCCGCGAGCGCCGGTGCGGTCTCAGCGTCCGTTTCCAGGTATCTCACGCAAAAGTTCGGTGTCGCGAAGGAGAAGGCGGCGCAGATCTCGCAGGCCGTAACCGGCGCTGCCGAGAAGTACTCGCTGCCGCCCGCGGTGCTCCTCGCCATCATTTCGATCGAGTCGCGCTTTCGCGAGAAGGCGCGCGGCGCCAATGGCGCGACCGGGCTGATGCAGGTCGTGCCGTCGGCACATCGCAATATCCTGCGTAACAAGGACCTTACCGATCCCGAGGTCAACATCGACATTGGCTCGTCGATCCTCTACGGCTACCAGCGGGCCGCCGGCGGCGACCTCAACTCGGCGATGAAGAACTATGGCGGCTCGAAGGCCTATGCGGAAAAAATCCGCACGCGCGCCGTGGAGTTCAGCCGCGTGCTCGACACCGCTAGCGCGCCCGCCGCGAGCGACGCGCCCGCAAGCGCGGAGCTTGCGGCTTCGACGGCGTCGGCTTTTGCGGCAGCGGCCGCTTCGGCTGTGAGCGCGGCTTCCGCGCCTGCTGCGAAAGGTTCTGGATCGGGGGCTTCGGCGCAAGCCTCCTTGCAAAGCACGGCTTCGAGCAACGCCCGGTAATCGCGCTTTTCAATACACGGGTTCGACGGATCGACGAAAACGCCAGGTGCGTGAGACCAGCAGCGTGCCGAGCGCAAGCCTGCGCGAAGCTGCATGCAGACGGATGCGCGCGCAACGAATCGACAACACTCGCGACGTGGGTGAATCGGCAGTCTGCTCCCGAGTGCGGGCGGCACTGCCGTCATGCAGGCAGTGATGAACCGGGAACGATCGCGGCGCCGGCCACATGTGTAAACGACCCTCGCGTGGCTATGCCGCGCGAGGGTCGTTTCCGAACGGAGAATCCAGCGCCACCAAGGCTCACGCGCCGATTGCGGGCGTCTCGCCGTTTTCCGGATGCGGTGCCGGTGCTTGCGCCGCATCGGCCCTGGCGTCAGGCTGCACGGCCTGGACTTCCGATTGCACTTCGGCAGTCGGCGCGGACTGGGCTTGCGCTTCGGTCTGCACTTCGGCAGTCGGCGCGGACTGGGCTTGCGCTTCGGTCTGCACTTCGGCATTCGGCGCGGACTGGGCTTGCGCCTCCGGCCGTGCTTGCGCCTTGCCGTCTTCGCGTGCCTTGGCCTGCGCCTCGGCCTTGGCCTTCTGGCGCGCGAGCGCCGCGTTTGCGCGACCGATGTGCGAGGGGTCGATGCCCGGACCTTCCGAAGCCGTGCCGTCGAGTTCGTAACGCGATCCGCCCGCGGCGACGCGCTCGTGATAGCGCGGATGATTCACGTGACGCTTGAGCACGGCGACGATCATCGTCCGCTCATACTCGGGATGACGGGCGACGAGATCCTCGGCCACGCCGATCTTGAGCGGCAAACGGTCGCGGAATGCAGGGTAGTGCTTCGCGAATACGTTCCAGACCGTGTTGAGCTGGCGGTTGCGCTCGATGCGCGCCCTTTCTGCCTCGCTCAAATTCGCTGCCGGCGGCTGCTGGGGCCGCGCCGGACGCCGGCGCTGCTGCGCGGCGCGCTCGCCGCCTTCCTGCCCGCGAGCCGGTTTGGGCTGTTGCGGGCGGCGCGGCTGCTGCGCGCGTTGGCCCTGCTCCGCTGGTTGCCCTTGTTGCGCCTGCTGCTGGCCAGGTTGCTGCGCTCTTGCGCCCTGGGGCCGGCTGTGGCGCGAACGCGAGCGCTCGTCCTTGGCGCCGGCCGCGCCCGCAGGCGCCGCGCCATCTCTCGGCGCGCGCGGTCCCTTCGGGGCGTGCGAGCCGCCATGGCTCTTCGCGCCCTTGTGGGCAGGCTTTCCCTGCGATTTTTGCGCGTGTTCTTCGGGCGGCTGGCCCGAGCCGCCACCCATGCTCTTCTTGATCTCAAGAAGACCTTCCTTGAAGCTCAGGGTACGGCGTTGTTGCGATGCGGCTTTCACGTCCAGCTCTCTTCCATATGGGACCGGACGCTATGATACCGAATCGCGGCCGACCTAACCGGGCAATCGTATGACAGAGCTGCGCCTGAATCCGCCATCATGCGCCCGCTGCTGGTAGCAAATACCCCTGTAGCGCGATAAAACCCCGATTTTCCGCTCCCTATCCCTTGCGCCCGCAAGGACCGATTCCTCTCTCCATCAACACATCATGACGAATTCCGCATCCGCCCCCCGTTCCGCCGTTCGCGCCATCGTCACCGGTCATACGCGGGGGCTGGGCGCAGCGCTCGCCAAAGCGCTGCTGCAACGGGACATCGACGTGCTCGGCCTCGGCCGTGGTACGCACGGCGAACTCGCGTCCCAATACGCGACGCGGTTCGCGCAAGCCGTCGTGGATCTTGCCGATCCCGCCGCGCTCGACCGCTGGCTGGCCGGAGAAACGCTCAAGGCCTTCGCACACGGCGCGCAGTGCGTGCTGCTCTTCAACAACGCGGGCACCGTCGACCCCATCGCGCCGCTCGGCGCCCAGGATGCGCTCGCCATCGCACGCGCCGTGGCACTCAACGTCGCAGCGCCCTTGATGCTCGCGAATGCGCTCGCCGCCATGCCTCATTCGAGCGCGAGCGCGTCGCGCCGTGTCGTGCACATTTCCAGCGGTGCTGCACGCAACGCCTACGCCGGCTGGAGCGTTTATTGCGCGACGAAGGCCGCGCTCGATCATCACGCGCGAGCCGTCGCGCTCGACGCACCGCCTGGCGTGCGCGTCTGCAGCCTCGCTCCGGGCGTGGTCGATACCGGCATGCAGCAGACGATACGCGCGACGAGCGCCGATCAATTCCCGATGCGCGAACGCTTCGAACAACTCAAGCAAAACGGTTTGCTGTCTACACCGGAAGCTGCCGCGCAGCAACTGATCGACTATGCGCTCAGCGAGGCATTTGGATCCGTGCCGACAGCCGATGTACGCGATCTCGTCAAGGCGTAAGCGCTTTGCGCGTCGGCGGCGGTCTCCCGCAAACCTTCACCTTAGCTTCCGTCCGTAGTGGAATGGGTGGGCCGGACAACGCGTTTTTTCCGCTGGCCGAGCCGTCCTTTTCTTGCCAGCCGGTATCGTCTCCCGCAAACACTCACCTTTGATATTCCCAACCCGCTTCACGTAAGCGCGATACGCGGCCGTACCGATTTCAGCCGTCGCGCGCCGCCCGCGAGCATGAGCAACGCGCCGATCGCGAGCAGGTCACCGGCGAGCCTCGCGGGCAGCAAATCCGTGACATGCGTTGCGCGCAGGAGCGTGTCGATTGCATTGGAGGCCACGGCGCCGCCCACAAAGCACACCAGGCCCTGCTGACCCACCGTGACGACGGCCGGCAGCCGTTGCGCGAGCCTTGCTATCCAGCCCTTGCGCACCGCCTGCGCTGCCAGCCAGGCAATGGCGGCAAAATTCACGATCCGCACGCTTGCGAGGTTCTGCTTCATATAGCCGGGCTGCGGGTCCAGATCGGCGAACAACTGGATGAACGCGAACGTTGCAACCAGCGACACAGCGGACACGGTCAACGCGCGACCCGCCAACGAAACCTGGAAAGCACTTGAGACGGGATAGAGGCGGCACAGCAGGCCGAGCATGAACATGGCCTGCCAGGCAAACGGATTGAACGGCCACGACGCGCCCGGAGCCGCAGGCAGCCACACGGCAAGCCAGCAGCCGCCGAACCACAGCACGAAACTGCCCACCAGCACGACATCGGGCGAACGGCGCGCGTGCGGCATCACGAACGGCAAGACCGTCACGAGCATGATGTACATCGGCAGCACGCCCGCGAGGTAAGGCTGATCGCGAAAGACCGCGATATTGGCGAGCATCGTGAACGGCTGCGCCGCGAAGCGCAGATAGCCCGACGCCGCCACCAGCGGCGAATCGACTCGCAGCATCACCGCGGCGGCGCCCGAAAGCAGCATGAGCGCGGCGGTGCACAAGTAGGCGGCGTAGATCTCGCGTCCACGTCGCCAGAAGCGACGGTTGGCCGCTTGTTCCCCCTTGCGCCCGGCGATGGCGAGCCAGGTCGCCGCGCATACGTAGCCGCTCACGAACACGAACACTTCCGCGGAGTCGCAGAACGCGAAGTTGTGCAGCATCACATGCGAAAGCACGCTCGACGGGACGTGATCGAGCGCAATGGCAATCAATGCGAAACCCCTGAAAAAGTCGATTTCGATCGATCGCTTCGCTATCTGGTTCATCAAAGACGACTCCCGTTCGTGCCGAAGATTACGATTGAAGGGATTTACGGTCGCGATTCGATGAAGCTGTCAGCTTCATTGTTCTTTTTGTAAGGATGCCTGATCGATTCGCCACCCACTGCGTTGCACATGAAAGGGTTTCGTAATAGCCGGCGCGAAAGCCCCGCGCCACTATGCGAATTTGATGCCAGCTCCACGCCGATTCCGGCTGAGCAACCCATGCTAAGCATTTCCCGTGCGCGATGCGCTCACGCAGCCGCCCGCCCATGCCCGAACGGTGCGCAGCATGCCCACCAGGACAGCACCCGCCCTTTTCTGGTGCCGCATCCGACGATATCGCTCCCGCCCCGTCGCGGCCGCTGGAAGGCGTCCGAAAGCAATGCATGCGTCCTTTGCGCGAGTCATGCCGGATGGACGCCGTGCACGCGCCAAGGGTTCCGGCGAATTGGCCGATTTTTGTCGCCGCGCCCAGGGTCATCCCGCCCTCTCCGTCGATTTACTTGACACCTAAAGTAAATCAATTTACATTGTCCCTGCGGTCTGAACGAAGCTAAACGAAGGAGCGAGCATGCGCATTGTTTGCATTGGCGGCGGGCCGGCAGGCCTCTATTTCGGCCTCTTGATGAAGCGGCGTCACCCCGGTTACGAAGTCACCGTGATTGAACGAAACCGCCCGTACGACACCTTCGGCTGGGGCGTGGTGTTCTCGGACCAAACGCTCGGAAACCTGCGCGCGGCCGACCCCGAAAGCGCCGGAGAAATTCTCGACGCCTTCAATCATTGGGACGACATCGAGATTCATTTTCGCGGCCGCTCGGTCCGCTCGTCGGGGCACGGCTTCTGCGGCATTGGCCGCAAACGTCTCCTCAATATCCTGCAGGCGCGCTGCGAAGCGCTCGGCGTGAAGCTCGTATTCGAATCGCAGATCACGGACGACGACATAACCCGGGCCGACCTCATCATCGCGAGCGACGGACTGAACAGCGCCACGCGTCAGAAGTACGCCGCCACCTATCAGCCCGATATCGATCTGCGCAATTGCCGCTTCGTGTGGCTCGGCACGTCGAAGCTCTTCGACGCCTTCACGTTCGCATTCGAAGAAACCGAATGGGGCTGGTTCCAGGCGCATGCCTATCGCTTCGACGACAACACCTCCACGTTCATCGTCGAAACACCCGATCACGTATGGCGCGCGGCGGGGCTCGAGACCATGAGCAAGGAAGACAGCATCGCGTTCTGCGAAAAGCTGTTCGCGCGCTATCTCGACGGTCACGCGCTGCGCTCGAACGCGTCGCATCTGCGCGGCTCGGCGCAATGGATCCGCTTTCCGCGCGTGGTCAATCGCGAATGGGTGCACTGGAAAACCGCGGCCGACGGCAAACAAACGCCCGTCGTGCTGATGGGCGACGCTGCGCACACTGCGCACTTCTCGATCGGCTCGGGCACGAAGCTCGCACTGGAAGACGCCATCGAACTCGCCAACAGCATGGAAGCGCACCCCGGCGATCTGCGCGCGGCGCTCACGCACTATACGAACGTGCGCAGCGTGGACGTGCTGCGCATTCAGAACGCCGCGCGCAACTCCACGGAGTGGTTCGAGCACGTGGACCGCTACGCGAAGTTCGAGCCGGAGCAGTTTGCCTATTCGCTGCTCACGCGCTCGCAGCGCATCTCGCACGAAAATCTGCGCGAGCGCGACGCCAGCTATCTCTCCGGTTTCGAAGCGTGGCTCGCGCAGCGCGCGGGTGGCGAGGCGCGCGCAGTGCCGCCGATGTTCACGCCCTATACCGTGCGCGGCGTCACGCTGAAGAACCGCGTGATCGTTTCGCCCATGGCGCAATATTCGGCGCATGACGGCGTGGCCGGCGACTACCATCTCATGCATCTCGGCGCGCGCGCCATGGGCGGCGCCGCGCTCGTCATGACCGAGATGACCTGCGTTTCGCCCGAAGCGCGCATCACCCCCGCCTGTCCGGGCATGTATGCGCCAGAGCATCTGCAGGCCTGGAAGCGCATCGTCGATTTCGTGCATACGAACTCGGACGCGAAGATCGGCGTGCAACTCGGTCACTCGGGCGCCAAAGGCTCGACGCGCGTGGCCTGGGAAGGCATCGACCAGCCGCTCGACGACGGCAACTGGCCGCTCGTCTCCGCTTCGCCGCAACAATACTTGCGCGGCGTGAGCCAGTGGTCGCACGAGGCCAGCAAGGAAGAACTGCGCGAAATCGAGGCGCAATTCGTGCGCGCCGCGCAAATGGCAGTCGAGGCGGGCTTCGACTGGCTCGAATTGCACTGCGCGCACGGCTATCTGCTTTCGAGCTTTCTCTCGCCGCTTACGAACCAGCGCACGGATGAATACGGCGGCTCGATCGAGAATCGCCTGCGTTATCCGCTCGAAATTTTCAGGGCGATTCGCGCGGTATGGCCCGACGACAAGCCGATTTCGGTGCGCGTTTCGGCACACGACTGGGTGGAAGGCGGCAACACGCCCGACGACGCCATCGAGATCGCGCGCGCCTTCAAGGCGGCGGGTGCGGACATGATCGACGTTTCCTCGGGTCAGGTGAGCAAGGAAGAAAAGCCCGTCTATGGCCGCATGTTCCAGACGCCCTTCGCCGATCGCATCCGCAACGAAGCCGGAATCGCGACGATTGCCGTGGGCGCGATTTCCGAAGCCGATCACGTGAACGGCATCATTGCGGCGGGGCGCGCCGATTTGTGCGCCGTGGCGCGGCCGCATCTGGCCAATCCGTCGTGGACGCTCACGGAAGCCGCGCGCATTGGCTACCTCGACATCAAGTGGCCGCACCAGTACACGGCCGCCAAGACGCAACTGGAGCGCAACATAGAGCGCGAGCGTGCGGCAGCCGCCGCGGCCGCTGGGCTTTCGCCACTCGAGCGCGCACAACGCGCAGAAGGAACGGTGTGAGCATGAACCAGGCAATCCTCAACGATCGTCACGCCGTCGTCACGGGCGGCGGCAGCGGCATCGGCGCCGCAACGGCTGCTGCCCTCCTGCGTGCCGGCGCCCGCGTCACGCTGATGGGGCGCGACGCCGCGCGGCTCGATGCGCAGCGTGCGGCGCTAGGCGGCGGCGAAAACGTGGCCTGCGTGAGCACCGATATCACCGACGAAAGCGCCGTGAACGCAGCGTTCTCGCGAGCCGCAGAAAAACTTGGCGCCGTGGATATCCTCGTCAACAACGCAGGCCAGGCCCAGGCCGCGCCGTTCACGCAAACCGACCTCGCGCTGTGGAAGCGCATGCTCGACGTCAATCTCACGGGCGTGTTTCTTTGCACGCGGGCGGTGCTGCCCGCCATGCTCGCGCGCAAGGCGGGGCGCATCGTCAACGTCGCGAGCACGGCGGGCCAGGTCGGCTATCCGTATGTCGCCGCCTACTGCGCCTCGAAACATGGCGTGATCGGCATGACGCGCGCGCTTGCGCTCGAAGTGGCCACCCAGGGCGTGACCGTGAACGCCGTCTGCCCCGGCTATACGGAAACGGAGTTGCTCCAGGCGTCGCTCGAACAGATCACGCGCAAGACTTCACGCAGCGAGGCTGAAGCGCGTAGCATCCTCGTGCGCCACAACCCGCAGCAGCGGTTCGTCACGCCCGACGAAGTCGCCAACGCGGTGCTGTGGCTCTGCGCACCCGGATCGTCCGCGATCACGGGCCAGTCCATTTCCGTCTCAGGTGGAGAAATCACATGACCTCGCCCGCATCCACGCGCAAGAACGCCACCGCGAAGGCCGCAACGAAAGCGCCGCGCAAGGGCGTAGAGAAGCCGGCCGAGAACGTCGTCGACATGGAAATGAGCACGGGTGCCGACAGCCACATGGGCCTGCGCCTGTGGCTGCGCCTGCTCACCACGACGAACCTCGTGCAGGCCGAGTTGCGCCGCCGCTTGCGCGCCGAATTCGACACGACGCTGCCGCGCTTCGACTTGATGGCGCAACTAGAGCGCCACCCCGAAGGCCTGCGCATGACCGAACTCTCGCGCCGCTTGATGGTGACGGGCGGAAACGTCACCGGCATTACCGATCAGCTCGAAAAAGAAGGCCTCGTCGTGCGCGACGTCGCCCCCGACGACCGGCGCTCGTTCGCGGTGCGCCTCACACCCGAGGGACGCGCCCTCTTCGACCGCATGGCGGCAGCGCACGAGCAATGGGTCGTGGAACTATTCGGCGGCCTCTCGCTCGACGAGAAGTCGAAGATGCACGAGCGCCTCGGCAAGCTCAAACAACATCTGCGCAACGGCATCGAAGGCTGAAGCCGCGCGGAGCAGATAGACAGGAGACATATCTTGACGACACGTTCCAGCGCCGACGCGCTCTTCGCAGGCAACCGCGTGACGCTTGCGGGCTATCAGGCTAAACACTTTGGCTGGTCTGTAGAGAGCCGCGTCGCGACCATCACGCTCAACCGCCCCGAGCGCAAGAATCCGCTTACGTTCGAATCTTATGCAGAACTACGCGATCTCTTTCGCCAGCTCGCCTATGCAACCGACGTGAAAGCCGTCGTGCTGCACGGCGCCGGCGAGAACTTCTGTTCGGGCGGCGACGTGCACGACATCATCGCGCCGCTCGTCGATCTGCCGATGCCGGAACTGCTGATGTTCACGCGTATGACGGGCGATCTCGTCAAAGCGATGCGGCACTGCCCGCAGCCGCTCATCGCCGCCGTGGACGGCGTGTGCGCCGGCGCGGGCGCGATTCTCGCAATGGCCTCCGACATGCGCTATGCCACGGCACGCAGCAAGCTCGCGTTTCTCTTCACGCGCGTGGGACTCGCGGGCTGCGACATGGGCGCGTGCGCGATCCTGCCGCGCATCATCGGGCAGGGCCGCGCCGCGGAACTGCTTTATACGGGGCGCTCCGCGAGCGGCGAGGAAGGTCATGCGTGGGGTTTCTACAACCGCCTCTGCGACCCCGAGACGCTGCTCGCCGATGCCCAGAAGCTCGCCGCCGATCTCGCGTCGGGCCCGACTTTCGCACACGGCATCACCAAGACGATGCTGCATCAGGAATGGACCATGAGCATCGACGAGGCCATCGAATCCGAGGCCCAGGCGCAGGCGATCTGCATGGCCACGCGCGATTTCGGCCGGGCCTATGAGGCGTTCGCGGCGAAGACGCGTCCGGTTTTCGAGGGGGACTGAATTGAACGCTGCCGCACAAACCAACCTTCACGACCCGCTCGCGTGGCCTTTCTTCGAAGATCGTCATCGCGCGCTGGCTGCGGGAATCGAGACCTGGGCGCGTGAGCATCTCTCGCACGTGCCGCACGACGATGTCGATGCGACCTGCCGTACGCTGGTGCGCAAACTGGGCGACGCCGGCTGGCTGCGCTATGGCGTGGGCGGTACGGCATACGGCGGCCATGGCGATACGATCGATACGCGCGCCGTCTGTTTGCTGCGCGAAACGCTAGCGAAACACTCGGGCCTCGCCGACTTCGCGCTCGCGATGCAGGGTCTCGGCTCCGGCGCGATCTCGCTGGCCGGCAACGACGCGCAGAAGTCGCGCTATCTGCCGCGTGTCGCGCGCGGCGAGGCGATCGCTGCGTTCGCGCTCTCCGAGCCGCAAGCGGGCTCCGACGTAGCCGCGATGGCGCTCGCCGCACGCCCCGAGGGCGACGACTACGTGCTCGACGGCGAAAAGACGTGGATCTCGAACGGCGGGATCGCCGATTTCTACGTGGTGTTCGCGCGCACCGGCGAGGCGCCGGGCTCGCGCGGCATCAGCGCCTTCGTGGTCGATGCCGACACGCCTGGGCTTGAAATTGCCGAACGAATCGACGTGATCGCGCCGCACCCGCTCGCGCGACTGAGTTTCACCGGCGCGCGCGTGAAGCGCAGCCAGATGCTCGGCGCCCCCGGCGAAGGCTTCAAGATCGCCATGCGCACGCTCGATATCTTCCGCACGTCGGTCGCCGCGGCTTCGCTGGGCTTTGCGCGCCGCGCGATGGCCGAGGGGCTTGCGCGCGCCGCCTCGCGCAAGATGTTCAACCAGACGCTCGGCGACTTTCAGTTGACCCAGGCAAAGCTCGCGAACATGGCCCTCACCATCGACAGCAGCGCGCTGCTCGTCTATCGCGCGGCGTGGCTGCGCGACCAGGGCGAGAGCGTGACGCGCGAAGCCGCCATGGCGAAATGGCATGCAAGCGAAGGCGCGCAGCAGGTGATCGACGCGGCCGTACAGCTGTGGGGCGGCATGGGCGTGCAGAGCGGCAACATCGTCGAATCGCTCTACCGCGAGATTCGCTCGCTGCGCATCTACGAAGGCGCGACCGAAGTGCAGCAACTCATCGTCGGGCGCGACCTGCTCAAGGAATACAACGCCGCGTAAGCCTGCGCGGCCCCTCTATGGAATCGGACGAGACATGAAACAAGCCCTTCTTCCCGCAGGCTGGATCAAGCCGCGCGG
This sequence comes from Paraburkholderia sp. JHI2823, assembly GCF_038900695.1. Classification (NCBI taxonomy): domain Bacteria; kingdom Pseudomonadati; phylum Pseudomonadota; class Betaproteobacteria; order Burkholderiales; family Burkholderiaceae; genus Paraburkholderia; species Paraburkholderia sp. JHI2823. The sequence goes on along the minus strand of NZ_JAYMRY010000003.1, from coordinate 274,662 downwards.
TTATGCCAACGGCGTGGCCGCCACCGGCACCCAGGTCTATATCGCCGGTCAGATCGGCTGGGACGAGAACGCACGCTTCACGAGCCGGGAATTCGGCGCGCAGGCCGTGCAGGCGCTGCGCAATATCGTCGCCGTGCTCGGCGCGGCGGGCGCCAGGCCTGAGCATCTCGTGCGCATGACCTGGTATGTCACCGACAAGAAGGAGTACCTGGCATCGCTGAAGGAGATCGGCGCAGCGTTTCGCGAATTGATCGGCGACTACGACATCGCGATGAGCGCGGTTCAGGTGGTCGCCCTCATGGAAGACGAAGCCAAGGTCGAAATCGAAGCAACGGCCGTGATTCCCGACGACGCGCGCCTCACGCGCGCATAGGCCGCGGCAAGCGCAACAGCACGACCCGCCCATTCAGACTGCCGGAGACGCCATGCAACCCACCGCCCATGTCGATACCTTCGCCCGCGATCATCTGCCGCCCGAGTCGCAGTGGCCCGACATGCTGCTCGACAACCCCGACGTCGCCTACCCCGCACGCATGAATTGCGCGGTCGAGCTGCTGGACCGCGCGATCGAGGCCGGGCACGGCGAGCGGCCGGCCATCTGGTCGGACATCGACGGCAAGCCCCAGGCGACGACATATGCCGAGCTGCTCGCGCTCGTCAATCGCAGTGCCCACGTGCTCGTCGAAGACATGGGACTGCAACCGGGCAATCGCGTGCTGTTGCGCGGGCCGAACACGCTGCAGATGGCGGTCGCGTTCCTCGCGTCGCTCAAGGCAGGCCTCGTGGTGATTCCCACCATGCCGCTGCTGCGCGCGAAGGAGCTCAAGCAGATCGCCGACAAGGCACAGGTTAGCGCCGCCTTGTGCGACGTGCGGCTCACCGAAGAACTGGCGCGCTGCATGGATCCCGCCGACGAATTTTTCTGCGAGAGCCTGAAGCAGGTCCGCTATTTCCACGACGAGGCGCCGCGCGACGCTTCGCCGGGCGACGCTTCGCCGGGCGTCGGTTCACGGGGCACGCTGGAAGCCTTGGCGAGAAACAAGCCCGCCGACTTCACGGCCTGCGATACGGCCAGCGACGACGTCTGCCTGATCGCCTTCACGAGCGGCACGACGGGCATGCCGAAGGGCTGCATGCACTTCCACCGCGACGTGATCGCCATGTGCGACGTCTTCCCGCGCCACATACTGAAGCCCGCGGCCGATGACGTGTTCTGCGGCACGCCGCCGCTCGCGTTCACATTCGGGCTGGGCGGCTTGTTGTGCTTCCCGATGCGAGTGGGCGCATCGACCGTGCTGATCGAGAAGCTCACGCCGGCGCTGCTGCTCGATACCATCGAGCGCTTTCGGGCGACGATCGTCTTCACCGCCCCCACGTTCTATCGGCAGATGGCGCCGCTCGTCGCGCAGCACGATCTTTCCAGCCTGCGCAAGACGGTCTCGGCAGGCGAGGCGCTGCCGCAGGCCACGCGCGACCTGTGGCACGAGGCGACCGGCATCGAGATGATCGACGGCATTGGCGGCACGGAACTGATTCATATCTTCGTTTCGTCGGCGGGCGCCGACGTGCGGCCCGGCTCCATCGGGCGTGCGGTGCCGGGTTACGTCGTACAGGCGCTGGACAACGATCTGCAACCTGTCGCGCCGGGTGTAACGGGCAATCTCGCCGTGCGCGGTCCGACCGGTTGCCGCTACCTCGCCGACGAACGCCAGAAGGTGTTCGTGCGCGGCGGCTGGAATCTGCCCGGCGACGCCGTTTCGATCGACGCCGACGGCTACGTGTTCTATCAGGCGCGCTCGGACGACATGATCGTTTCGTCGGGCTACAACATCGCGGGGCCGGAAATCGAGACGGTGCTCATGCAGCATCCTGCGGTGGCCGAGTGCGGGGTGACGGGCGTGCCCGACGAACTGCGTGGCCAGGTGGTCAAGGCCTTCGTCGTCCTGCGCCCAGGCTTCGACGCGAGCGACGCGCTGGTCGCCGAGTTGCAGAACTTCGTGAAAAACGCGGTGGCGGCGTACAAGTATCCGCGCCTGATCGCGTTCATCGACGCGCTGCCGCGAACCGAGACTGGGAAGCTCAAGCGTTCGGCATTGCGGGCGCTGTAAAGCGGGAACGCATTGCGCGGACGGAATGCGCATGATCCTGCGCATTCCGCTCCTCGGCGCCGCGTTTGCGCGCAATTGCGCTCATTCGGGCTAAGCTGGCCCCGCGAGTTTTGCGCAAAATTATGCGCAAATTCCCGCCGACAACCTATAATGCGCATCATCATGCGCAAAAATCACACCGACTTGCCGATCTCCAACGTCGAGCGCCTCGCTGAGTCGCTGCGCGCGACCCGGCGCGCGCGCAAGTTGACCCAGCAAGCGCTGGCCGATCGTGCCGGCATCGCCCGCCGCACCATTACGAACGCCGAACGCGCGGGCAACGTCGGCATTCGCGAACTCTGCCGTCTCGTGAACGCACTCGGCTACGAAGTCGTCTTGCGGCCCATGGATACCGTGATACTCGAGGACCTGAATGATATCTTCAGGGACGACGAATGACAGGCGATGCCCCATTCGACCTCGAGCGGCTCCTGCGTGAAATCCGCAGTCTGCAAGTGCATACGCCGCAGGGCCCGAGCGGCTTGCTGGCGCGCGAAAGCCGCTTCGTCTTCAACTACGGCGACGTGCCGGACGTCGCTGGCGTATCGCTCACCATGCCGGTGCGCCGCCAGAGTTACGCGAGCGGCGACCTGATGGGCGTCTTCGCGATGAACCGGCCTGAGGGCTACCTGCGCTTCGTGATAGAGGAACGGCTCGCGCGCTACGGCGCGCCCAGCGACATGTTCCTGCTCTTTCTCGCCGCCCGGAACCAGATCGGGCGGCTCACCTATTCGGTGCCGGGCGAGCGCGTGCCGGAGAGCGAAGGCGAGCGCCTGGAAGAACTGCTCTCTTCGCCCTCGGGCCGGTTGTTCGAGCGCCTGATCGACCGCTATGCGCTGGGCTCCGGCATTTCCGGCGTCCAGCCGAAAGCGGTTGTTCCCCTCGCCGGTCAACCCGCCGCGCGGCCCGCGGAGCACACGGCGCTGCCGCTTCGCACGGTGATCGTGAAAGCGGAAGGCGATGATTTCCCCGGGCTCGCGCGCAACGAGTTCTTTTGCATGTCGGTGGCGAAGGAGGCGGCGCTCGAAGTTCCCGACTTCTGGCTTTCCGACGACGGCAAGCTCTTCGTCATGTCGCGCTTCGACCGCGAGGCGAACGGCACGCCCCTCGGATTCGAGGACATGAGCGTGCTCACCGGCAAGGCGAAGTACGAGGGGAGCTACGAAATGATCGCCAAGGCCGTCGACATCTACACGCGCTCGGACCCGGTGCAGAAGCGGCGCCTTTTCGAGCGCATCGCCCTCTCTTGCCTGCTGCGCGACGGCGATGCCCACATGAAAAACCTGGGAATCCTCTATGCCGATCCAACCGGGCCACGCAGGCTCGCTCCGGTGTTCGATGTAGTCTGCACGGACATCTATCCCGACCTGGACGGGCGCATGGCGCTCAGCCTCAACCGCAGCAAGACCTTCCCGTTGACCGCCGAACTCCTTGCTTTCGCGCGGCGCCTCGAACTCGGCACAGCCGAAAGCGAGGCCATCATGGCGCGCCTCCGGGACGCATACCGCAGCGTTGCGGCGCGGCTCGCCGGTGACCGGCGCTTTGGCGAAGACGACCTCCTTTCGAAGATCCGGCGCGCCGTCGAACGCCCGGGCGTCAAGCCCGTCTCGCGCCCCAAACTCATCCGCTAACGGAGGACGCACACGCTGCGAACGGCATACGCACGGATCGCATCAGTCCTTGCCCGCTCCCTGCAATGCGAACGCCATGCGTTTAGCCGCGGCATCATAGCGGCAAACGACTTTCGCGCCCTCCTTCACGTCGCCCTTGAGCATCGCCTTCGCCAGTTCGTTTTCCACCGCCTGCTGGATCTGCCGCTTCAGTTCACGCGCACCGTATTCCGGTCGATACCCCTCTGCGGAGAGATGCTCGGTCACGCTTTCGTCGAACGTCAATTCGATATCCTGACTGCGCGCCATGCGCCGGACCTGCTCGAGCTGCAGCCGCACGATCGCGCGCAGCTCGTCGTTGCTGAGCGGCTGGAACACGATGATTTCGTCGATGCGATTCAGGAACTCGGGCCGGAAATGCTGACGCAGTTCTCCCATCACCGCGCCTTGCATCGATCCTTCGGCGCTCGAAAGGAAGCCCGGCCCCGAGCGCTTCTGGCCCGAGACCACGTCGGAAGCGAGATTGCTCGTCGCGATCACGACCGTGTTGCTGAAGTCCACCACGCGTCCCTTGCCGTCGGTGAGGCGGCCGTCGTCGAACACCTGCAGCAGTACGTTGTAGACATCGGAGTGAGCCTTTTCGATTTCGTCGAGCAGGATCACGCAATAAGGGCGGCGGCGCACCTTCTCGGTCAACTGTCCGCCTTCGTCGTAGCCGACATAACCCGGCGGCGACCCGATCAGCCGCGACACCGCATGGCGCTCCATATACTCGCTCATGTCGATGCGCACGATGGCGTCCTCGTCGCCGAACACCACTTCGGCCAGCGCCTTCGCCAGCTCGGTCTTGCCGACCCCGGTCGGCCCGAGAAACAGGAACACGGCCGTGGGCCGCCGACCGCGCCGCAGCCCGGCGCGCGAGCGCCGCACCGCGTCGCTCACCGCGACGATCGCCTGCTCCTGGCCGATCACACGCTCGTGCAGGCGCTTTTCCATTTCCAGCAGACGCGTGCGCTCCTCGGCCGTGAGCTGCGTGACCGGCACACCGGTGAGCTTCGAGACGATCTCCGCCACGTCCTCGGTCGTCACATCCGAGGTCACGGTGCCGAGTTCCCCTTTCCAGTCATTGGTGGCCTGTGCGAGCGCCTTTTCCTTCCCGGCGATCGGCTCGTCCAGCGCGTGGGCGCGCTCGAAGTTCTTGCGCGTCGCCGCGTAGTCCTGCTCGCGGCGAAGCTGCGCCAGTTCCGCTTCGAGTTCGAGGATCGCCGCGGGCCGCGAGGTGGCCGACAGATGCACGCGCGCGGCCGCCTGGTCGATCAGGTCGATCGCCTTGTCCGGCAGGAAGCGCCCCATTACATAGCGGTCCGACAGCTCGGCCGCCGAGACGAGCGCGTCGTCGCGGATGGTGACATGGTGATGCACCTCGAGCTTGTCGCGCAGGCCGCGCAGGATGTTGATCGTCTGATCCACGCTGGGCTCGGACACGAACACGGGCTGAAAGCGCCGTTCGAGCGCCGCGTCCTTCTCGATGTACTTCTGGTACTCCGAGAGCGTCGTCGCGCCGATCAGGTTCAATTCGCCGCGCGCCATGGCCGGCTTGAAGACGTTGGCGATATCGAGGCCGCCTTCGCCGCCGCCCTGACCCGCACCGACGATCATGTGCACCTCATCGATGAAGAGCACGAGGCTCTCGCGCTGCGCGGCGATTTCCTCCATCACGCCCTTCACGCGCTCTTCGAATTCGCCGCGATATTTCGCGCCCGCGATGAGCCCGTTGACGTTCAGCTCGACGAGCCGCCGGCCGCGCAGCGATTCGGGCACGTCGCCGTTGAGCATGCGCTGCGCGAGGCCCTCGGCAATGGCCGTCTTGCCCACGCCCGGCTCGCCGATCAGCACCGGGTTGTTCTTGCGCCGGCGCGCGAGCACTTCCACCACGGTCTCGATCTCGCTCGAGCGGCCGATCACGGGGTCGAGCTTGCCCTCGCTCGCAAGCGCGCTGAGGTCGCGGCTGTACTGGTCGAGTTGCGGCGTCGCGCTCGGACCTTTCGCAGCGGGCCGCTCGCGTTTGTCGCCCTGGGCTTCCACGAGCCGCTGCAGCACGTTCTGGGGCGTGACGCCGTAGCGCGACAGCAGATAGCCCGCGAAGCTTTCCGGCACCTGTGTGAGCCCGAAGAGCAGATGCTCGGGCGCCACGTAGCTGTGTCCCAGTTCGCGCGAGACGAGAAAGGCGCGGTCGAGTGCGCCCTTCAGGCGCGGCGAGACGCCGATGCGGCCGTCTTCGGGCACGCCCACGCCTTCGCGCTTTTGCGCATTGGCGTCGATGAATGCGCGCACGTCGTCTGGCTGGATGCCGAGGCGCTTGAGAATTGCCGCGCCCGCGTCGTTGCCCGCGAGTTCGTAGAGCAGATGCTCCGTGTCGACCTCGCGGCGCCCGAACTGCACGGCCCGCTCGGCAGCCCGCTGCAGCAATTCGCGCGCCACGTCGCTCAAATAGCGCTCGACGCTGGCGCCGTCGCCGGCTTCCACGGCCTGGGGCGCAAGCTCGGGCGACGTTCCACCCGCGCCGTCCGTCTGCTGTGAACCGCGGAACAGCGCCTCCAGTGGACTCAAGGTACGTTGATGCCGCGTGAGTTGCGCGTAGTGATAGTCGCAAACGTCGAGAAAACGCCGCCTGCCGTCCTGCAACACGGCGACCCGCACCGTCGCGGGGCGCACGCCGCAGATATCGCAGTTGAACTGAGCCATTTCGTCTCCTGGAAACGGTGCGCGACGCGCGGACGTGCGCGGACCGAGGACCAGGGCCGCACGAAGGGTGCCCGCAGGAGCGCCGCCTGAATGCTCTAACGAATGCCGCACTGAAGTTCAGACGTCATCGTAACGTCGAATCGAACGGCGCGTCGTCAAGGAGACGAACGGCTTGCGGGTCGCGCTATCTTGTTCGATCAGGCGTCTTGATGGCTGCCGCCTCGCCGGCGCCGCGTGCGCCAGCGGCCGTATCGCCTATCCACGCGGTCAGCAAAGTGGACGAAACGGCGAGAATCACCGGTCCGATGAAGAGCCCGACGATGCCGAACGCGAACAACCCGCCGAGCACGCCGGTGAGAATCAGCAGCATCGACAGGTTGACGCCGCGCCGGATCAGAACGGGACGCACGAGGTTGTCGAGCATCGCGACCATCACGGCCCACACCGCGAGCAGGATGGCCGCGAGATGTGCATCGTGCATGAACAGCCAGATCACGCCGCCGAGCAGCGGCAGCGTCGGGCCGATCTGCGCGAGACAGAGCATGAGCATCAAGGCGGTGAGCACGGCCGCTCCCGGCACTCCCGCCACCCACAGGCCGATGCCCCCGAGCGCCGACTGCAGGATCGCCGTCACGACGATGCCAAGGGCCACCGCGCGAATCGAAGCGCCCGCGAGCTTGACGGCCTGCTCGCCATAAGCCGGTGCGACGCGAATGGCGAACCGCGTGACATACGCGGCGGCACTCTCGCCCTTGCTATACAGAATGCCCGTGATGATGATGGTGATGAACATGTGCACGACGAACACGCCGACCGAGGCGGCATGCGCAATCAGCCAGTGCGCCGCAATCGAGGCGTAGGGTTCGAGCTGCGCGAGCAGACCGCTCGGACCGGCGTCGGAGAACTCCTGCCATTTGTCGACGATACGCGTGCCGACCACGGGAATGTCGTGGACCCAGGCCGGCGGCGACGTCAGCGCGTATTCAGGCAGCTTGCGGATCAGGTCCATGATCTCGCCGCCGTGCAAGGCCAGCGTCGAGATGGCTTCGTAGAGCGGCAGGACGATCACGACGAGCAGGATCAACAGCATCACGAGCGTGGCGAGCCAGCGGCGGTTGCCGCAACGCCGCTCGATGGCCGTCATCGCGGGCCAGGTCGCGACGACGATGGTCGTGGCCCAGATGAGCCCCGGCAGAAACGGGCGCATGACATAGATGCTGCCGATCGTCAGCGCGCAGAGTATGGCGACGATGAACAGGATGCGGGCAAGGTCCGGCATGGCTTGCGGCTTCACGTACTTCTCCTCACAGCAGGGCGCGCCTCATGGCGCCGACGCGCTAGTCTATCCCGGATATGGCGCCCGAACGCACTCTGGAATAATGGCGTTGTCCCCGACCTTGCAACGAAAAAGAGCCAGTCATGTCAGCCACCGAAACGAAACTGCCCTGCGTGCTCCTCACTAATGATGACGGTATCGAGGCACCCGGCCTCGCCGTGCTCGAAGCCGTAGCCGCCGAACTCGCCGATGAAGTCTGGGTCGTCGCACCGGAACACGACCAGAGCGGCACCTCGCACTCGATCAGCCTGCATTCGCCGCTGCGCGTGAGCCGGCGCGGCGATCGACGCTTCGGCGTGGTCGGCACGCCGGGGGATTGCGTGGTGATGGCGGTGCGTCAGCTCATGGGCGATGTGCGCCCTTCGCTCGTGCTCTCGGGGATCAACCGCGGCGGCAACCTCGGCGTGGAGACGATGTTCTCGGGCACGGTGGGCGCGGCCATGACGGGGCTCCTGCTCGGCCTGCCATCCATCGCGTTGAGCCAGACCTTTCGCGACCGCGAGCGCGTGCGCTGGGACACCGCCCGCGCGCTCGCGCCCGATGTGATACGCCGCCTCGCTGCCGTCGCGCACGATGCGCCCGTCTGCCTCAATGTGAACTTTCCCGATATCGACGCGAGCGCCGCCGGGCCGCTCACGGTCACGCGCCAGGGGGTCGGGCTCGTGCAGGGCATCGACGTCGTGCCGCAAATCGACCCGCGCGGCATGGATTACTACTGGCTGCGCTTCAATCGCGGTCCGCGCGAAAACGGGCCCGACACCGAAACGGCCGTGGTGAACGCCGGGCGCGTTTCGGTTACGCCACTGCAATTCGAACGCACCGACGAGAAGACTTTTGCGACGTTGCAGGCGGCGCTCGGCGGGACCGCCTGATCATTGCCCTGGCGTCATTCGCGCGTGGGGGCCGCCATCGACTTTTCGATCGCCATGCGAATATCGTCAGGAATGCCGATCGACTTGTGAGTGTCGAGCGAGGTCGTCACGATCGTCTGGCGCGCCGCCATGCGCAGCACGCCGTCCACGCCCGTGCAGGCCCACGCGAGCGTGAGCGAGGCCCCGCCGAGCCGTACGACGTCGAGCGAGAGCCAGACCTCGTCGCCCATCTTGCTGACCGCCTTGAAATCCACTTCGAGCCGCACGGTCGGCATGCCCACGCGGCGTGCGCCGATCACACCGTGGTAGCCCTCTTGCGGCAGCATCTCGTCGAACCACGATTCGACGAGATCGTTGAACAGCACGAAGTACTGCGGGTAGAACACGATGCCTGCGGGATCGCATTCCGAGAAGTGAATCTTGTGCTTGCGGCGGTACGTGGGCGTCGCCATGCGAGGGTCTCCCTTCATTGCTGATCTCGCTCGCTTCAGATGACGAGCCGCGACACCTTCACGCCTTCCAGCGACACCCCGGCCATCAGGCCCGCGTTGGTCAGCACGAATGCTTCCACGGGGCTCGTGGCGGTCGAGGTATCGACTTTCCCGTTCGCGCCCACGGTGACGAGCGCAACGGTGGCGTCCGCGCCCGCCGACCACCCCTGGCTGTTCGTGAACGCATCGAGCGCGACCGGATTCATGAACGCGAAGATGATCGCCTTGGACTGCGCGCCGATCTGCAGGCCAAACGAGGCCGCCACCGTGCTGTAGTAGCCCGTGGTGCGGCCGCCCACGCGCAGCGCGCCGGTGCCGTACTGCCCGCCGATCCAGAAGCCCGCCGCCAATACCTGCGGAAAGACGAGCACGCCGCTCGACTTCGAGATCAGTTCCTGCGACCCGCTCACGGTGTCGTAGAGGCGCGCGAGCGTGGCGTCGACGCCCGCGTCGATCGAGTTGCGCTTCGCCGCGTTTTGCGAGGCGCTGTTCTGCGAGCCGAGCGGGGTCGTCGTGCAGCCGGCAAGCGCGAGACCGCCGGCGGCAAGGGCGGCACTGGAACTGAGGAGGAATTGACGTCGGCGCATTAGGGGATTCCTGTGCAAATGTGGCATCGATTGCCTGCGTCGGCCCGATGGTGCTCGACCGGACGGGCCGCGCGCGAGGCGCTACAGGATAGCGGGCATGGCCTGCTGCGCCGGCCACGGCCGCTCATCCTTGGGGGTATAGGACCAGGCATCGTACATCGAGTTCGGCCGGCGATGCGGGGATAAGCGTTGCATGGTCGCGCCCGCAGCCATGCCGCGCCTGCCCATGGAGGCGCGGCTCGCTCGCGCCGAAGCCGCGCTGCCTTCCGGCGCGCGAGCGCTACCGCCGCGGCTGCGCGCCTGAAAACCGTCTCATGCCGCCCGGCATCGTGCTTGCGCTCATTGGCACGAAGATGGTGGCGGTCCGGTTCTTCGACCGTCTGCCGTTCGGCCGCGCGTAGAGGCGACCGCGGTAACCAGCGGACACAATTGCGTCTGAACCTGTCTGCGCCAAACAGTTTCAAACGTATATCTCCGGAGATCATCGTGTTGCGGCTAATTTCAGCATTGGGGACGGCCGCAGTTCTCGCAGGCTGCGCCGCTCCCTACCCGGGCTATCCCGGCTATTACGACTATGGGTACGGCTACCCCTACTATTCCGGCTATCCATACGATTCCGGCTATCCGTACGCCTACGGTTACGACCCCTACCCCGGATATGTCGGCGGGGGGTATGGCGGTATCGCCATCTGGGGGGGTGGCGGCGGCTATCACCACGGCTGGCATGGCGACGGCCATGGCGGCTGGCACGGGGGCCACGGCGGCTGGCATGGCGGCGGCAGCACGTGGCAAGGCGGCGGTGGCGGCATGGGCCACGGCGGCGGCGGACACGGCCACTAGCGCGCCGTGCCGTGAGTCCCGCGCTGCGTAGTCCCGAGCGACCCGCAAGGCCGGCGGCGTCTTGCTTACAAGCGCCCGTTCACCGGAATAAGCGCTCCCGTAATCGCCTGGGCGTCCGCGCCCAGCAGGAGAGCGATCACAGCGGCGATCTCGCGCGGTTGCACCCAGCGCGTGAAATCGGCGTCCGGCATGTCGGCGCGGTTTTGCGGCGTGTCGATGATGCCCGGCAGAATCGCATTCACGGTGATGCCCTTGTCCTTCACTTCCTCAGCGAGCGCTTCCGTCAAGCGCGCCACGCCCGCCTTCGAAGCCGAATAGGCCCCCGTGCCGAGCGTCGCCTTCAGACCCGCGCCCGCGCCGATGTTGACGATGCGGCCCGCACCGCGCTTCACCAGATAAGGCAGCGCGGCCTTCGAGGCATTGAGCGCCGTCTTCACGTTCAAATCGAACATCAGGTCCCAGGTGCGCGCGTCGCCTTCGCCGATGGTCTCCCAGCGAAACGCGCCAGCCACGTTGACGAGCGCATCGAGGCCGCCGAGGCGCTCGTCCAGCGTGGCGCAGGCGGCCTGCGCGGCCTGCGCATCGACAAGATCGACGCCAGCGAGGCAAAGCGCGCCAGCGAGCGAGGCAGGCAGCGACGCCGCATCGGGCGCGGCGCCTCGGCCGATGAGCGCCACGCGGGCGCCGCGTTCGGCCAGCAGTTGGGCCGTTGCCATGCCGAGAATGCCGAAGCCGCCCGTCACCGCGACCATCCTGCCATTCAAACCGGTTTCCATGATGTTCCTTCAGTGACGTTCTTTCAGTGACGTTCTTTCAGTGACGTTCTTTCAGTGACGTTCTTTCAATGAGTCTCGCGTGATCCAGACGAGCGCCGCTATGGCCACGTTACGCGAGGCGCGCGCTTCGATCAACCTCGCGTGCGCACCGTAGCGAGCGCGCGCTGCTTGCGCAGGTTCTCGGTGGTTTCGCCGCCGCCGTCCGCACGCCAGCCCGGCGGCAGGAACACGTAGCGCACGGCGGTCCAGATGTCCTTCGCCGTGAAGACGTCGCGCGCGAGCGTCGCCCAGTGCTCGAATTCGACGACGAACGGATTGCGCGAGCGCACGGGCGTGACGAGACCATAACGGCACGGCTCGTCGGCGCGCTCTTTTACATACGTGCCGAACAGGCGGTCGAAGACGATCAGGACTCCGCCATAATTCGCATCGAGGTAGTCGACGTTGGACGCATGATGCACGCGATGATTCGACGGTGTATTGAACACATGTTCGAGCCAGCCAAGCCTCGGAATCCACGTGTTGTGCAGCCAGAACTGATAGAGCAGGTTGAACGAAAGGATAGCGAGCACGACTTCAGGGCGCACGCCGAGCCACACGAGCGGCGCGAAGAACATGACCGGCCCGGCGAGCTTGCCGGTCCAGCCGAGGCGGTACGCCGACGAAAGCGTCAACTGGTTGGGTGAATGATGAACGGCGTGCGTGGCCCAGAAGAAGCGGATGCGGTGCGAGGCGCGGTGATACCAGTAATAGCAGAACTCCTGCCCCAGGAAGACGAGCAGCACGAGCGCAACGCTGTCGAAATTCAGCGTGAAGAGCCGGTGTTCCCACGCGAAATCGAAGACAGGCGTGGCGAGCGAGAGCGGCAGGAGTGCGAAGAGCTTGCGACCCGTGAGGTCGGCGAGCGAGAGCCAAACTTCAGACCAATCGAAGGCCGCGTCGTGTTCGCGGCGCTTGCCGAAGGTGAGCAAGCACGCCTCGATCAGCGAGACGATGACGACGAACAGCGTGACATAGAGCGCGATTTTTCCGGTGGTGAGCATGATGGATGGTGTGCGGTGAGCGCGCAGGGCGCGGTGAACGAAGACGCGTATTGCACGGAAGCGAGCCGGCGGCGCGTCGGATGAGAGGCACTGTAGTGGCGCACCGCGCGAAAAACCACGCGCAAAGTATGTCGCGATATGTCATGCGGCACGGCCCGCGCAGTGCAGCCACCTGCCCGCAGCGCCGTGCAGGTGCGGCGGGCGAGGCCAGCGTCTCGCGCCGTGTAACACCGCGACATCCTTTATGAGGCGACGGGAGCAGAAGGCCGCCCTATAGTTCGTCCCGCTGACACGCCACGGCGTGCCCGGAAACGAACCTCAAGGACCTCTGATGAAAACGCTCCCCCTCGTCGTCGCCGCGCTCATCGGCTTTGCCAGCGCCCCCGCGTTTGCGGGCTGGTCCGGCCACGGCACGGCCTACACGCCGCACGGCACCTACAGCGGCGCGCATTACGGCTCCTGCAGCGGCGGCACCTGCTCGCATGCGGGCGGCGCGATTGGCCCCTGGGGCGGCGTCGCGACCAACAGCGGCTCGGTCACGCGCACCGCGCCGGGCCAGTTCAGCAACAGCGGCACCGCCTATGGCCCGAACGGCCGCTCGGTCCAGCACTCGGGCGATACGAGCTGCGCGAACGGGACCTGCTCGCACACCGGCTCGCTCGACGGCTCGGATGGCCGCAGCGCGAGCACCTCGGGCAGCGTGACGCGCAGCGCGCCCGGCCAGCACTCGTCGACGGGCACGGTCACGACGGGTAACGGCAACACTTACGGGCACTCGGCGTCCACCGCCTGCGCGGGCAGCACGTGCTATCGATCGGGCACCGTCACCGGCACACAGGGCGGCAGCGTCTACCACTCGGGCAGCGCCACGGGCGTCGGAACCGGCGTGGTGACGACGGGCGGCGGCACGACCGTCGTCCACGGCGGCACCGTTTCCACCGGCGGCACGACCGTGGTCGCTGGGGGTACGGTTTCGACAGCCGGCACGGTCACGGCAACGGGCGCGACGGTCGCCGTCGTGGGTGTCCCGGCGCCCGCGCCGGTGATCGTCACGCCGCCGCCGGGCACCGTGTACGTCGCCCCGCCGCCGCCCGCGCCGAAGACGGTGGTCGTCGCACCGGCCCCGGCACCAGCACCGCAGACGGTTTATATCGCGCCTTCCGCGCCGAAGACCGTGTATGTCGCGCCGCCCGCGCCGAAGGTGATCTACGTGGCTCCGCCGGCGCCCAAGGTCGTCTATGTGGGGCAACCGCTGCCGCGCGCCGTGTACATCGCGCCACGTCCCGCCGTGTGGGTTCCGGGGCACTGGGTTGGCCGCGTCTGGGTGCCCGCCCACTGGGCGTGAACCACTGGGCGTGCCCCACTGGGCGTGCCCCCTCTGAGGCGGCTTCGCCTTCGCTCCCGCAGACGCCGCCCTTCCTCCTTCGTTTCGCACCCGCTTTAATCAACCGGCCGGCAAGCTGTGTCGGCCGTCTCACGGAGAACATCATGAAGAAGATGATCGCATCGCTCGTTTTGTGTATCGTTTCAGCAGCCGTTTCGCTGCCGGCGTCGGCCGAGGCCTGGCCGGCCAACGCCGGTGCCACGAGCGGAGCGACAAACGGGCCGGCAAACGGGGCCGCAAGCGGACCCACAAGCGGCGCCGCGAACGGCAGCGCGCGCGTCGAGCGCATGATGGCGCAAGTGCAGAGCCGCTTCGCCGCCGCGAACACCACGCATGACGGCAAGCTCACGCGCGAGCAGGCGCAGGCGGGCATGCCGATGGTCGCGCAGCACTTCGAGGAAATCGACGCGCAGCAGGCCGGTTTCGTCACCCTCGCACAGATCGAGGACTTCATGCGAGCGCGCGCAGCAGCCCGATGAACGCCGGAGGCGTCCCATGGAGCAGGCAGGCAGGATCATCGTGCTCGACGACGAAGCCGAGCTGCGCAACATGCTGCAGCGCTTCCTCACGAGCCAGGGCTTCGAGGTGCGCGCCGTGGCCGACGGCAAGCGCCTCGACCGCCTGCTCCAGCGCGAACCGTACGACCTGCTCGTGCTCGATCTCATGATGGAGCCCGAAGACGGCCTCACGGTGTGCCGCCGCCTGCGCGCCGAAGGCCAGACGCTGCCGATCCTCATGCTCACCGCCAAGGGCGACGCCGCCGACAAGGTGATCGGCCTCGAAACCGGCGCCGACGACTACCTCGCCAAGCCGTTCCTGCCCGACGAGCTGGTCGCGCGCATCCGTGCGCTGCTGCGCCGCCAGAAGATGGCCGCGGGCGAACCGACCGTCACGTCGCAGATGCTGCGCTTCGGCGACTTCACGTTCGACGTCGGCAAACAGACGCTCTACCGCGACGGCGCACCGGTCGAGGTTCATTCGGCGCAGATGCTGCTGCTTCATGCGCTCGGCTCGTCGCCCAATCGCGCGGTGAGCCGCGAAAACCTGCTGGCCCGCGCGCGCGGGCGCGACCACAATGCGCTCGACCGCAGCGTCGACGTGCAGATCCTGCGCCTGCGCCAGATCGTCGAGGACGATCCGGCCAAACCGCGCTTCATCAAGACGGTCTGGGGCATCGGCTACATGCTGGTGGCCGGCGTCGAACCGTAATGCGGCTCGGGATTCCGCGCTCGCTCCTCTCGCGCAACATTGCGCTGCTGGTGGCGCTCGTCGCGTTCTCGCAAATTTGCTCGATCAGCGTGCTGCTGCATTTCGTGCAGCGCCCGCGCATCGAGCGCGCGTCGATCATCTTCGCGGACTACGTGAAGCTGCTCGATATGACGCTCGCGTCCATGCCGCCCGCCGAGGCCCGTACTGCGACCGCGCGCCTGAACGCGCGGGCGGCAGCGCCACCGGACACGCCTGCCGATACCCACCCGAGCCTCGGCGACTTTTTTCGCACGTGGCAGCGCGACGTCTTCGTCGAAGCGCTGCAACGCCATCTGCCGCCCGACCTGCTGGTGCGCTGGGAGGAGAGCCGCGACGGCAAGACGCTCGCAACCGACGACGAAGCCGCGCAGGAGCGCCTGTGGATCCGCCTTCACGCGGCGGGCGAGCCCATATGGATCGCACTCCCGATGACCGCCGACGTGCGCGCGAGCGGCATCACCCCCGCGTTGGCCCTCTCCGCTGCGCTCGCTCTGCTAGCGGCGCTCGCCGGCTACCTGTTGCAACGCCACATCAACGAGCCGCTGCGCAAGCTCGCGCGCGCGGCGCGGCGCGTGAGCGCGGGCGAAAAGCCCGCGCCGCTGCCCACCGACGGCCCGACCGAAATCGCCCAGGTGAGCCGCGCTTTCAACCAGATGACTGAAGCGCTGCAGCAGGCCGAGGCCACGCGCGCATTGATGCTGGCTGGCGTTTCGCACGATATCCGCACGCCGCTCACGAAACTGCGCCTCGCGATTGCGATGGCGCTGCCGCGCGGCAGCAACGATGCGCTCGTGGCCTCATCAGAGAGCTACCTCGACCAGATAGATACAATCCTCCAGCAGTTCATGGATTACGCAGGCAGCGGCGAGCGCGAAGCGCCGCAGCCCGGCGACCTCAACGCGCTCGCCGGCCAACTCGTTGCCGATTTCGCCGGACTCGGACACGAATTCGACTTCGACGAGGGCGAATTGCCGGTGTTCGAATTCCGGCCCGTCGCCGTTATGCGCCTCTTGATGAATCTCATGCAGAACGCTGTGAATTACGGCCGCACAGGTCTGACGATTCGCACCCGGCGAGACGGCGACGCTGCCTGCATCGTCGTTGCCGACCGGGGCAACGGCATCCGCGCCGAAGCGCTGGAGCGTCTGAAATCGCCCTTCAGCCGCGGCGCGAACGCCCGCACGCACTCGGGCGGCTCGGGGCTCGGGCTCGCCATCGTCGAGCGAATCGCGCGACTGCACGGCGGCTCGCTGAACTTCCGCGACCGCGAAGGGGGTGGCCTCGAAGCTGTCGTGCGCCTGCCGCTGAACCGGCCCGCCGCCGGCCCGAAAGACGCGCAGCCTGCCGAGCGCACGTGACATGATTCGACATAATTTGCGCGTGGATTTCACATGCCCTTCCCCCCCATACTTGCGCCTGAGCCTGAGCAACGGAACGTAGCAAACCGGAGCCCAGACGCCGAAGCACCACGGTCGATAGTTCGCCATCCTTACTGATTTGCGAGTATCGGCAGACACGAGACACGCTTTCAGTTAAAGGACATCGACATGCAAACGCTCATCCAGTTCCTCGTCAACAAGGTCAAGCGCATCGCGGGCACCGCGTTTCTCGCGGGCGCGCTTTTCGCGAGCGGCTGCGCATCGGCTGCGCCGGTCGTGCAGACGAACGGACCGTTCCCCCAACTGCACGCCGACGTCATCTATGTCTACGCGTTCGACGCCAGCGCCGGCCAGGTGCAGCTCGACAACACCGGCATGATGCACAGGCTCAAGGCGATGGAGAGCGGCGAGTCCTCGGCGCAGCAGCAACAGCAGGCGGCGGAACAAACGCGCGAGCATCTCGCCGATCAACTCGTGAGCGAACTCCAGAAAATCGGCCTGCCCGCCGTGCGCATGGATGGTCCCGCGCCCGCCGGCCGCAGCGCCCTGATCGTGGAAGGCCGCATCGACTCGATGGACGCGGGCAGCCGCCGCCGCCGCATGCTGATCGGCCTCGGCGCGGGCAAGAGCGAAGTAGGCGCGACGATCGCCGTGCTGTACCAGCCGGCCAACGGCGCCGCGCCCCAGCCGCTCCTGAGCTTCGAAACGAAGGCGGACAGCGGCCATATGCCCGGCATGGCGGAAACCGCCGGCGTGGGCGCGGCTGCGGGTCATGTCGCGACGGCGGCCGTGGTTGGCGGCGGTCTCCACGGCGCCTCCGAAGCGAAGCGGGACACGCTCTCCTCGGACGCCGGCAAACTGGCCCGCTCGATCGCGAAGGAAGTCGCGCAGGTCAGCAAGGAAAATGGCTGGATGGAAACGGCGACGAAGAGCTAAAACGGAGCAACGCGCAGCACGGCGCGCAGCGGCGGCGGATCGATACCGTCGCCGCATTTTTATTCGAGCGGCAACGAGCCGACAACCCGGCGAGATGGACAAAGCGCAAACGAGACTTCAGCCGAGGCCCATGCGCGTCTCGTCGACGAACTTCTCCGTCGCGTCGTCGATCTTGCGGCCCCTGCGGCCAGTGGGACCATGAATATAGACGGTTTTCATATCGGTCTGCTGCGCGCCGTTCATGCCGGGCGGCGGCGTCATCTCGTAGCGGACGTCGCGCGCGTGGTCGGCCATCTGCAGGCGCGGATCGAACACCGAGTTGAAGCGCCACAGCATGCGCACGAAATTGGTCTGGCCGCGCAAGAGCAAGTGCGCGGCTTGGCCCGCCGCGCCACGCAGCGCGGTCCAGCCCAGATGCTTGCGGTTGAGCACCTGCTGCGTGCGCACGAGTTCCGCGTAGAACTCGGGCAGCGGGAGCCGGGTCGGCACCACGGCGTGCTGGATGTCGTAAAGGCGATAGTCGAGGCTCGTGAGCCGGCGGCCCTCGCGCTGCCAGCTCTCCGTGCCGGGATACGGCGTGTTCACGCTGATATTGACGATTTCCGGGATCGCCAGGCACCACTGGCGTATCGTTTCGAAGCGCCCACGGTCCCAGTCCGGATCGGCGATCAGGTTGATCGCCACCGTGATCCCCAGCGAACGCGCGAATTCGAGCGCCTCGAAATTGCGGTCGAGGCTGATGCGCTTGCGAAACGCCTTGAGCCCTGCCTCGTCGATCGCCTCGAGGCCGAGGAACATGTACCTGAGACCGATGGACGCCCACAGGCGGAATACGTCCTTGTTGCGCAGAAGTACGTCGCCGCGCGTTTCCAGGTAGTAGCGCTTCGCGATGCCGCGCCGCTTGATCGCTTCGCCTATCGCCATGCCATGCTCGGCGTGCACGAACGCGACATCGTCGACGATGAACACGCCCGGCTCGCGCAGCGCCGCCAGTTCCTCCACGACGACTTCGGGCCTGCGCGTGCGATAGCTGCGCCCGTAAAACGTCCAGGCGCTGCAAAACGTGCAGTCCCACGGGCAGCCCCGCGCGAATTCGATGGAGGCGCAAGGATCGAGCGTGCCGATGAAATACTTGCGCCGATGCCGCAGCAGATCGCGCGCGGGCCGCACGGGATCGAGGTTCTCGACGAAACGCGGCGGCGGCCCGGAGCCCTCGCTCGTCACGACGCCGGGCACCGCGAGCAGACCTTCGCCGCGCGCCGCCGCGTCGAGCAGCGCAGTCACGGAAGCCTCGCCTTCGCCGCGCAGCACGCAGTCGATCGCGCCTTCGGCATGGCGCAACAGATCGTGCGCGGTGAACGACACGCTGTGGCCGCCCACGAATACGAAGCACGAAGGCAGCGCGGCCTTCACGGCCTTCGAAAGGTCGATGATCTCGGGAATGTTGGCCAGATAATTGCCGGAAAAGCAGAGTGCATCGGGCTGCCAGCCACGCACCGTGCGCATGAGGTCGCGGTGCGTCTGAACCTGCAAATCGAGGAGCCGCACGTCGTGACCCGCGTCGCGCGCCGTGCCTGCCACGGCTTCGAGACCCAGCGGTTCGAGCCTCAGGAATACGCGCGTGTACATCAGTCCGCTCGGGTGGACAGCAAGCAATTTCATGAAGCCTCCTTGCCAACGGCCGCTGCTCCGCGGGCATCTGCGGACGTTCGCGCTCCGGTGCCGCGCGTGCGCGCTCGCCGCAGCGGCGCGTGCAAGCCTCAGAAGCTGCCGAACAGCGAACCCAGCACGATCACCACGGCGAGCGCGATGATCGCGCTGACGATGCTCACGACCACGAGGTCGCCGTAGCTCTCGCGGTGTGTCGAGCCGCACACGGCCAGCAGCGTGACCACGGCGCCGTTGTGCGGCAGGCTGTCCAGCGTGCCTGCCGACATGACGGCCACGCGGTGCAGCAAGGCGGGATCGATCCCGTGCTGGGCAGCGAGCTGCATATAGGTGCCGCCGAGCGCGTCGAGGGCGATGGTCAGGCCACCGGATGCCGACCCCGTCAGCCCGGAGAGCAGGTTCGTGGCCACGGCGAGCGAAACGAGCGGGCCGCCGCCGATGCCGAGCACCCAGTCGCGCACGGCCTCGAACGCGGGCAATGCCGCGATCACCGCACCGTAGCCCACGAGGCTGCCCACGCTGAGCACCGGCAGCACCGATGCGTTGGCCCCCGCATCTACACTGTCGCGCAGCGTGCCGAGCCGCCTGCGGTTCAACGCCACCAGCACGACGATGCCCAGCGCGAGCGCAACCGACACGCCCCATACGCCCGCCACGGCCGAGAGCGTGGTCGCCCCCCAGCGCGGTTCGGCGAGATACGAAGCGTCGATGCGCGGGAACACCACGACGTTCATTACGAAGTTCATCGCCACCACGACGACGAGCGGCGCAAGCGCGACGAACGGCGCTGGCGGTCCGGCGTGGTCCGATACGGCCGCGCCGGTGCCGATCTCGGCAGGGTCGAAGGCCTGCGCGAGGCTCGCGCGCTCGCGCACGAGCGAGGACTTGCCGCGCGCTTCGTCGTCGGCGCCGCCGTGGTCCGGCTCGACGAAGCCCTCGCCATTGCGTCGCGCCGCCGCCGCCGCGCGCCCGAGCCACCACAGGCCGAAGCCCGCCATCACGAGACTCGCGATGACGCCGAGGCCGGGCGCCGCGAACGGCGTCGTGCCGAAGAACGGCATCGGAATCGCGTTTTGCAGCGCCGGCGTGCCTGGCAGCGCCGACATCGTGAACGTGGACGTGCCGAGCATGATCGCGGCAGGCATCAGGCGGCGCGGGATATCGGCGGAGCGAAAGAGAGCCTGCGCCATCGGCGCGAGCACGAAGAACGCCACGAAGAGACTCACGCCGCCATAGGTGACGAGCGCGCCGCCCAGCACCACGGCCACGATCGCGTGGCGTGTGCCCAGCTTGTCGATCATGAGGCGCGCGACGGCATCGACCGAGCCGCTGTCTTCCATCAGCTTGCCGAACAGCGAGCCGAGCAGGAAGATCGGGAAGAACTGCGCGAGAAAGCGGCCCGTGCTCGACATGAACGTCTGTGTCCAGTGCGCGAGCACCGGCTCGCCCGAAACGAGCGCGGCCACCATCGCGCACAGCGGCGCGAGCAGCAGCACGCTCCAGCCGCGAAACGCAAGCCAGATGAGGAGCGCGAGGCTCGCGAGCATGCCCCCGAGTCCGATGACCAACGCGCCGGCGCTCATTGGAGCACCCCGTCGAGCAGCGCTTCGAAATCGAACGTCGACGTCTTGCCGAGCTGCGCGCCGTGCTGCGCAAGGAAGTCGTCGGCGGCACGGCGGCCCTCGTCGCGTAGCATCGAGATGAACGACCACTCCGCGTTGAGCTTCGACGAGGCGCCGAGCGTGGCGAGCTTCTCGCTATGCACGCGATGCAGGCGCATGTTGGCCCAGCGGCGGCCTTCCTCGCTGCCCGCGTCTGCGACCTTGTGCAGCAGGGCCATCATGCGCAACTCCTTGATGAGCGGCGAATTGAACGCGATCTCATTCATGCGGTTGATGATGTCGCGCGCGGAGCGCGGCGTGCCCGCGCGCTCCACTGGATTGACCTGCACGAGGATGCCGTCGACCGCAGCGGTCTCGCGGATGAGCGGTGTAATGGTGGGGTTGCCCGTGTAGCCGCCGTCCCAGTAGGCCTCGCCGTCGATTTCGACGGCCTGGAAGAGCGTGGGCAGGCACGCCGAGGCGAGCAGCGCGTCGGGCGTCAGGTCGGCGTTGCGGAACACGCGCGCCTGGCCGTTGCTGACGCGCGTGGCCGTGACGAAGAGCTTGATGCGGGAGTTGCGCAGCGCGTCGAAGTCGATGATCTCGGCGAGGATCGCGCGCAGCGGGTTCACCCTCCCCGGGTTCAGGTCGTAAGGGGACACCACGCGCGCCATCATGTCGAGTGCGACGAACATCGGCGAATGATCGAGCGTCCAGCGGCCGAGCAGCACGTCGATGGGGCCGCGCCGGAACGGGCTGAAGCGCGCGGCGTCGGCGACGCGGCGCCAGAAGCGCTCGAGTGCGTCGCGCGCGCCCGCCGCGCCGTCGCGCGCATGGCCGCTCGCGAGCACGGCCGCATTCATCGCGCCGGCCGACGTGCCCGAGATGCCCTCGATCTGCAGCCAGGGCTCATCGAGCAGGCGATCGAGCACGCCCCATGTGTACGCGCCGTGCGAGCCGCCGCCTTGCAGCGCGAGATCGACGAGCAAGGGTTCGGTGCGGGTTGACGGCTCGGCTTCGGCAGGCATCGCGGCTCCGTTCGGGATTGACCACTGGCGAGAGTACAGGAAAAGCGCAAATGGCCTCCCGAACATGACGCAGCGCGCCATCGATACGCGATCGGCAGCGAGTCGGCGAAGCCGGGCAGGCTGCGTCCCGTTCGCCGGGCGGCATCACGGACGATGCCCGCCTATCGGAAGGCAACCCCTTTGGTAGACTGGTTGTCCCGCTCATTTCCTCCGCCTGTCGTGCCGACTACCCGAGCGCTGCGCCCTCTCCCAGAACTGCTCGCGGAAATCCGCGCGTGCCGCGCCTGCGCGCACGCGCTCCCGCTCGGCCCGCGTCCGGTACTCCAGGCGAGCGCGACGGCGCGTCTCTTGATCGTGGGCCAGGCGCCCGGCGCGAAGGTTCATGCATCGGGCATTCCTTGGGACGATGCAAGCGGCGAGCGCCTGCGCGCTTGGCTCGGCGTCGATAGCAAGACGTTCTACGACGCCGCCCAGGTCGCGCTCGTGCCGATGGGCTTTTGCTACCCCGGCCGCGGCAGCGGCGGAGACAACCCGCCTCGCCCGGAATGCGCGCCGCTCTGGCACGAAGAGCTCGTCGGACAGCTGGGGCACGTAAGCCTCACGCTGCTGGTCGGCCAGTACGCGCAGCGTTACTTTCTGGGCGACCGGCGCAAGACGTCCCTCACCGAAACCGTCGCGGCATGGCGCGAGTACGCGCCTGACTTCGTGCCGCTGCCGCACCCCTCGCCGCGCAACCAGGCCTGGTTCAAACGCCACCCGTGGTTCGGGCACGAGGTGGTGCCGGCCTTGCAGGAACGCGTGGGCGCGCTCTTTGCGCCAACGAAATCCGCGGCGCGGGATGAGCAATCCGCGCAATCCGCAATGAAGGACTCGACGATGACGAAACACGCAATCGATATCCAGCGTGTCTACGAACCCCTGCCCGATGACGGGCACCACTGCTTTCTGGTGGACCGCCTCTGGCCGCGCGGCCTGAGCAAAGAAAGGCTCGCGAACGTGGAATGGCTCAAGGAAGTGGCGCCGAGCACGGAATTGCGCCAATGGTTCCACAAAGACCCTGAGCAGTGGACCGAATTCAAGAAGCGCTATCTGGCCGAACTGAACGCCAGCCCGGACGCCTGGCAGCCGCTCGTCCAGGCGGCCGCCGAGGGGCACATCACCCTGCTCTATGGCTCGCACGACACGGAGCGCAATCACGCGATCGTGTTGCGCGATTATCTGGAGAAAAAGTCACGCGGCAAGTAAGGTAACGACGCGCGGCACGCCATTCGGCGCGCCGGGGTCGCGATTTTGCAGACGCGGCAGAGCGCGCATCGGCGGGGCGAATTGGCGTCGTTGACAGCGTATTCATAGTTGCTCTCCATCATTTGATGGAGGCGAATCGTAAGTCGAGCCAATATAGTTCACGTGGGGTAGCAATAGCGACTTCCCGTCCTTCGGCAATCGGGAGCCCTCTCCGATGCCCGAAAATAGATTGACATAGGCAACACGAAAAGCATGCCTTGCTTCGAGTGCCAGGCCTTTCCCGCCGCCCGCGAATCAGCTTAATAATATAAAAAACACTGATTTTATCGTTTAAATCAGTTCCTCATTGGTTCGTTATCCTGTATTTGCGTTTTGCAGAGCAGCGCCTCCGATTCATGGCATCGACAACGTTATTCATCGTCGCTTGTAGTCCTATACAATTGGAGGCTTACATGAAACCCCTTGCTTCTTTGATTACGCGGCGGTGCATACTCCCTTGCAAACCTCGTCAAGACAAAGGTCTGTGACATTGTTGCACCGGCTGGCAATCCGTTGCAGTCGCCGTTCTACTTGATCTTCAAGAACTCCGACCCAGCCACACTTGGCTACGGCGGGAACGAGTAGCCGAAAGGCGGGCTGGGCGGGCTCGATTGCGGGCTTCGTGGCGCGAAGCCCGGAAACCTCGCTGCATCAAAGGACCAGCACTGTGCCGTAGCGAACCATGCGCCGCAATACACGGATGTAACGAGCGTAGCGCAACGCACTCCACATCGCTCGATGCGCGAGACCTGGCCTCGCCTCATGCAAGAGGCCCCGGTTCAAGCACTGCGCTCGTCGCCCTCATGCGTGAGACGCCGCAGCAGTTCGCGGCCGCGGTTGGTGAGGCGCAATGTGGAGTCGCCGCCCGCTTCGTCCATTTCGACGAGCCGGTAGCGGTGAAGCGCCAGAAAGTCGGAATCGAGCGTCTGTATGGGCGTGTTCGCGTCGCGGATCAGCAGTAACGTCGCCAGTTCATGGTGGCTGAGCATCGGATTTCTCCAGTCCT
The DNA here is from genome assembly GCF_038900695.1 of Paraburkholderia sp. JHI2823. NCBI lineage: Bacteria > Pseudomonadati > Pseudomonadota > Betaproteobacteria > Burkholderiales > Burkholderiaceae > Paraburkholderia > Paraburkholderia sp. JHI2823. The sequence goes on along the minus strand of NZ_JAYMRY010000003.1, from coordinate 250,681 downwards.
GCATTTAGCAGTCTTGCCCAGCATAGCGAGTCAATCGGACAGTTTCGCTACAGTTGTGTTGCACCGTGTTACGCGCCGAACATCGATGACGCGTTGCCCGCCGCGACACGAAAGCACCTGAGCATGAGGAAAATGAAAACGGCGCGCAGCTGCATGAGACACCGTTGCGCACCGCCGGCCGAGATCGCTGCGGCCTTAGTTGATTTCGAGGCGCTTACGGGCCCCAGCCGCCCGCTTCGGCAGCGTAAGGGTTAGCACGCCGTCCTTGTATTGGGCGCTCGCCTTTTCATCGTCGATTTCCGCAGCGAGCGTGAATGCGCGGCTCACACTGCCCGAATACCGTTCACGGCGCACGACGCGCTCGCCTTCCTTCAACTCGCCGCCCCGCTCGACTTTTGCCGCAATCGAAACCAGATTTCCCTCGATCTTGACGTCGATATCCTTCTTCTCTACGCCGGGCATTTCGGCCTTTACGGTGTAGCCGGCCTCGTCTTCCGTCACGTCGACGCGAACGCTTGCCGCCTGTGTTTCCACGCCCGCCGCGCGCAACGGACGGAATAGTCCCTGAAACAGATCGGGCACACCGTCCAGCGAAAACGGATCACAGCGAGAGATATTGCTCATTGATGCCTCCATGGACCGAACGGTTTCCTTACCCGCGCAACGATATGCACTGCAACGGACTCCTCAATTTCCACACGGTCGGCGCCGGTGCGCAATGCCCCGCTGCGGACGCCGATGGAAAATCGGCGGCAACGAAACGCGCCGCTCTCGCCGCGCGGCCGATGCCGCTCATGGTTCCAACATGCAGGCACCTGGTCCGTTTACAAGCCCCCTTCTCGATGCAGCCAAAAAAATTCTTGACCGCGCGGCACGTCATTGCATGTGCATGCCGCCGTTGATCGCGATGTCGGCGCCGGTGATGAACGCCGCGTCGTCCGAGCAGAGGAACGCCACGAGCGCCGCGACCTCGGCCGGCTGGCCGAGGCGGCCCACCGGAATCTGCGGCAGGATGCGGGAATCCAGCACGTCCTTCGGCACGGCTTCCACCATCTGCGTGGCGAGGTAGCCCGGCGACACCGTATTGACGGTCACGCCCTTCCTGGCCACTTCCAGTGCGAGCGCCTTCGTGAAACCATGCATGCCCGCCTTCGCCGCGGCGTAGTTGGTCTGCCCGAACGCGCCGCGCGAGCCGTTGACCGAGCCGATATTGATGATGCGCCCGAAGCCTCGCTCGATCATGCCGGGCAAGAACGGCTTCGTCACATTGAAGAGCGCGTCGAGGTCGGTGCGCAGCACCCTGTCCCAATCGGTTTTTGACATCTTCACGAAACTGCGGTCGCACGTGATGCCGGCGTTGTTGATGAGCACATCGACCTGCCCGAGATCGCCGAGCGCTTGCTGCGCCGCACGCTCGCACGCCTCGCAGTCGGCGACGTTCATTTCATGGCAGCCGAAGTCGCGGCCCGCCGCGCGCTCCGCGGCAAGCCAGGCATCCGCTCGGGGGCTCGCGGCCGAGCACGAGACGGCGACGGTCATGCCCGCGTCATGCAGGCGCCGGCTGATCGCTTCGCCGAGGCCGCCCATGCCGCCCGTCACGAAGGCAACGCGCTTAGTGGCCATGCTGACCTCCCCCTGCGTTCGCACCCTGGGCACGGCCGGCGCCCGAGGAACTCGCCGGATAAGCGGCGCCGTTCGTCGCGCTGTTCATTGCACGTTCGAAAGCGGCCATCCACTCGCGCATCGGCAGCGCGCCCGGTGCGTTGGCTGCCCCTGCTTGCGCACCCGCGCAGGCCTGCTGCCACTGCTGCGTGACGTCGCGGGCCGTGTCGGACCACATGCTCGCGCCTTGCATCGCCGCCGCGGCGCCTTCCTGCCAGAGGGACGTGCACGCGCCGACATACTCGCGCCACACCGATTGCGTGGCGATCGCGAAATCGGTCCAGTCGCGCGCGGTGCGCAGCGCCTCGATGGCGCCCTGCAGCGCTTCGCGATCGCGCTCGACGCGGCGCTGCTCCAGCTTCAGAACCCGCTCGCGCCATTCCTGTTGGCCAACGAGCCATTGCAGCGCAGCATTGGCACTGGTGCGGTAGGTATCAAATGCGGCGCCAAGCGGCGCACCGGATGAGAATGGGGAAGCAGCTGGCATGTCAATCTCCTCCATAAGTAGTTTGCGCCCGGCTCACGGCCCAATGCATTTGCCGCGGTCGGGGACCGCGGCGGAACTGCGGCGAGCGAAAGGAAAGCGCTTCACGCGCGACGATGGTGGACGAAATGCTTCGGAGTGCCGCGTGTTCACAAGATAGCCGGCCCAAGCCAACATCATAGGCACGAAGATGGGTTCGCGCGTGGCGATTGGTCAATTCGCCGCGTGATCGCGTCACATTGCGGGATGGCTGATGCGCAGCGATTCAAACGACGTTTCTCGCAGTTATTCGCGACCGATCGCCAGGCCGCCGAAAGCATGCAGCGAGAACGCAAAAGATAACGGGAGTCCGGGCGGACAAAAGTTCCGCAAATGCTTACCGGCCGATCGCGCCCTCTCCGCTCACGGGGAGGTGGGTCGGCCGGGTGATCGGCCAGTGAAGCCGGGCGCCCGATTCAGGCCGCCGACACCTCTTCGTCGCGCACCAGCATGACCGGCCGGTCCGCCATGCGCAGGAACGATTCGGCCACGCTCCCCAGCAACAGTCGCTTCACGCCCGAAAGGCCGCGCGTGCCCATCACGACGAGATCCGCGCCGTCCTCCGCAGCGATGCGCGCGATCACCACGGCGATCTCCTCGCCGCTGGCGTCCGCCGCGCGCGTGGTGCCCGCCACCTGGGCCTGCGCGAAGACCATCCTGGCTTCTTCGAGCGCCGCCGTCGCGGCATCGTTTTCGGCCGAGCTGCGCACCTGCTCCTCCGCGAAACCGGCGCTCACGTCCGCGAGCCGCGCCGGATGCCGCACCACGCAAAGCGCCTGGACCGTGCCGCCGGTCGCCTTCGCGATCTTCACGGCCTCGTCCAGTGCGCGCCGGCCGCTACGGCTGCCATCTACCGCTACCAGAATCTGCTTGTACATCGTGGACCTCCCGGGCGTCGCCCATGATGCGCGGCATGGCCGCGCGCGGACTTCGTGAGCGTCCCGCGCGACGGTCGGCCGGCCGTTGCAAGGCGCGCCGGCTCTCGGAGCGCGCGCCATCTAAAAATCTTTGTAGCGCATTTGGGTGCGGATGCGCGCACGGGTCGGTGCGACGCGTTGTCGCCATTCCGTCACCGAGCGTCACCTTCGCCATCCCATTGAATCGACCGCGCCATGGATCCCGGCGGCGGCACGCTCATCGCATCGTGAGCACCGCCGCACCCGTCAGCCGCCCCTCGCGCAAATCGGCCAGCGCCTCGTTGGCGCGCACGAGCGGATACGGCGTGGTTTCGATTTCGAGCTTGTGGCGCGCGGCGATCGCCATGAAGGTCGTGCCGTCCTCGCGCGTGAGGTTCGCCACCGAAACGATGCGCCGCTCCTCCCACAACCACGCGTAGGGAAACGAGGGAATGTCGCTCATGTGGATACCGCCGCACACGACCGTGCCGCCCTTCGTCACGGCGCGCAGCGCGGCGGGCACGAGCGCGCCGACCGGCGCGAACAGCAGCGCCGCGTCCAGCGCCTCGGGCGCGCGTTCGTCGCTGCCGCCCGCCCATGCCGCGCCAAGGCGCCGGGCAAATTGCTGCGCCGCCGTATCGCCGGGACGCGTGAACGCGTAGACCGTGCGCCCCTGTTGACGCGCGACCTGCGCGACGATATGCGCCGCCGCGCCGAAACCGTAAATGCCGATGCGTTGCGCGTCACCCGCCATCGCGAGCGACCGATAGCCGATGAGCCCCGCGCACAGGAGCGGCGCGGCTTCGACGTCGCTGTACTGGCGCGGCAGATGAAAGCAGTAGCGGGCGTCGGCGACGGTGCGCGTGGCGTAGCCGCCGTCGATGGTGTAGCCGGTGAAGCCGGGTGCGTCGCAGAGGTTCTCGCGCCCGTCGGCGCAGAAGCGGCAATGGCCGCAGGTGTGACCGAGCCATGGCACGCCCACGCGGTCGCCGGTCGCGAAACCGGTCACGCCCGCCCCGAGCGCCGCGACCGTGCCGACGATCTCGTGACCGGGAATGACGGGCTTTTTCGGGTGCTCAAGATCGCCGTCCACGACGTGCAGGTCGGTGCGGCACACGCCGCACGCGCGGACGTCGAGCAGCAGTTCGCCCTCGCCCGGCGCCGGGTCGGGTAACTCCGCTTCACGCAGCCGCGGATTCCCGCCGTCGAACACCATTGCCCGCATCGCCATCCTCCTCGCCTGGGTGCGGCCCTCGCGCCGCATCGACCCTCATGAAACCATGTTAGGCGGTCGGGCGGCTCATCGCGTGCCGCGTGCCCGATTCGCAACCGCAGCTGGCGCATGCACGTCTCGTCAAGCGGCGGCGAATCGTCTCGGGTCTGCCCGGCCGCGCTCGGGTCAGGTCAGGTGAAATCACGCCGACACTGGCTTGGAGCGCCCGAAGACGCGCGCGAACGCCGCGACGAACGCATCGAGCCGCTTCGAGTCGAGACAGTCGATGCCTGCCGCACTCACCCGGCCGTTGCCGCCGGGGAATGCGCGGCAGAGCTCGTCCGCGCCGCGCGGCTGGGCGAGCGGCGCACGCACGCTCACCGCATAGTTGCCGTCCGGGTTCACGCTCAGCACCGCGTGCGCGCGCGAAGGCTCCTCGTTTGCGAGGACGTTGGCGAACACGCCGCGTACGCGCCGCGCCCACGGCTCATCGGGCAGCACGCACACACTGCCGTACTGCAGCGCGATGAGCGGCGCAATGGCCTGGGCCAGTTCGAGGTCGTCGCGACGACAACGGGCAAGTTGCCCCACGATGGGCTCTGCGGCGATGAAATCGAACGGGCTCGCGTACGGCTTCAGCGCAGCGTACAGATCGAGCGGCGCGATCACGAGGTCTTCGACACAGTCGCCGTAGGCGTTGTAGTTGATCGACTCGCCAAGTTCGCGCAGCTGCCCGGCCTGCGCGGCGTCGAGCCCGGCCTGCTGCACCAGGGCGCGCGCGGTGTCCGGGAGGTTGTCGCCCCACGCGGCGGCGATCGCCCACGCCCGGTAGCGGCCCGCGAGGTGCCGGTCGACGAGCACGCTCGTGCAGACCTGCGCCGTGGTGTCGATATGCGCCACGAGATTCGTGCATATGGGCAGGTCACCCGCATGATGATGGTCGAAATATTCGACCTCGATACCCTTGGCAAGCAGCGCCGTGAGCGCCGCGCGGTTTACGTCGAAGGAAATGTCGAGCACCGTGAGCGAGTCGCCCGGCCGGGCGGGCACGCGCCCGACCAGCGCGATGTCGCGCTTCGCGCCGGTGATGAGCGTCGCCTCTCGCGGCCTTGCGAGGCGCAGCTGATGCAGTGCGCAGATGCCGTCCGCGTCGCCGTTGAATACGTCGAAATGCGCCATGTCTTTCGAGCTTCCCCTTTGGTTGAACTTGACAGTATCGCGCAGCCTCGCCGGATCGCACAAAACGTGCAATATCCCGGTGTCCTCGCAGGCCGTTTCAGTCAAGGCGGCGCTATGCCGCACAACGGGCTTCAGGCACCCGCTCGCGTGTATGCTCGTCCGTACGCCGCATTGCTGCCGCCCCCGGATTCCCAAGCTATTCATGCCGATGTCCGACAACCCGACCTCACGCCACGTCCTCAACCGTCTGCGCGCGGCGCACCGCCACGGCCGCCTCGTGGACGCGGCGCTCTCGCGCGCGTCGACCTACGCGCATCCGGCCGGGCGCGTCGTGCGCATCGAAACGCATATCTCCGTCGTCTATCTCGCCGGGCGGTATGCGTACAAGATCATGAAGCCTGTCGATTTCGGCTTTGTCGATTTCGTTGGACTCGAAGCTCGACGCCGATGCTGCGAAGCTGAAATTCGCCTGAATGCGCCGTTTGCGGGACGGATCTATTGCGATGTTCGCCAGTTGCTTTTCGATGGACGGCGTTGCCGACTCGGGCGTGGCATCTGCAAACGGGCGCCTGCTCCCCGACGCGACGACGCGGAAGTCATCGACTATGCGGTCCGCATGCGACGCTTCGACCAGCGCCTGTTGTTTTCGAACCTGCTCTCGCACGGCGAACTGAGCGCTTCGGACATCGATGCGGCTGCAACGAAGCTGGCCGCTAGTCATCGCCACGCGCGCCGGGCCGGCAATGGGCCGCGGGCGCCCGTGGCACGGCTCGGCTCCGCGGCATTGCTGCGTGACCAGGTCCTCGCGGCGCTCGCGCCTCTCGAAGACGACCCGCGCACCGCCGATGCCGTGGGTCGGTCGGCGTTGCGCGCAACGTGCGAAAGCGAACTCGCGAGACTCGCGCTCCACGTCGACTCACGTCGCGCGCAGGGGTACGTGCGCGCCTGCCACGGCGATCTCCATCTCGACAATATCGTGCGAAGCGGCCAGCACGCATTGATGTTCGACTGCATCGAATTCAGCGACGAGCTGCGCTGGATCGACGTGACCTGCGATCTCGCCTTCCTGCTGATGGATCTGCGCGCGCACGGCGACGAAGAGCACGCGCATCGTTTGCTCAATCGCTACCTCGAAGCAACGGGGGATTTCGCGGGACTCGCGGCGTTGCGGCTCTACGTCGTCTATCGCGCGCTTGTGCGGGCACGGGTGGCGTTGCTCAAGGCCGAGCCGCCTGAAATGTGCGACGCGCCCGCTGCCGCACGCGGCATCACGTCGTACCTCAACCTGGCGGCAAACGAGGCGCGTGACATGCGCGAGCGTGCGCCGTGGCTTCTGCTGTGCCACGGATTCTCGGGTTCGGGAAAATCGGTCGCGAGCCGTGCGCTCGCCGACATGAGCGGGGCCATCAGGGTATCGAGCGATCTGGAACGAAAGCGCCGCGCGCCGTTCGCCGCGCCCGCGCTCGACGCACTCCCGCCAGGCGCCTACACCCAAGCCGCGCTCGACGCCCACTACCAACGTCTTGTCGCGCATGTGCGCGATGTCCTTAACGCGGGCTATACGACGCTCGTGGATGCTACGTTTCTGAAGGCAGCGCATCGTGCGCGTTTCGCAGCACTCGCGCACGAGCTGAACCGGCCGATGCTGATCTTGAACTTCCACGCACCGCATGCTCGACTTGCCGAGCGCGTGAATGCGCGTGCGCGCGGGCCGCGAAACGCTTCCGACGCGGGCGCTGAAGTGCTCGCCGCACAGATCGCGCAAGCCGATGCGCTCGACGCGCAGGAGCGGCAGCACACCGTCGATCTTGATACCGATGTGGCAATCGAGGCGTTTTCGCGTCCGCAATGGTGGGCGCCGTTGTTCGAGCGCCTGCACGCGGAAGGCGGGAAAATTTGACCCACCAGCGGACCCATCAACCGCTGCCGGAACCCAGCAGCTGCCCGCTCGACGATCAACGATTGACGATCAACGCTCGACGATCAACGCTCGACGAACGGACGCACGAGCGGCCAGCGCAGCGTGGAAGCGACCGGAAAGCGTGGCCTGCGGCCGACCGGCGCAGACCACGGCCGCATGCGCGCAGAGATCGCCTCGCACAGCAGCAGCCCTTCCTCGCCGTGCAGACGTTCCATGGCGCGATGGACAAGGCCGGCCTCGAACCACACCTTGAAACGGCGATGGCAGGTTCGGAAATCGGGATAGCACTCGGGCATTTTCGACCAGACCGAGCCGGTCGCCAGCACCCAGAGGATTCCCGCGAAAACGAGGCGGGGATTATGTGCAGGGCGCCCGCGACGACGAGGATCGACGCGGATTTCGTGAAACATCGGCTCGATGCTGCGCCATTGCGCATCTGTCAGTTCCGGAGATATGCGGGAAGACATCTGATGATCCATATGAGGTTGTCTGACACAACTACAGTAGCCTCCCAGCCGACAAGAAAATATCGGACGATGCCTAAAATGGCCGACGAATGCCGACACGCGCGCCGACGCGACGACCGTGGCGCGGCCGCAGCGTTGCGCTACACTGCGCCTTCCGGCAACGGCAGTGGAGTTCCGATGGCGTCTTCATCCCGTTCGAAATCCCGGCAGGGCCAGATTCGCGTGGGCGTCGGCGGCTGGATCTATGCGCCGTGGCGCGGTGCGTTCTATCCCAAGGGACTCGCGCAGCGCCGCGAACTGGAGTACGCAAGCCGCCATCTCTCGACGCTGGAGATCAACAGTACGTATTACGGCGCGCAGCGCCCGGAAAGCTTCAGGCGCTGGCACGATGAAACGCCCGACGACTTCGTCTTCTCCGTGAAGGGTCCCCGCTTTGCAATGAATCGCCGCGTGCTGGCCGAAGCCGGCGCCGCGATAGCGCGTTTCATGAACGGCGGCGTGCTGAACCTGCGCGGCAAGCTCGGGCCGATCAACTGGCAGCTCGCGCCGGGCAAGCGATTCGATCCTGAGGATTACGCGAGATTTCTCGAACTGCTACCGCGCGAGGGCGACGGCCGTCCGCTGCGGCACGCGCTCGAAGTCCGCGATGCGAGCTTTTGTACGCCGGAATTCGTCGCGCTCGCCCGCGAGCACAATGCGGCCATCGTCGTCTCCGGCGATTCCGATTACCCGCTGATCGCCGATATCAGCGCGCCATTCGTCTATGCACGGATCATGGGCACTGCGCAGAGCCACGCGCAAGGCTATGCATCCGCCGATCTCGACCGCTGGGCCGAGCGCGCGCTTGCCTGGTCGCGCGGCGAGACGCCCGGCGATCTCCCGACCTATGCGAAGCCGGTCGCCGCGAAAACTGGCCGGGACGTTTTTCTCTACGTCATCAGCGGCTTCAAGGAACGGAACCCGGCGGCGGCGATGGCCTTGATCGAACGTCTGGGCACGCGTTAGCTTTCATCGTTTGTCGCGCCTCAAATCTGCCGCCGCATCTCGGCCGCTGGCAGCTTCATCATCTGCCGATACTTCGTGACCGTGCGACGCGCCACCTGCACGCCCTGCTTTTCGAGTTCCTGCGTCAGGTTGACGTCGGAAAGGGGATCGCGCGGATCCTCGGCGTCGATCATCTCCTTGATGAGCGCGCGCACCGCCGCCGCCGAGCACGTGCCGCCCGTGCGCGTTTCCAGTTCCCGCGGGAAGAAGCGCTTGAACTCGAAAATGCCGCGCGGTGTGGCCATGTACTTGTTCCCGGTCGCACGCGAGACGGTCGATTCGTGCAGCCCGAGTTCGTCGGCGACGTCGCGCAGCAGCATGGGGCGCAACGCGATTTCGCCGTACTGGAAGAAAGCCTTCTGCCGGGCGACGATGCACTCGCCCACGCGCAAGATCGTCTCGCAGCGCTTGTGCGCATTGCGGATCAGCCAGCGCGCTTCCTGCAACTGCTGGGCGAGCGGCGAGCGGCTCGTCTGGTCCGAGCGCGCGAACATCTCCGCATAAAGCTTGTGGATGCGAGCGCGCGGCTCGATAGCAGGGTTCACGCTCACCACCCACTTGCCGCGCACCTGGCGCACGATCACGTCAGGGACGACATAGCCGCCGTCCGCGCGCCCGTAGTGGTTGCCAGGCTTCGGGTCGAGGCGGCGCACGAGCGCGATCGCGGCTTGCAGCGAGGCGGCGTCGCAGCCGAGTTGCCGCTGCAGTTCGCCATGTTCGCGGCGCGCGAGACGTTCGAGGTGCTGCGTGACGATCTGCATGGCGAGTTCGCGATGCGGCGTGTCGTGAGGCATGGCGTCGAGCTGGAGCGCGAGGCACTCGGAAAGCGAACGCGCGCCGATGCCCGGGCGATCGAGCGTCTGCACCACGCGCAATCCCACGCGCAGACGGTCCTCGTCGAGTCCGTCGTCGGCGCCCTCCCCGTCGGCGAGATCGGCGAGATCCTGGCGCAGATAGCCGTCCTCGTCGAGCGCCTCGATCACGACCTGCGTCGCCGCGCGGTCGAGGTCGTCGAGCGGCGACAGACGCAGCGCGTCATGCAGTTGCTCGCGCAGCGAAATCGGCACACGCACCCAGTCGGAAGCTTCGGATTCGCCATCCTCGCCCCCCCGATAGCTCGAGGTGCGCAGGCCGCCCGGAGAAGGCAACTCGGCGGTGTAGCCCGAGCCGTCGTCGCTGTAGGCGGACTCGCCCTCACCGTACGAGGGTTCGGAGTACGGGGCCGCGTCCTGGGCCATGCCGGCATCGAGGCCGGACTCGACCGCGCCGTCTGTTGCGATGGCCGGGGCCTCGGCCACTGGGGCGGCTGCGGAGCCGATGCCCGCGGCGCCATCGGCCGCTTCGGCGGCCTCGCCTGTCTCCGAGGCGGGTGGCACGTATTCCAGGAACGGATTGGTATCGAGCGCTTCGCGCAGTTCCTGTTGAAATTCGAGCGATGACAGTTGCAACAGCCTCACCGCCTGTTGAAGACGCGGCGTGAGCGCCAAATGCTGGCGCGCGTGTAACGCGATGGAAGGCATGGCAATCCCGTTTGTGTTGAATTGAGTAGGTGATCGCCCTGACGCAACACCCATGCCAGTTTTCACAAGCCCCTGTTCTCAAACGGGATCGCCACTTGCACAGCCCGGTTCGCACACCGTTTTCGCGGCTCGACCGTGGAGATTTTTACAACGCATGCGGAAAATTGTGTCCGGCGGAGGACGGAAACCCAGACCGCGCAGACTGCGCTGTCATCCTGAACGGCGGCGCGTTGCAGCAGCTTCCAGCGGGCTTTCAATGGAGCGCTGCGCGCATCGAGCGTTGGGCGGCACGAACCTTGCGGGAAAACCAGCGACCGCAACCAGAAAAGGAGCAGCCATGAAGCGCATCCTGATTCTCAAGACCGCGGCCGGCGCCGCCTGCATGACGTTCGCACTGATGGCCGGTGCGCAGACCACGACGACGCATAGCACCGCGCCTTCCGGCAGCTCGGAATCCATGGGCCAGCACGTTGACGACGCAACGATCACGACCAAGGTCAAGGCCGAACTGCTCGGCGCCAAGAACGTCAAGTCCGAGCACATCCACGTGAAAACGCATAGGGGCGTCGTCTCGCTCACGGGCACCGTGCCGACCGCCGAGGACCGCGACAACGCCAAACAGGTCGTGGAAGGGGTCTCGGGCGTGACCTCGGTGAAGAACCACCTGAAGGTCTCGGCGGCGAGCTAAGGGCCCTGCCGGGCCAGAGAGCCCCGTGCCCGGACGCGCACGGAGCGTCCGGGCGTGTGACCCGTGAGACCATCGAGTCATCACAAACGGCAATGCTTCGCCGGCGCGCCTCCGTCCTCCTTCACTCGTCGCCTTGCCGCGATTGCCTGAGTTGCGCGCGCCGTTGCTCGCCCTGGCGCGCCAGCATCCAGCCGGGATACTCCGCGGGCAACGCGCTCGCCTTGTCCAGCACGCCGATTTCCTCCGCGCTGAGCTTCACTTTCGTCGCGGCGAGGTTGTCGTCGAGCTGATCCAAGCGCTTCGCACCGATGATCACCGAGGTCACCGCCTTTTGATTCAACAGCCAGGCAAGCGCGATTTGCGCGACCGACACGCCTTTCGCCTCGGCGATGGGCCGTATCGCGTCCAGGCAATCCCAAGCCCGTTCGCGATTCACCGGCGGAAAGTCAAACGTGGTCCGGCGGCTGCCCGTCTCGCCTTGCTTGTCGCGCCCGTACTTCCCGCTCAACAGCCCGCCCGCGAGCGGGCTCCAGACCATGAGCCCGAGGCCTTCGCTTTCCAGCATCGGCACGAGTTCCCGTTCGAGATCCCGCCCCGCGATCGTGTAGTAGGCCTGCAGCGATTCGAAGCGCGCGAGCCCCTCGCGGTGCGCCACGCCAAGCGCCTTGACGATCTGCCACGCCGCCCAGTTCGAGACGCCGACGTAGCGCACGTGCCCCTGCCGGACGAGCGCATCGAGCGCACGCACCGTCTCTTCGATGGGCGTGACGGGATCGAATGCGTGAATCTGGTAGAGGTCGATGTGGTCGAGCTGCAGGCGCCTCAGGCTCGCCTTCACGCCGTCCATGATGTGGTACCGCGTGGCGCCGCGCTCGTTCGGCGACGATCCCATTTCGCCGAACACCTTGGTCGCGATCACGACCTGCTCGCGCGGGATCTTGAGATTCTTGAGCGCCTGTCCGGTAATCTGCTCGGAGACGCCCTGCGAGTAGACATCGGCGGTATCGATGAAATTGACGCCGGCTTCGAGCGCGCGGCCGACCAGGCGCTCGGCGTCGGACTGCTGGACATCGCCGATCTGGTTCCAGATGCCCGCGCCGCCGCCGAACGTCATGGTGCCGAGGCAGAGTTCCGAAACGAACAGGCCGGTGCGGCCCAAGGGGTTGTAGCGCATGGTGTGACTCCGTCGTGGGTCGAGGGAAAGTCCAACGCGGCGAGGATACTGCGTGCGATCGCGCCGCGCTTGCCGGATGCCGGCCGGCGATCGTGCAGGGTTCATGCCTGATGCGCACCCGGTTCGCCTGGGTTCGTGCCTGGGTTCGTGCCTGGCAAGGGCCCGCGAAAGCTGCGAGACTTGCAGGCGTGCACGAACCACCGCGACGCACGAGCGCACGAGCCGCGAACGCCCCGTCGCCGCTATTCATCCGGATGACCTCGCCCACACCTGTCAACGATCCGCACGCACCGGCTCTCGCCGCGCATGACGAGGGCGCCGGCGACGTGCTCGCGCAATTTCATCCGGCCGTCGCCGGCTGGTTTCGGCGCAGCTTCGACGCGCCCACCGCCGCCCAGCGCGCCGCCTGGCCGCTCATCGCGAGCCGGCGCGCGACGCTCGTCGCGGCCCCGACGGGCTCGGGCAAGACGCTCACCGCGTTTCTCGGCGCGCTCGACGAACTGGTGCGCGAAGGCCTCGCGAATCGCGGCGCGCTGCCCGATACTACCCTCGTCGTCTACGTTTCGCCGCTCAAGGCGCTCTCCAACGACATCCGGCTCAATCTCGAGCGGCCGCTCGAAGGGATCGGCGCGGAGCTCGCGCGCCTCGGCCTGCCACCGGTCGAGATCCGCACGGCGGTGCGCACCGGCGACACGCCGCAGCCCGAGCGCGCCGCGCTCAGAAAGCGCGCGCCGCATATCCTCGTGACGACACCCGAGTCGCTCTACGTGCTGCTCGGCTCCGAGTCGGGCCGCCGCATGCTGGCTGGCGCGCGCACCGTGATCGTCGACGAGATCCATGCGCTCGCGGGCAACAAGCGCGGCTGCCACCTCGCGCTGAGCCTCGAGCGGCTCGATGCGCTGTGCGGCACGCGCCTGCTGCGTATCGGGCTTTCGGCTACGCAAAAGCCGATCGGGACCGTCGCGCGCTTTCTGGTGGGCATGGGCGAAGCGGCACAGGATCCGAACGCCAACGCGCCCGCCTGCGAGATCGTCGACGTCGGACATACGCGAACACGCGACCTCGCGATCGAAGTGCCGCCCGTGCCGCTCGAAGCCATCATGGCGAACGATGTGTGGGAGCGCGTGTATGACCGCATGGCCGAACTCGTCGCCATGCATCGCACGACGCTCGTGTTCGTCAACACGCGCCGCATGGCCGAGCGCGTGGCGCGCCATCTCACCGACCGCCTGGGCGCCGAGGCCGTGGCCGCGCACCACGGCAGCCTCGCGCGCGAGCATCGTTTTCTCGCCGAACAGCGCCTGAAGCGCGGCGAGTTGCGCGTGCTCGTGGCGACGGCGTCGCTCGAACTGGGCATCGATATCGGCGACGTCGATCTCGCGTGCCAGATCGCCTCGCCACGGTCGATCGCGGCCTTCCTGCAGCGCGTGGGGCGCTCGGGACACCAGGTCGGCGGCGTGCCGAAGGGGCGGATCTTCCCGACTTCGCGCGACGATCTGATCGAATGCGCGGCGCTGCTCGACAGCGTGAGGCGCGGCGAACTCGATCGCCTCGCCCTGCCGCATGCGCCGCTCGATGTGCTCGCGCAGCAGATCGTCGCCGAAGTGGCCTGCGAGGCATGGGAAGAAGATGCCCTCTACGCGCTCGTGCGGCGCGCCACGCCGTGGGCGACGCTCGAGCGCGCGCAGTTCGATGCGGTGCTGCGCATGCTCGCCGAGGGCTACACGAGCCGTCACGGGCCGCGCGCGGCCTACCTGCACCGCGACGTGGTGAGCCATACGCTGCGCGCGCGGCGCGGCGCCCGGCTCGTCGCGCTGACTTCGGGCGGCACGATACCCGACAACGCCGATTACTCGGTGCTGCTGGAGCCGCAAGGCGTGCAGATCGGCACCGTCAACGAGGACTTCGCCGTCGAAAGCCTTGCGGGCGACGTGTTCCAGCTCGGCAACGCCTCGTACCGGATTCTGCGCATCGAGGCTGGACGCGTGCGCGTGGAAGATGCCCAGGGGCAGCCGCCCAACATTCCGTTCTGGCTCGGCGAAGCACCGGGCCGCAGCGACGAGCTTTCGCACGCGATTTCACGGCTGCGCAAGCAGGTCGAGGCGGCACTGATCGAGGCGAGCGCGAGCACGACCGCAAGCGCGAGCGCCGGCGCGGCGGACGATGCCCCATCTTCCCCGGTGGTCGATCGCGCCACGTCAAAGCTTGCCGCCGCGCTCGATATCGACGATGCCCCCGCGCGCCAGATCGTCGAATATCTCGCGCGCGCCCGCGCCGCGCTCACCGTGCTGCCGACCGAGGACACGCTCGTCATGGAGCGTTTTTTCGACGAATCGGGTGGCACCCAACTGGTCATCCACGCACCGTTGGGCAGCCGGCTGAACCGCGCGTGGGGTCTCGCGCTGCGCAAGCGCTTTTGCCGCCAGTTCAATTTCGAACTGCAAGCCGCCGCGACCGAGGACGCCATCATCCTCTCGCTCACCGGCGCGCACAGCTTCGCGCTCGATGAGGTGTGGCGCTATCTGCATTCGAACTCCGCTGAGCATCTGCTCGTCCAGGCGCTGCTGGACGCGCCGCTCTTCGGCGTGCGCTGGCGCTGGAACGCGACCACGGCGCTGGCCTTGCCGCGCCAGACCGGCGGACGCAAGACACCGCCGCAGATCCAGCGCATGCGCAGCGAGGATCTGCTCGCGGCCGTGTTCCCCGATCAGGCGGCGTGCGTCGAGAACATCGCGGGCGAGCGAGACGTGCCGCGCCATCCGCTCGTCGACCAGACCCTCGACGACTGCCTGCACGACGCGATGGACTCCGAAGCATGGATCGCGCTCCTGCGCCGCATCGAAGCGGGCGAGGTGACGCTCGTGGTGCGCGAGCTGCCAGCCCCCTCGCCGCTCGCCGCCGAAATCCTCACGGCACGCCCTTATGCGTTCCTCGACGACGCGCCGATAGAAGAACGCCGCACGCAGGCCGTGCTGTCGCGCCGCTGGAGCGACCCCGAGTCCACCGACGATCTCGGCGCGCTCGACCCCGAAGCGATCGCAAGCGTGCGCGAGGAAGCCTGGCCCCAGGCGCGTGATGCCGACGAAATGCACGACGCGCTCACGAGCCTCGGCGCGCTTGCGCAAAGCGAGGCGCAGCGCGAGCCGCAGTGGCTCGCATGGCTCGGCGACCTGGCGGCGCAAGGTCGCGCGACGCGCATTCCGGTTGCGGAGCATGACGCGCTGTGGGTGGCCGTGGAGAGGCTGGCATGCGTGCAGGCCATTTATCCGCAGGCGCAGTGCGAGCCGCCGCTCACGCCGCCGCCCGAATATGCGCAGGCGTGGACCGAGGAAGCGGCGCTCGTCGAGATCGTGCGTGCGCGCCTGTCGGGGTTCGGACCGCTCACGGTCGCGCAGGCGGCGCGGCCGCTTGCGCTCGAAGCAAGCGTGGTGGCGCTCGCGCTTACGCACCTCGAAGCGGAAGGCGCCGTGATGCGCGGGCGCTTTACGTCTGCCGCGATGGGAGGCGGCCAGGACGAATGGTGCGAACGCCATCTGCTTGCGCGCATTCACCGCTACACGGTGCGCAAGCTCAGACGCGAGATAGAGCCTGTCGAGCGCCACGATTTCATGCGCTTCCTGTTCGAATGGCAGCGTGTGGCGCCCGGCACGCGCGGGTCGGGCCGCGACGCGCTGGCTGCCGTGCTCGACCAGCTGGAAGGCTGGGAGGCCTCCGCGCTCGCGTGGGAAGACGAGATCCTGCCGGCTCGTATCGACGATTACACGCCGATGCTGCTCGACGAGCTATGCCGCTCGGGGCATCTCGCCTGGGCGCGGCTGCCCGCGCGCGCGGCGGCGGCGTCGACGGTGCGCAGCACGCCGGTCGTGCTGCTCTCGCGCCGCGAACTGGCGCACTGGATGGCGCTCGTCGAAGCGCCCGACACCGCCGGTCTGTCGGCGCGCGCGCGGCGCGTGTATGAGGCGCTGATGCGAAACGGCGCAATGTTCTTCGACGAGCTGACCGCGGATGCGCATCTGCTCGGCGTGGAACTGGAAAACGCACTGGGCGAACTGGTGGCGGCAGGGCTCGTGAACGCGGACAGCTTCGCCGGGCTGCGGACACTCGTGAAGCCGGCGGCGCAGCGCGGCGCGCATCCCGGCCGGCGCCGGCCACGCGGTTTCGCGCCGCTCGCGGGCGGCATGGCCGACGCGGGGCGCTGGGCGACACTGCGGCGCGTGCCGTTGGCGACTTCTTCGGCGGCTCAGTTGGCAGATTCGTTGGTAGGTTCGTTGGCAGATCCGTTGGCGGCTCAGTTGCCAGACCCTTTGGCGGATACTCTGGCCGCCCCGCTCACGGACACCGAGGATGCAACGTCGTTCGTCGGGAAAGCGCCGGCTGCTTCGAACGGCAACGTCGTCGCCGCCCCCCGCGCGCCAGCGCTCGCGCGCGCCAGACCGTCGGCCACCACGGCGGCGGCTCGCCGTCCGCCCGCCGATCCGGAACGGCTGGCGCATATCGCCGACGTCCTGCTGCGCCGGTATGGCGTCGTCAGCTGGCATCTGCTCGCGCGCGAAGCGCCCTGGTTGCCACCCTGGCGCGACGTTTTGCGCGTGCTGCATCGGATGGAGGCGCGCGGCGAAGCGCGCGGCGGGCGCTTCATCACCGGTATTTCGGGCGAACAGTTCGCGCTACCCGAAGCCGTGGCGCTGCTGCGCGACGTACGGCGGCGCGCGCCCACACCAGGAGAAGGCGGACAGCTTGTGTGCGTAAGCGCGGCCGATCCGCTCAATCTCGTCGGCACGCTGCTGCCGGGGGAAAAGGTGCCGGCTGTAGTCGGCAACCGCATCGTGTTCCGCGACGGCGTGCCTGCCGCGACCCTGATTGCAGGGCGTTTCGCCTTTCTCGGCGAATTCGACGAAGGCACGCGAGCCGCGCTGCGCGCGCGGCTCACCAGGCCTTGGTGAGCCGCGTTTGGAGCACCGCCGCGGGTTTGGCTGTTAGTTGCGTTGAGTCGCCGCACGGATGTTTCTCATGCAGGCTTCATCGCCTGTCGCACCGCACCGAAATGCCGGCGCACACGCAGGCCGTTCGCCACGACGAGCAGGCTCGCGCCCACGTCGGCGAACACGGCCATCCAGAGCGTGGCCTCGCCTGCCAGCGCGAGCACGAGAAAGACGGCCTTGATGCCGAGCGCGAACGCAATGTTTTGCATGAGCACCGCGGCAGTCTTGCGAGAAAGCCCGATGAACGCAGCGATCTTGCGAGGATCGTCGTCCATGATCGCCACGTCGGCGGTTTCGAGTGCGGTGGCCGTGCCCGCCGCGCCCATTGCGAAGCCGATATCGGCGCGCGCGAGGGCGGGCGCGTCGTTCACGCCGTCACCGACCATCGCGGCCATGCCGTACTGCCCGGAGAGCGCGGCGATCGCGTCCTGCTTGTCCTGCGGCAGCAGATTGCCGCGCGCATCGTCGATGCCCAGCTGATCGGCGATCGCTCGCGCAGTCGATACGTTATCGCCGGTCAGCATGACAGGCGTGACGCCAAGCGAGCGCAAGGCGCGCACGGCCGGCGCGCTCTCTTCGCGCAGCGCGTCGGCCACGGCGAATACGGCAACGGCCGACTCCGGCGTGCACAACACGATCGCGGTCTTGCCCGAAAGCTCAAGGCCCGCGAGTTGCGCCTCCAGTTCGGGCGAGCATAAGCCGAGTTCCTCGACCAGACGGTGATTGCCGAGGCTCCAGCGCGCGCCGTCGACGCGCCCCTGCACGCCGCGGCCGCCCAGCACCGCGAACTGATCGACCGGGAAGAGGCGCGCATCCGGCTGACGCGCCCGCCAGCCCTCGACCAACGCACGCGCGACCGGGTGCGTGCTCGCGTCGTCGAGGCTCGCGGCGATGCGCAGTGCCTCGTCAACCGAAAGCGGCGGCGTTTCGGCTGGCGCGCCAGCGGTAGCCAGCGCTCGCATGGGCGCTGCGAGCACGTCGGTCAGCACGGGCTCGCCGCGGGTGAGCGTGCCGGTCTTGTCGAGCGCGACGGCCTTGAGGAGCCGGCCACGTTCGAGCCAGACACCGCCCTTCACGAGCATGCCGTGGGACGCGGCGGCGGCGAGGCCGCTCACGACCGTCACCGGCGTCGAGACGACGAGCGCGCACGGACAGGCGATCACGAGCAACACGAGCGCCTTGTAGAGCCAGGCACTCCATGCGCCGCCGAATGCGAGCGGCCCGGCAAGCGCGATGATCACGGCGAGTGCGACGACGGCCGGCGTGTAATAGCGGGCGAACTGATCGACGAAACGCTGCGTGGGCGCACGTTGCGCCTGCGCCTCCTGCACCGCGGCCGCGATGCGCGCGAGCGTGCTGTCCTGCGCGGCGGCGGTGACGAGCGCCTCGACCACGCCATCGACGACGATGCTGCCCGCGTACAGCGCCGCGCCGGCCTCCTTGTCGACGGGCAGACTTTCGCCCGTGATCGGCGCCTGGTCGAGCGCGGCGCGGCCCGCGGTGACGCGCGCGTCGAGCGGCACGCGCTGACCGGTGCGCACCCGGATGCGGCTGCCGATGACTACCGCGCTCACCGCGCACTCGCGCCATTCGCCCGTCGCGGCGACGCCGTCGCCGGCCTGCCAGACCTCGGCAGTTTCGGGCGCGAGCGCGGTGAGCGCGCGGATGGCGTGGCGCGCGCGTTCGAGCGATAGCGCCTCGATTTCCTCCGCGAGTGCGAACAGGAAGACGACCATCGCGGCCTCGGGCCACTTGCCGATCGCGACCGCGCCCATGAGTGCGAGCGACATCAGGAAATAGATGTTGATGGTGAAATTGCGCAGCGCAATCCAGCCCTTGCGCAGCGTGGGCAGCCCCGCGCACAACAGCGAGACGACCGCGCAGGCCAGCACCGGCAGGCCGGTTTCGTGGCCGGTGCTCCACGCAAGCACCTCGGCGCCTGCGGCTGCGATGCCGCTCGCAGCGAGCAGCAGCTTCTGGCGCAGGGCGATGCCGGGCGAGGCCGGCGGCGTGCCTTGCACCGCAGCGGTCGCATCGAGCGCGCGCGGGGACATGTCGAGAGCGAGCAATGCATCGACGACCGGCTGCGTATCGTCGAGCCGGTGATGCACGGTCAGCTCGCGAGCGAGCAGGTCGAAGTCGAGACGCACGACACTCGGCATCGGCTCGAGCCGGTTGCGGATCAGACGCTCCTCGGTCGGGCAATCCATGTTGTCGATGCGCCAGCGCGCGCGCCTGGCGCCTTCGGGTGCCGGTGCCTGGCAACGCGCGTGCTCCGGCGCGCGCTCCTGTGCGGCGCTGTGACAGCAGCTTTCGGCATGGCCGTGATCGTGGCTGTGGCTGTGGCTGTGGCCGCGATCGTGATCGTGGCCGTGATCTTCATGCCCATGCTGGTGGCAGCAGCCGCCAGCAGGCGCGCTGGCCCTGTCCGCCTCGCAACACGCGCCGCTGGCGCCTCCGGCCGCCCTTTCTTCGTCACGCGCACGCAAGCGCTGCGCGACACCAAGCCGTGACAAGAAGCCATGGTTCATCGCCGATTTCTCCCCAAAGTGACAAAATCATTGAACAGCCTGTAGTGGCTACAGGGTCAAGTGATTCAGGAGAACCGCGACCATGCGAATTGGTGAACTGGCGCGTTTCGCAAACTGCGATGTCGAAACGGTGCGCTTTTATGAGCGTGAGGGCCTGCTGGACGAGCCCGCGCGCGAGACCAACGGATACCGGAGTTACACCGCCATCCACGCCGCGCAGCTCAACTTCATCCGCCATTGCCGGTCGCTCGGCATCGGGCTGGCGGACATCCGCATGCTGCGCCGCTTCCAGGCCGATCCTGGCCAGCCTTGCGACGAAGTCAACGAGTTGATCGACAACCAGATCGCGCGCATTCACGAGCAAATCGAATCGATGCGCGTGCTGGAGCAGCAGTTGCGCACGTTGCGCGAGAGCTGCCGCACCCATCAGAGCAGCAGCGCCGGGTGCGGGATCATGAAAAGTCTGGAACAACCCATCGACGACGAAAGCTGCTCATGCCATGGCGACGGCCATGCTGCAAACGACGCACCGGCACGTCAACGCCGCTGATGCGTCTCCCGCAGTGCAAGCTGCGGCCGTCGGGTCGCGCCGTGGCACCCGGTCAAGGTGCTGCGGCGATTACCTCGGCAACCGTGGCCGTGAGCTTCTTCGCATACGGCACGTGCAAGAACTCGTTCGGTCCATGAGCGTTGGACTTGGGGCCAAGCACGCCACACACCATGAACTGCGACTTGGGGAAGCCCGCCTGCAGCACATTCATGAGCGGGATCGTGCCGCCCTGGCCAAGATAGGCGCAATCCGCGCCGAAGTGCGTGCGCGAGGCGGCGCTGAGCGCTTCGGTTAGCCAGGGGGCGAGTTCCGGGGCACTCCAGCCGTTGGCCGCGCCTGCGTCTGGCCTGAAGGTGACCTTCGCGTTGTAGGGTGGATCGAACTCGAGCAGCGCCTTCAGTTCCGCCACGGCCTTCGCTGCCTCCACGAGCGGCGGCAGACGCAGCGAGAGCTTGAACGCCGTGCGCGGGCGCAAGACATTGCCGGCGTCGGCGAGCGCGGGCAGGCCCGCTGCGCCGGTGACCGAAAGCGAAGGCCGCCACGTGGAATCGAGCAGCGCCTGCTGCGGATCCGTAGTGGTAGGCAGCACGCGCCGGCCGTCCTGGCCGCACGCCCAAGGCAAGCTTTTCCATACACCCTCGCCGAGAATCTTCGCCGTGGCCTCGGCTTCGCTCAGGCGCTGCGAGGGAATCACGCAATGAAAGCCCTTGGGCAGCAGTGTGCCGCTAGCGGCGTCTTCGAGACGCTCGAAGAGTTGCCGCATCACGCGGAAGCTGGAAGGGGCGATGCCGCCGTACGAGCCCGAGTGAATGCCCTCTTCGAGCACTTCGACCTCGAGATCGCCCGCCACGAGCCCGCGCAGCGAAGTGGTGAGCCAGAGCTGGTCGTAATTGCCCGCGCCGGAATCGAGGCAAACGACCAGGCCCACGGTGCCGAGCCGCTCGCGCAGCGCATCGACATAAGGCAGCAGGTCGTAACTGCCCGACTCCTCGCAGGTCTCGATGAGGCCCACGCAGCGCGGCCGTTCGATGCCTTGCGCGTCGAGCGCGGCGAGCGCCGTGACGCTCGCGTAGATCGCATAGCCGTCGTCGGCGCCGCCACGGCCATACAGCCGGCCATCTTCCAGCTTGGGTGTCCAGGGGCCGAGATCGTTGCGCCAGCCCGCGAATTCCGGCTGCTTGTCCAGATGGCCGTAGAGCACGACCGTCTCGGTGCTGCCGGAGCGCGTGGCGGGCACCTCGAAGAAGATCACTGGCGTGCGATTGGGCAGACGCACGATCTCTAGCTTCAGGCCGCGCACTGGCTGCTGCTCCGCCCATTTCGCCGCCTCCTGCACGACGCGCTCGAGATAGCCGTGCTGCGCCCACTGCGGGTCGAACGCCGGACTCTTGGCCGGCACCGCGATGTAGTCGGTCAATGCGGGTACGATCTCGTCTTGCCATTTCCGCTCGACAAAGTCGCGCAGCGCGTCGTGATCCAGATGGCGGGTGGCCTCTGACAGGTCGGAGATCATGATGTCGGTTCCGTGCGATCAAAAACCCGATGATAGACCCGAACCCACGCCCGCCGACACCCCCTCGCACCGACCGCTAGCCGTCCGGCCAGGGCGTGCCATGCGCCCAGCGACGATCCGCGCGACAATGATGTGTCGGGCATATTTCCCCTATTTACGGAGAGCGACCCATGGTGAGCCGTTCCGTCTTCGAGATCGTCGTCCTCGCAGCGGTGGTCGCGCTCTACTTTCTGCCCGCGCTGATCGCCGACCGGCGCCAGCGCCACGACCTGCTGATCATCGCCGTCTTCAATGCCGTGCTCGGCTGGACAGTGCTCGGCTGGCTGCTGGCGCTTTTCTGGGCGCTACAACCGAATCCGCCGAGGGATCTCGGCGGGCGAACGAAGGAGCGCAGCCGGCGGCTAGGCATGCTCCTGTTCTCGAGACGGCTCGACGACCGCATTCAGGCGCGCAAAACGCGCAGCGCCGAGCGAGAGCGCTCCTCGCACTGAGGCCCTCTCGGCTTATCCGTCCGGCCAACGCGGCGCCCACGGCGCGCACGCGCCAGCTTCACATGAAATAATCAAAGGAAACAGGCCACTTTTGCCGCGCCAATCCGGCGCGCGCCGCCCGACCCATCTGGGCAACACTCAACAGGGAACCCGAGATGCCACACGCCGCCCCGCTGCTTGCCTTCGCCGCCGTCGCCCTCGGCATGGCGCTTACGCCCGGACCCAACATGATCTATCTGATCTCGCGCTCGATTTGCCAGGGGCGCAAGGCGGGGCTGATCTCGTTGGGCGGGGTCGCCCTCGGTTTCGTGTTCTATATGTTGTGCGCGGCGTTCGGCATTACCGCGTTGCTCATGGCCGTACCGTTCGCGTACGACGCACTGCGCCTGGGCGGCGCGCTCTATCTGTGCTGGCTCGCGTGGCAAGCGCTCAAGCCAGGCGGCCGCTCGCCGTTCCAGGTGCGCGAATTGCCGGCCGACCGGCCTCGCAAGCTTTTTCTGATGGGTTTCGTCACCAACCTGCTGAACCCGAAGATCGCCGTTCTCTACTTGTCCCTGCTGCCGCAGTTCATCGACCCGCAACAGGGCAGCGTGCTGGCACAGTCGGTCGTGCTGGGCAGCATTCAGATCGCGCTTTCGATTAGCGTAAACGCCGCCGTTGCCATGACGGCTGGCACGATTGCGACCTTCCTCGCGGGGCGGCCGAGATGGCTCCAGCTTCAGCGCTGGCTTATGGGCACCGTGCTTGCGGGTCTTGCCGTGCGTATCGCCGCAGAGGGCCAGCGATAAATAAATAGCCGGACCCACAGGCCCGGCCGCTTATGCAAATCTGCAGAACCACCGGATCCGCCCGAGCGGATCCGCCCCAGCCTGCGATGGGGTTACCGTTCAGATTCCGCCCACGGCCCTTCCGCCAGCCGGATTGCGCATCTTGACGAACGCCGCCGGGATCGAGCGAGGCTCTATCCGCAGCATGTCCTGCGAGAACATGTCCTGACGCAATTCGCCATGCTCGTCGAACCACTGGCAAATCAACCAGTGGCCGCTGGCGAATCCGACCGGACCGGCGTACATGACGGTCATGCGCGGACCGCCCGACTTCAGGGTGACGACGTCGCCAATTCCGGCCATGGCGGCGTGCGGCTTTTCGGCTACGTCGATGGTCGTATCAAGCATGAAGTTCCCCGTTAAAAAGGCGCACAGAGAAAAGACTGGGCGGGACGAACATCTCGCCACCCTACCGCGCTTTCGGAATGAGAATGCCGCGGTCATTAATAAGTTTGGCAAGACTAACAACTGGAATTAATGCGCGCAAGCGATTTTCATAAGACTTGCTGAAAACCCTGTTATTCGCGGCTCGGCCGAACCGTATCCAGTGGCGCTCCGCACAAATTACGCGGAATACCATACATGTGCGGCAAAACGTACCGGGCAAACTTGCGCGCTCAAACAGTCATATTATTTCGAGCGTATTTGCTGAAAATGCCGCGCCACAGCTTCTATGAATGCGTCGCCATGGCAACCGGGTTCACGGCCTCGTTCAAAATGCCACCCGCGCAGCGACAGGTGTGGAAACGTTTTCTGCGCAGATAAAACCGTCCGTTCGATTAATCGCTGAACGGCGGATGCGTGGTGCACCGCTCCGGCCAAATCATCAGGAATTGCCGGGTTCAAACAGGTTTGCCTGAAATATGGTTGTCACGCGTGCGGAATCGCACTGAAAAAACTTCGGAAGACCGTATGGGGCTTCGAGCGAAGCTTGCGCGGGCGCGCCGCGCTTATTCGCCAAACGGCAGGGTCGTCTGACCCTCGGCGCGCATGTCGAAAACGTTGAGCGTCATGGCCACCAGCGCGTAGTAGCCCAGGAGCCCGACCAGGTTGATCGTCGTTTCATGGCCAAAGCGCTCGACGGCACGCGCATAGGTCGCGTCGGATACACGCTTCGTTTCGTACAGCTCGGTCGTGAACGCGTAGATCAGCGCATCGTCAGGCTCGTCGAACTGCGGCGTCGCGCCCGTGCGGATCTGCTCGGCCAGCGCCTCCGGCACGCCCGCCCTCAGGGCGATCGGATAGTGGATGTACCACTCGGCCTGTGCCCGCCAGTGCACCGACGTGACGAGGATCGCGAGTTCGGAGAGCCGTATCGACAGGCCGGTCCGGTAGCGGCAGAACGCGCCCAGGCGCTGCGCGTGCTGCGCGAGTTGCGGGCTATGGATCCAGCCGAGGAAGGGTCCGTCGAGATTCCCGCGCGGACCGGAAAGGATTTCGTCGAGCACGGCCTTCTGCTCGGGGGACGCAAGTGCAAACTCAAATGCGGGAAGCCGTGTCTTCTGGTCTTGGGTCATCGATCTGCTCCGTTGCGTATCATGGCCGGTCGCGCGCGACCGCTCGCGGTGGACACGCGGGTTTGGCAGTTAGTTGCATGTCAATCGTTACACCGGGCCTCACGCCGGGCGCGCCACGCCTGCCATAACGAGCGCGCCGTCGATTGCGGCGGCCAACCGATCGACGATGATGTCGATGTTCTGCGCCGTGCAGGTGAAAGGCGGCGCCAGCAGCACGTGGTCGCCATTTCTGCCGTCCACCGTGCCGCCCATCGGGTAGACCATCAGGCCACGCGCGAACGCCTCTCGCTTGATCGCCGCGTGGAGCTTGAGTGCCGGGTCGAATGTGGCCTTCGTGGCGCGGTCCTTCACGAGTTCGACACCGACGAACAGTCCGCGGCCGCGCACATCGCCCACCCAGGGATGCGCTGCGTAGCGCTCGCGCAAAAGCGCGCGCAGTTGCTCGCCGCGGGCGAGTACGTTGTCGAGCAGGTTCTCTTCGGCAATCACACGCTGCACTTCGAGCGCCGCCGCGCAAGCCGTGGCGTGGCCGATGTAGGTGTGGCCGTGCTGAAAGTAGCCACTGCCGCCAACGATCGTCTCGTAGATACGCTGGCTCACGAGTGTCGCGCCAATCGGCTGGTAGCCCGCACCGAGGCCCTTGGCGATTGCGAGCAGGTCGGGCGTAACGCCGTCCTCCTCGCACGCGAACACATAGCCGGTGCGGCCCATGCCCGACATGACCTCGTCGAGGATGAGAAGCACGCCGTAACGGTCGCACACCGCGCGGATCTTGCGGAAGTATTCGCGCACCGGCGGCACCGCGCCAGCCGTTGCGCCCACAACGGTCTCCGCGATGAACGCCGCCACCGTGTCGGGCCCCAGTTGGAGAATCTTCTGCTCGAGCTCGTCGGCCAGACGCTGTGCGTAGGCCTCGTCGGTTTCGCCTTCGTGACGCTCGCGGTACGCATAGCACGCGCTGACGTGATGCGACTCGATCAGGATCGGCAGGAAGGGCTCCCGGCGCCAGGCATTGCCGCCAATCGCGAGCGCGCCGAGCGTGTTGCCGTGATAGCTCTGGCGGCGTGCGATGAAGTGGCGGCGCGCGAGTTCGCCCTTTTCCACGAAATACTGGCGTGCCAGCTTGAGCGCGGCTTCGATCGCCTCCGAACCGCCCGACACGAAGTACACATGGTCAAGCCCCTTCGGCGCGGCGGCGATGAGATGATCGGCGAGCTGCTCCGACGCCTCGGTCGTGAAAAACGCGGTGTGCGCGTACGGCAGCTGTTGTGCCTGACGCTTGATCGCCTCAATCACGCGCGGGTTGCTATGGCCGAGGCACGAGACAGCTGCGCCGCCGCTTGCATCGATGTAGCGCTTGCCGGTGGAATCGATGATCTCGATGCCTTCCCCCGCCACCGCGACGGGCAAGGTTTGTCTCGGCATCCGATGAAACACTTTGGTTGGAGACGCCATGGTCATAGGGTCCTCGATGAAGTCGGTGGACGATCAACGCGCCGCGTCGCCAGCCTCGCGCGCATCCGAATCGATATGGAAGCCGAGCACCCGCGCGCCGGCCTGCCCAACGTCCAGCGCGACACCACGCCGCTCGATGCGCATGCATGCGGTGGCGAGCCTGTTTTCGTCTTCGGGATCGTGGGGGTCGTTGCGCAAGCCAGGCATCCCAGTGCCCGCGCGGTCGTGAAACGTACGCCCGAGGGCAGCAACTCGCCGAGCCGGAGCGGGCGGTCGCGCGACGAATCGGTGGCGCATCGATTTTCCCGCTCCGTTCTTGCGTCAGTCCTCTGCATTGCGTTTTATACGGCTAAACAACATATGTTGTCAACAAAAGCACAAACAACAACAAACGAGATATGAGCGAAGAAGTTGAAGCCGGATGCCGTTTCGCAACGGTACCCGGGAGCGGGAATACAGAGGATCGAAGGGAGCGCCCCGCCCTCAGGGCACGTAGGCGCCACGCGCGTTCAGCGAACGCTCGGCCTGTTCGAGTTGGGCGATCCCGCCCGAACCTTCGAGCGCCAGCAGATGCGCGACGAGCGATTCGGCCAGCGCCGTGGCCGCCACGAGCGAGGGGAAAAACGACGGGCTTTCGTGCGTGAAGATCAGCGCCTTGTGGGCATGGAGCGCAATCGGCGAAACGGCGCTGTCGGTGATCGCGATCAGTCGGCCGCCTTTCGCGAGCGCGGCCTCTGCCACGCGCACCGCCTCGACCGAATACGGTGCGAAGCTCACAACAATCGTCGCGCTGTCGCGCTCGATGCCGAGCAGTTGCATCTCCAGCGTCCCAGCCTCGCCGCCCAGCAACGAAACCGAAGGGCGAAAGAACCGATAACCGTAGACCAGCCCGAACGCCACCGCGTAGCACGAGCGGAAGCCCGCCACGTGCACGTGTTTCGCGCGGCGCAGCAGGCGCGCGGCCTCGACCATCGAGTGGGTGTTTTGGGCGGCGCTCGCCTCCAGATTATGCTGCTGCGCGAGGAGCATCTCGCGCGCGAGGCCGTCCTTCGTGCTGCCCGCCACGAGCGAGCGGGCCCGCGAAGAAAGGGGCTCGGGCCGCGTGCGCACTCTCGCGACGAACAGGTCGCGCAGCTCGTTCCAGCCCGGAAAGCCCAGTAGCTGGGAGAGCCGCACTAGCGACGCAGGCTGCACGCGGGCGCGCTCGGCGACCTTGCGCATCGACGAGACGGCCACTTCGTCGGGGTGGTCGAGCAGGAATGCTGCGCCGGTCTGGAACTGCGGACTCAAATCGGCGAAGCGCGCGCGGATCAGCGCGGCGAGCTGTTCGAAACTGTCTGGCATGTGATGCTCGGGCAGTGGTTGACAACAAATGTTACCACTCGTGTTGCCAGATGTTGCAAGTCGGGACAGATTGTGGTGATTCGCAAACGATTCCTGTCCTGACAAAAACAATGCTGTCCGTGCGCGCTCGGCTTGGCCACCCCGGTTTCCATCATCGTCGGGATTGGACGCGGCGCTCGCGAAGGGGTGCTCGTCAAGGACGCGGAAGCCCTCGAGTTGATGGAGAAAGTCGACACCGTCGTGGTCGACAAGACCGGAACCTTTACGGAGGGCAAACCGCGCGGACAGACTGTCGTTGCGCTGGCTGGCTGGTCCGAATCCCAGGTGCTTGCTTACGCTACAAGTCTCTAAGGCGCGAGCGAACACCCCCCTCGCGCAAGCCATCATCATGCACGCGAAAGACGCTGGAACAGAGACGAGTCGCGTAGACGCTTTCGACTCGGTGCCCGGCAAAGGCGTGACAGGAAAACTCGACGGATACGCGGTCTCCTTGGGCAATGCGCGCCTGATGGAAGAGCTGAAAATCAATTGTTCGTCGGTCGAAGAAAATACCGACACGCTGCGCGAGGCCGGGCAAACGGTTATGTATGTCGCGATAGACAGCGAACTTGCTGGCTACATCGGGGTAGCGGCCCCGTTAAAGGGACGACGCCGGACGCGGTGCGTCTGCTGAAAGAGTCCGGCGTGCAGATTGTGATGCTCACCGGCGACAATTCCGTCACCGCGAACTCGGTGGCGAAGGCACTCGCACTTGATGGCGTCAAGGCCGGCGTGCTACCTGAAGACAAGTACAAGCACCTGCAGGAGCTTCAGGCGCACGGGCACGTTGTCGCCATGGCTGCCAACTGGACGTCGAGCCTGGCCAGCGGCGCGAGTCGCTCGCCGTCGGTCCACCGATGACAATGAAACCACTTGACGAGGCAGATACCATTTGAGGCGCCAACGGCCTCCATGTGGCGGTCAGGCAATTGGGAGGCAGGTGGCGGGTGCTGCTAATAGTTCGCCGTTTCAACAGCCCTTTATTTCGATTGCCGGCATCAACACCTCGCCGGCTCCGTTATCGCCATCGGGGCGCGCTTTACTTGTGACACGAGGGAAAGCTCCCGAAAATCTTCGTATTAAAATCTTTGTAATATTCATGGAATTCGGCGTTTGTATTCGGTAACGACTTCAGCCATTCCGAATCCTCAAATTTATAATCGTCGTGGGTTGTAATCTACCAAACGCTGCCCTAGGCTTTACTCATATATTAGAACGTACGCCTCACCTTGGTTTGCTAGCTAAGTTGGTGTCCAGGACGATATAGTGAACCGACAAGAGTTGGTGCCCATGGACACCTGCTTACTGCACAGGCTCTTGTTTTCCCGCCAATAGCGCCTCGGCGCGCCCTATCCGGCGCTCACGTGCGCCCGTCTGCACCGCTCACAAAGCGCGGAGTGCGCGGCGATTGCGTTTGTTCACCTACCGGTCTATCTGGAGATGGTCGTCGCGACACGCGAAGTCCATTGTCACCTGTCAACTCGCCAGAATGCGTTTTTAATTTTCCTTTAGGAGTCCATAATGCTCCATTACATCTTGCTTAGGACCGTGCACGCAACAGCATTTGCCCTATTGGTCGCAACGACATTGAGCGCATGCGGCGGCGGAAACGCAGGTCCCGCCGGTTCCGCAGTCGACAATTCAGCTTCGTCGACGCCGGCAAACGGCGGATAGCGCAACCAGGACATCGCGCCGGCTCTACGACCTTCTTGTTGTGACACCAAGTGGTAAATACCAAATGGAGGCGTCAAATGTTTGCATATTCTCTTGTCTCTTCAGACAGTCGCTCCTGGCATACAACATGTCGGTTCACTCAAGGCGTGCTGCGCTCCATGCTGCTTTCGGCAGCGGTGGGGTTCAGTGCGTTGATGGTCAGTCAATCTTCAACCGCACAGCAGCTGTTCATTGGCGACGCGGGAGACAATTCCATCAAGCAGTTTAATTTGACTGGGGCATACATTGGCCCCTTCGTGGCTTCCGGGGCGGCGGCTGCCGGACTGACCGGGCCACGGGGAATGATTTTTACAGATGGGCAGCTCGTGGTCGTCAATCAGAACGTAAACACTCCAAATAACGGTGAGGTGATGCGCTTTGATGCGAAGACCGGTACATTTATCGGCAAACTAGTCTCTTCGACTGACCCCAACGCGCCTTTCTCGCCTCGCGGCATCGTGCGCGGCGGCCCAAACAACTACTTTTATGTGGCCGATGATGGTGTGGCGAACAACAAATGTGCTAACGAGGGCGACGTAAAGGAATATGATGCGGCGGGTGCTTTCAAGGGTAATCTCAACCGGAAGAACTTCAAGCCGGGGTTTTACCCGCGTGGAGTCGTCTTCGGACCCGACGGACTACTGTACGTCTCTGCAAGAGCATGCCCCGTCTCGAAAGACCCACATGACCCTTCAGTTGGCTACGTCTTGCGCTTCGACCCACGGACCAATGCATTCGTTGACGTATTTGCGTCCGATGCAACAGTCCCCGATTTGCATCGCCCTGAGGGCTTGGTCTTTGACAGCAAAGGCAATCTGTGGGTGACGAGCTTCCGTGCTGGGGCCACGGACACCGACAAAATACTGAAGCTTGACGGAAAGACCGGTCACCTGCTCGACAAGGTCGAGCTGGATGTAGCCGGTTCGCTCAGGTCATACGCAGAAGCAATCATCTTCGGGCCGGGTGGGTATCTGTACGTCCCAATCACTGGTTCGCCTAACACGGGTAGTGACAAGACGACGACAGGTGAGGTGCGGCGTTGCAATACCACGACCACGACTACGAGCCCGACCATACAGTGCAACGTCATCGTGCCGGCCAACTCCACGGGCGGCCCGTTACAGTCGCCGTGGTATCCAATCTTTAAGAACAGCGACCCTGCGACGCTGGACTACGACAACTAAAAACTGCGTGCATCGCAGAAAGGATGGGCCTGGCGGTCAGCCAGGCCTTGCTTGCTCGTTAAGCCCAAGGGATGTGTGTGCTTTAGAAGAGTGCGAACTGCGGGTGACCTCAAGAACGCCCTGCAAACATCGGCGGCACGAGCGCATAGCACGTCATCAACTCGGCCCTCCGCTCCAGACGGCACCAGCTGCACCAGTGGTTGTGACCAGGCCATCCAGACAGGCACCATTTCTGTCCGACCTGGCAGAGCGCCTTGGAATGCGCACGCCACGGACAGTAACTTAAACCTTATTGTCAGCTCAGTTGATGGCAGCACCGTTCGTCGTTCGTTCAATGGAGGTCATAATGAACCGCAATGCAAAGATTCGGCGACATGCGCTCGCCTTAGCAATGGTCGGCATCCTCTTCGGCGTCGCGAGCCAGGAGGTGCTGGCTGATGGCCAGGACACAGTTATCGTACCGCCGCAGCAAACGGTCGACGGGATGACCTACAATCAGTGGTCTGCGGCGTGGTGGCAATGGTTACTTGCAATACCGTATGGGCCGCCTCGGCCGAACCCTTCGGGTTACAACGACGGAACACACTGTAGCGTCAACCAGTCTGGACCGGTCTGGTTCCTGACCGGTCCATCAGGCTCTCTGGCCGCAAAGCCAGCAATCGAGCAATGCAAGGTGCCCGCCGGGAAATACATTTTTGTGCCGATTATTAACGCGGACTGCTCCACCTACGAGCTACCGGCGGGTGCTTTTTCATCATCAAATCCGACCGGTCCTGGCTGTTCAGTTGAATCTGATTGCCGCGTGTGTGCCAAAAACATAATTAACCTCGTCACCTCCGTGAGTGCCACGATTGATAACATACCAGTCAGTGGAGTGCAGCCGCCGTCATCTCCATTCCGGGTGCAATCGCCGTTCTTTCAATTCTCTGTACCGCATAACAATTTCTTCGTAACGGACTCTCCACCGCTCTC
The DNA here is from genome assembly GCF_038900695.1 of Paraburkholderia sp. JHI2823. Classification (NCBI taxonomy): domain Bacteria; kingdom Pseudomonadati; phylum Pseudomonadota; class Betaproteobacteria; order Burkholderiales; family Burkholderiaceae; genus Paraburkholderia; species Paraburkholderia sp. JHI2823. The sequence goes on along the minus strand of NZ_JAYMRY010000003.1, from coordinate 219,276 downwards.
TGGTGCAGGTTCAGGCATGGCCATAAGCGACGGATACTGGCTGATGATAAAGCCGCTCCCACTGGGGCCGCACACGATTCATGTGATCGGTTCCATTCCGGGTGTCTTCACAGAAGATGTGACTTTCAACATCACCGTGAGCCAGCCCTGACCAAGAGTGAGCCGCAGACGCCGGCGTCGCTGGCGGTTCCAGCGAACAAGCTTTCAAGCCTTGGAACCGCTAGCCCGTCTCCACGAGGACACGGTGCATCCATACCGGCTCGAGAACCACCTCGAGAACGCGCTCAGCGACGAGAAGCCCAGCAGCCTCGCCACATCGGTAAAGGGACGCTCGCCGGCTTCGACATAGCGCGTCACGAGTTCGGCACGCACTTCGTCGACGAGCGATTGATACGTATGTCCATGCGCGGCAAGGTACCGGTACAGGGTCTTTCTATGCATGCCCAGTTCCTGCGCCACCCGTTCGGAATCGCATTCGCCAACCGGCAACAGCGCAAAGACCAGTTCCCTTACTTTCTCGGGCACGCTCGCGTGCGATTGCGCCAGCTTCGCATCGAGGAGATCTCGCGCATGTGAAGCGAGCAACGCGTCATACGACGAGATCGGTGCATCCAGATCGGATCGTTTCAGCACGATGCCATTGAAGTCACTATTGAAATCGACGGGCACGCCGAAGACGCGCCGATGGGTGGCGAGCGCGGCCGGCGGTGGGTGCGAAAAGCAGATACCGCGCGGCCTCCAGTCACTGCCCAGAAGCCTGGTGAGCGTGCGGTGCAGTACGCAGACGACCAGTTCGATGGACTGGCGAAACGTTCCGGGCCCCGCATTGAGAACTTCGACCATGAACACCGCGATGTCGCCTGTCGCCTCCACGCGCGAGCCCATCGCCTCGTTCTGCAGACGCACGTAACGGCAAAACGACTCGAGCGCCCGCCGCAGCGTGGGCTCCTCCTGCAGGGCAATGGCCAGCGGACCGAGATTGGCGGGCTGGCGCGTCTCCCCCATGCGAAGGCCGAAATCTTCTGCACCACTGATCTTTGCCGATTCTTCGAGCATGCGCATCGCCGCCCCCGCCGGCAGACGAATGTCCGGATCGAGCAAGGCTGCGCCGCTGATGCCGGCACGGCGCAGCTGCTCGTGAGGATCCAGCCCCACTTCGCGGGCAATATCGACGTAGTTGGTCAGGCTGGCGCTTCTCAACAAGGAAGGCATAGGGGTCTCCACCAATGCCACGAAATGTAAAAACGTTGCCACAAAAAGTCAAATGTCATGCCTGCCTTTCGCTGAGACTTCGAACACGCCAATGCACTTGGGTGCGGGCGATCGATAGAACAGCATCCCATTTCGATGCAACGAATTGCGGGTTGAAAACGACAAGAGGTCAGCATGCTGGAAGAAAACGTTGGTTCGTTGACAGGGGCCGCCGTCACTGTGCGGCCCACCCACCCTCGCGTATATGCCTGGGTAGTCTTCGGGCTGATTTTCGGGTTGATGCTCTCCGATTACATGTCGAGACAGGTGCTCAATGCGGTATTCCCGCAACTCAAGTCCGAATGGAACTTGACCGACGCGCAACTCGGTCTGCTCAGCGGCGTGGTTGGCCTGATGGTCGGGTTGCTGGCCTTTCCGGTCGCCCTGGTCGCCGACCGCTGGAACCGGACTCGAAGCGTCGTACTGATGGCGCTCTTCTGGAGCCTCGCCACGCTCGGGTGCGGGCTCGCCAGGAACTACGGTCACATGCTCACTGCGCGCCTGCTAGTGGGGATTGGCGAGGCCGGTTATGGCAGCGTCGGTCTCGCCATCATCCTGAGCGTGTTTCCGGCCTCGATGCGAGCCACGCTCACGGGCGCCTTCACCTCCGCCGGAATGCTGGGTTCGGTGCTCGGCATGGCAACCGGCGGCGTGATTGCGGCACGCTTTGGCTGGCGCGTCGCCTTCGTGGGCATGGCGCTGTTCGGCCTGCTCCTTGTCCTGGCGTGCGCCGCAACCGTTACCGAAGCCCGCGTGAAACGCCATGCGCGTCGACATGAGCGCTGTGCAAAGGGCGTTTCTCAAACGTTGCCGGAGCTTCTCAAATCGCTCTTCTGTACGCCCACGCTGGTTTTCACCTACGTGGGCAGCGGTCTTCAACTGTTCACCGCCTACGCCATCATCGCGTGGCTGCCCAGCTACCTCAATCGCTACCATCATATGGCGCCGGCGAAGTCCGCTCTCGCGGCCGCGCTCATGCTGATCGTGAGCGGCGTGGGCATGTCGCTCTGCGGGGTTGTCGCGGACCGGGTCGCGCGCAACTCGCCGCGCGGCAAGGTCACGCTGGCGATCGGGTACTGCCTCGGATCATGCGTACTGCTGATGATCGGCATGCGCATGGGGACGGGCGCCGCCCAGTTCGCGGTCATCGCCGCCGGTGTGTTTCTCGCCGCCGGCACCTGGGGGCCGGCCGGTGCGATGGCAACGAACCTCGTGCCAGCCTCGATCCACGCGACGGCACTCGCCACGTTGACGCTCGCGAACAACCTGCTCGGCGGTGCGCCGGGCCCCTATGTGACCGGCCTGCTCGCAGACCGCATCGGTTTGCTCGGCGCGCTGCAGTGGATTCCGCTGGTCTCAGTTGGCGCCGCGCTGGCCTTCGGCTGCGCCAAAGCGACCTATGAGCGAGACCTGCGCCGCTTCGAATCAACACGATGGTAGCGCGGCGGCGCGATCCGCCTCGCTATCCCTACAGGAGTCGTCTCATGACACAAACCCAAACTTCTTCCTCGCTCGACGGCAAAGTGGCCGTGATCACGGGTGCTGGCCGCGGCATCGGCCGTGCGATTGCGCTTGCCTATGCGCGCGCCGGCGCCTCGGTGGTATGCAGTGCGCGCAGCGAAGGGGAAATCGTCGAAACCGCTGCCATGATCGGTGAAGCAGGAGGGGCGTCGCTTGCCCTGACGGCCAATGTCAGTGACTACGACGACACAGTCGCGTTGTTCCGGCGCGCAAGCGAAGTCTTCGGCGGCATCGATATCGTGGTTGCCAACGCCGGTGTCGCCTCCGACCTGCGCAGGATCGAAGACAGCGACCCGGCCGAGTGGCGCAAGACGATCGACATCAATCTGACTGGCGCCTATCACACCGCGCATGCGGCCATCCCGTATCTGCGCCGGCGCGGGGCGGGCAAGATCATCATGGTCGGCTCGGGCCAGCGTAACCGTCCCGTTGCCGGGTTTTCCGCGTACTCCTGCTCGAAGAGCGGTCTCTGGATGCTGACCCAGTCGCTTGCGGTGGAACTGCTCGACTACAACATCAGCGTCAACGAACTGATCCCAGGTCCGGTGAAGACGGCGATGACCCGTGACGTTCCGATGCCGCCCGGCGAGTGGGCCAAGCAACCGGAAGACGTGGTGCCGTTGGCCCTGTTCCTCGCCAGCATGCCCGACGGTGGTCCGACGGCACAAAGCTACAGCTTGATGCGTCGTGCCTGAGCGTCGCGGCGAACACAGTTACCCGAAAGCGGAGAAATCTATGCTGAAAAACGAGCAGATCGAACGTTCCAGTGGAGCGCTGGCTAACGCGCGTCCCCTTCAGGGGCGCGTCGCACTCATCACCGGCGCCGGTCGCGGCCTCGGCGGCGTGATCGCACGGCATTTCGCGCGAGCGGGCGCGGACATCGTCATCTGCGATGTCGACCAGCCGGCCCTCGAAGAAACGCGGGAAGCGGTCGAAGCCATCGGGGCGCGCTGTATCGCGCTCGCTTGCGACATCACTTCGAGCGCCAGGGTCCGCGAGATGTTCGCAACGATCGTGGAGCGCTTTGGCACCCTGCACATCCTCGTGAATAACGCGGCGCTGGGCCCGACAGCGGCAGCAGACGAGATGCGCCGCAACAGGCATTACGCGTATATCACGACCCCGCAACCCAGGCAGGCGCTCGGCTTCACGAGCGAGATCACGGACGAGGATTGGCACCGCTATTGGGACGTCAACGTGCACGGCATGTTCTATTGCACGCGCGAAGCGCTCAAGCTGATGCAGGCCCAAGGTTACGGGCGCATCGTGAATCTCGCATCGGTCGCCGGGTTTTCGACCATTAGCGCGCATAGTCCGCACTACAGCGCGTCGAAGGGGGCGGTGATCGCCTTCACCAGGACCGTGGCTGCCGAAGTTGCCGGCGGAAACATTCTCGTCAATGCGCTCGCGCCTGGCGGCGTGCAGACACCGTTCTTCGAACAATACCTCGACTCGATCGGCGAGGAGGCACGCAACCGCTTCTGGCAGCTCATACCGGCGGGGCGCTTTGGCACCATGGACGAATATGCGGCGGTCGCGACGTTCCTCGCCGGCGATCACTACTTCGTCGGCCAGGTCATCAGCCCCAATGGCGGCGCGGTGATATGAGCGGCCGCCGCACCAGGCGCGTCCCGATTACGGCGCGCGGGAATCGGGCTTGAATGAATCGATTGAGTGAATCGATTGAGTGAATCGTCGGCGGCGCTCGCGCTGTTCCGTCGATCGCCTGAATCCCTCTACACCACCACACTCACTACCTCACCGATGAAACCGAAACGCGCAACGTTCACACGCATGCAAGACAGTACCCGCGAAGACTGGGAGATCATCAAGCCTCAAGCTGCCGAGTATTTCTCCCGACTGCCCGAGCGAGTTCTTGCGCACCTGAGACTCCTCGACGGGGAATTCAGCGGCTTCCCGATCGACCGCTACCAACACTGCCTGCAGGCCGCCACACTGGCGCTAAGGGATGGCCGCGACGATGAGTACGTGGTCTGCGCGCTGCTGCACGATATCGGCGACACGACCGGCTCGTACAACCATCCGGAAATCGCGGCCGCCATACTGAAACCATTTGTCTCCGAGGCTAACCTCTGGATGATCGAGCACCATGGAATCGTGCAGGGGCACAACTTCTTTCACCACATCGGCATGGACCGCCATATGCGCGATCAGCTCAGCGAGCACCCCCACTATCAACGCACGCTCGAGTTCGTGGATCGGTACGACGATCCGGCATTCGACGCCACTGCGAAGACGTGTGCAATCGAGGTATTCGAGCCGATCGTGCGGCGGGTGATGAAGGCGCCCAAACGATCGATCTACCGCGCGATTACCGAGGCGGGATAGAACTGAAGCGAACTTTCAACCGCGGAAGCGGCCGTCCGCGACGTTCCCCGCGCCTTGCAGCTGTACTTACTTTCTCCTGGTCTCCACCAAGAGAGTGAGAGCAGCCTGGCAAGCGATCAAGGCGCGGCATCTGTCCCAGCAGATCGCGGATCCCCTCGCGAACCTGGTCCCTCGACCACTCGCCGCGTTGCAGGTTTTCAGTGGAAATGCCACGCAGGTTTGCCGACTCCTGATTCCAGATTTGCGCGCTCATGCAGAGAAACGTGCCCTTGTGCATGCTTGCGTGAGGCCCGCATTGCTTCGTCACGTCCTCACCGGTGCGGCCTCCGCCGAGTTGATTTAAATCAATAAAAAACGACGTTCGATGCGATACATTAATTTACCGTCCGGTCGGTTAATTAATTACCTTTGCCCGCCCCTCTTCGGCGGGCCCTCTTGTCAAGCGTCGCTTTCGCCTCAAGGAGACACGTCTGTGAGTCATAACGAGAAACTCGCCCGCACCATGGAGTTCCCGCCCGCCACCGAACAGCCCAACGTCTACCCGTTGAGCTGGCACGCGGGCACTGCCAAGCTGGAAGAAGTCTGGGACGCGTCACAGCGTGAATACTGGGATGTGAAGAAGCTCCCCTGGGCGACGTTCGACCCGGCCCGCTACAGCTGGGAAGAGCGCGAGGCCATCGCATACTGGTGGACCCTGCTGTCCGTGTTCGATGCTTCCGCGCCGCCGGTCTTCGCGGAGGCATTCATCAAGACCTACGAGGTGCATGAAGAAGACGCGGTACGCCGTTGTTTCTTTTCGGTGACCCGCGATGAGCAGAACCACGAGCAGATGTGCGGCGCGGCGATCACGCGCCTGCTGGAGCACCCCGACCCGCTGACGTATTCGCCCAAAACCGAGCTCGGCAAACGCCTGCAGAAGAATGCGAAGTGGCTCTACTACAACGGCGGACGTTACTGGACGGGCTACAAGGCCGCCGTCCCGAAGTATCCGCTGGCCGTCCTGTTCAGCTCGTTTCTGATGGGCGAAATCGCTGCGGCCACCATCTTTCATCAGATGGCCGCCGGCTGCACCGAGCCCGTTTTCAAGGAAGCCTTCCGGAACATCGGCCGGGACGAAGGCCGCCACATGGCCATCTGCATGGCACTGATGGAGCGCGACTACCCGAAAATGGAACTGGAGAACAAAGCGCTCATCACCAAGCAGGTCCGCGCCGGATACCTCTTCCTGTCCGCCGTGCTGTTCGAGCCACCGATGGACTTCTGGGATCTGCCCGAAGACTTCATCGCCAACCAGCGCGCAGGCGAAACGGTGGCTCGCAAGGCCGGCTTCCAGATTCCGGAGTACGAAACAAAAAAAGAGAACTGGCGCAATGCGATGCTCAACCTCAAGAGCGTACTCGACCGTTACGGTATCCCCTTCCCGGCGATTCCCGAAGTGGGCATCACCGGCCAGGAGATCCGGGATATCGACATGAAGGACATCATCCCGGTGTTCTGAGTCGCGCGACCCTCTGAGCGACGCTGCAGCCGCCCCGCGGCTGCAGTCCCTTTCTTATCTGCGAACTCAAGAATGAGCGAAATCCGTCTGATGCCATCGGGCAAGACCGTCGACTGCTTGCCCGGCGACACCGTATTGCAGGCCCTGGAGCGCAAAGGCTACGCGCTGCCCAGCAACTGCCGCGCCGGCGCGTGCGGCGAATGCAAGGTCAAGGTGCGCTCGGGCGAGTTCGATCAGGGTTTGGTGCTCGACATGGCCTTGTCCCAGGAAGAGCGCCAGCAAGGCTATGGCCTCATGTGCATGGCCAAGCCCCTGTCGAAGACGCTCGAGATCGAATGGGACTTCGACGGCTCGAGACCCCGACTCTTTCCGCCGAAGGAGGCCATGACCTACATCCTCGTCGACCGCATCCGTCGGACCGAGCGTATCGTCGAACTCCGCCTGCGGCCCGTCGAGCCGGTCATGCGCTTCTGGCCCGGGCAATATGTGACGCTAGGCGATCACTTTTCGGGGGCGCCGGCCCGTTGTTATTCCATTGCGAATGCGCCACGGCCCGATGGCGAGATCGCATTGCAGGTAACCCGACTGGACGGTGGCGCGACGTCTGTCTGGATCCACGAGCAACTCAAGGTAGGCGATGTCGTCAGGCTTTCGGGCCCGTACGGCACGTTCATCGGTGATCCGTCTTCCGAGACTCCGGTGTTGTGCATGGCGGCCGGCTCGGGCCTGGCGCCCATCCTGTCGTTGACCGAGGCCGCCTTACGTCGAGGCTACAAACAACCCGTAACGTTGCTGTTTTCGGCAAGAACGCCTGGCGACGTTTACGGCAGCGGCGTGCTCGGCTACTGGCAGAGTCTCTACCGGAATTTCCGCTACATTCCGACGCTGACCCGTAGCGAGGCCCCGGGCTTCAGGAGCGGGCGCATTCCAGCCCTGCTGCCAGCACTGTTTCCGGATCTCAGCGCCTATAGCGTGTTCATTGCGGGCAGCCCGGACTTCACCGAGGCCTGCGCCGCCCAGGCGAAAGCGCTCGGTGCAAAGTCCGACCTGATCCATTCGGAAGGCTACGTGTCACAAGGCCGATGACCGACCCTGTTCATCCCGCGGCGGTAGATACGCGCCGTCGCTCTTGTGTGGACGAAACACGGCGGATTCCCGGTTTCGCTTGCCCAATGCCGCCGCGGCGCGATCCCGATACGCTCCATCTTCGCGGCTACGGCATAGTCGTCGTATCGCGCTGACATCGCAGAAGACCTCGAGCTCGCGCGCCTTCAGCCGCGCGTCAGGCGCGCAATGCGCCACGCGGCAACGCAGGTCCGCAGCACCGCCATCGGCAGACAACCCTGAAGCCATGCGCGTCGGAGCTACACGGGAGCCCGCCGGCGTTCATACAGTGACTTCTTGCAGTGACTGCGCAACTTGTTCCCGCAGCCCGTCGGGCGCACGGCTAGCCCAGTCGAAAGCGCGCCGCCGGTTCCAGCGCTCACGCGGCGCAGCCGCGCCGGGTCGCGGTCAGGCTCGAGCCCTTTCCTTCTGCGACCTCCCCTCCATACCTGGCGTTTTTCCGATCCTCGAAAGCGGATTTCACATTGTGAGATTCCGCCCGATTTCTCCAAACGCATCCTTTCCATTTACCAAAATACCGTTTCACATTACGATATGCTACCTATAACCGATTGAAAAATAACCACAAATTTAAGTCATATGTCTTATATAAGACATAACTCTTGGACGCGGAAGGAGCCTACAATTCACTCATGCAGTGTGTTCCGGCAGCCACAACGGGACATTCAGCCATTTTTCAAACTCGCTCACTCCTGGAAGAACCAAATGGCCCAATATCAAGACGACATCAAGGCAGTTGCTGCGTTGAAAGAGAAACAAGGCAGCGCGTGGAATGCCATCAATCCCGAGTCTGCGGCCCGCATGCGCGCCCAGAACAAGTTCAAAACGGGCCTCGACATCGCAAAGTACACCGCGAAGATCATGCGCGCCGACATGGCCGCCTACGATGCCGACCCGTCGAAGTACACCCAGTCGCTGGGCTGCTGGCATGGCTTCATCGGCCAGCAGAAGATGATCTCCATCAAGAAGCATTTCAACAGCACCGAGCGCCGCTACCTTTACCTGTCCGGCTGGATGGTGGCCGCGCTGCGCTCCGAGTTCGGCCCGCTGCCGGACCAGTCGATGCACGAAAAGACCGCCGTCAGCGCACTGATCCGCGAGCTGTATACCTTCCTGCGCCAGGCCGACGCCCGTGAACTGGGTGGCCTGTTCCGCCAGCTGGACGCGGCCGAAGGCGCTGCCAAAGCCGCCATCCAGGAAAAAATCGACAACCACATCACCCACGTCGTCCCCATCATCGCCGACATCGACGCGGGTTTTGGCAACGCCGAAGCCACCTACCTGCTGGCCAAGCAGTTCATCGAAGCAGGCGCATGCTGCATCCAGATCGAAAATCAGGTGTCCGACGAAAAGCAGTGCGGCCACCAGGATGGCAAGGTCACCGTGCCGCATGAGGACTTCCTCGCCAAGATCCGCGCCATCCGCTACGCCTTCCTCGAGCTGGGCGTGGACGACGGCATCATCGTGGCCCGTACCGACTCGCTGGGCGCCGGTCTGACCAAGCAGATCGCCGTGACCCACGCGCCGGGCGACCTGGGCGACCAATACAATTCGTTCCTCGACTGCGACGAAATTTCGGCCGACGCACTGGGCAATGGTGACGTCGTCATCAAGCGCGACGGCAAGCTGCTGCGTCCCAAGCGCCTGCCCAGCAACCTGTTCCAGTTCCGCACCGGCACGGGCGAAGCGCGCTGCGTGCTCGATTGCATCACCGCGCTGCAAAACGGCGCCGACCTGTTGTGGATCGAAACCGAAAAGCCGCATATCGGCCAGATCGCCGGCATGGTGAACGAGATCCGCAAGGTCATCCCGAATGCCAAGCTGGTGTACAACAACAGCCCGTCGTTCAACTGGACCCTGAACTTCCGTCAGCAGGCGTACGACGCGATGAAAGCCGCAGGCAAGGATGTGTCGGCATACGATCGCGCCCAACTGATGAGCGCGGAATACGACCAAAGCGAACTGGCGCTCGCCGCCGACGAAAAGATCCGCACCTTCCAGGCCGATGCGGCGCGCGAAGCCGGCATCTTCCATCACCTGATCACGCTGCCGACTTACCACACCGCGGCACTGTCGACCGACAACCTGGCCCGCGAATACTTCGGCGACCAGGGCATGCTCGGTTATGTGGCTGGCGTGCAGCGCAAGGAAATCCGCCAGGGCATCGCATGCGTCAAGCACCAGAACATGTCCGGCTCGGACATCGGCGACGACCACAAGGAGTATTTCAGCGGCGAAGCAGCCCTGAAAGCGGCGGGTAAAGACAACACCATGAACCAGTTCTGATACTCGCAATACCCCACGCAAAACGCCAACCGCTTCAGGTTGGCGTTTCTTTTTGTCCGCGTTAGCTCGCGGGGTGCTTATCACAAGCCAACGCCTTTGCAGGATTCGTGGCTGCAAAACCGAACGCGCAGACCCGATAATGCAACGTTACGAATCTAGCATCGCCGTTGCACCTGTGTCCGGGTCCGCCGCCTACACTGCGAACCGTACCCACCAGCAACGCACATCAAGTGCGCAGGAGCAGCGAAATGAAAAGGACGATTCTCGGCGTGGTATTGGGTGCGGCGGCGCTGGCAGCGTCGAGCGCAGCGTTCGCCCACGTAGATGTAGCACTGGGCGTTGAAGTACCTGGCGTGGCCTACGCCCCGGCCCAGCCTGTTTATGTCGCTCCGCCGCCCGCTGAGTATGCGCCTCCACCGGTCGCGGTCGCCTGGCGCGGCGACGACGACTGGCGTGCGCGTGAGTGGCGCGAACGCGAATGGCGAGAACACGAACGGCGCGAGCACCAATGGCGTGAGCGAGCCTGGCGCGACCATGATCGCTGGGGCTATTGAGCCGATTTCGCCGCTGAACCTTCACATCAGTAGCTGAGCACATGAACGTCAATAACCGTATCAGGACACTTGCTGCGGCTACTGGTCTCGTACTGGCGGCAGCCGGATCGGCACACGCCGCCGGCTGCCTGAAGGGCGCGGTCGTCGGCGGTGTCGCGGGACACTATGCGGGTCACCACGCAGTCGCGGGCGCGGTAGGCGGCTGCATCGTCGGACGTCACCTTGCGAAGGCCCATGCAGAGGAACGGGCCGCGCAGCACGATGCCGCCCGTTCCCAGAAGCCAGCCACGTGATTCCCGATCGAAAGGTGGCTACGTCCTTGACTTAGCGCCCCTCGCTGGCGATCGGCGTCGGATGGACCAGGAGCAGCACAACGGTAACCGCACAGAATGCGGCGCCTGCGTAGAACGTAGTGGCTGCGCCGAAACGTTCCCACAACTGGCCCGCGACGACGCTCGACGCCAGCGTCATCACACCGCTCAGCAGATTGAAGAAGCCGAACGCGGTGCCCCGCAGATCTGGCGGCGCCGTGTGGGCGACCATCGCGGAAAACAGACCCTGGGTCATGCCCATGTGCAGCCCCCACAGTGCAACTCCCACGAGGACCAGGCTCCAGTGCGCGCCGTGCGCGAGCACGATATCGGAGCCGATCAATACGACGAGGCCGGCTATCAGCAACCGGGTGTGGCTCATCGTGTCCGCGAGCTTGCCAAACGGATAAGCGGAGAGTGCGTAGACGAAGTTCATCGCAACCATGACGAGCGGAACCAGCGCGATCGATACGCCGCTGCCCATTGCGCGAAGCACCAGGAACGCCTCGCTGAATCGCGCCAGCGCGAAAACAGCGCCCACGCCGACCACCCACCAATAGTTCGTGCCGAGCTGCCTGAGGCGCGTCCAGGTCACGGGATTGCCCTTCTTGACGGAAGCCTCATGCACGGGCTCCCTGACACCGAATGTCAGCAGTGTGACGGTGAGCACTGCGGGAATGACGGCAATCCAGAATGCGAGCCGAAAGTTGTTTCCCGACACCAGCATGATGGCGACGCCCAGCAGCGGCCCGAGCAACGCGCCGACCGTGTCGAGCGCCTGACGCAGGCCAAAGGCCGCACCGCGCAGTTGCGGCGGCGTGACATCGGCGATGAGCGCATCGCGAGGCGCACCCCGGATACCCTTCCCGACCCGGTCCATGACACGAGCCGTGACCACGACCCCAACCGTCGGCGCAATGGCGAAAATGGGCTTGCTCAACGCGCCGAGCGAATAGCCGGCCACTGCGAGCCATTTGCGGTTGTGCAGATAGTCGCTCAGCGTGCCCGAAAACACCTTGACGATCTGGGCCGTTGCCTCGGCGACGCCTTCGATGATGCCGATCGCGCCGGCACTCGCGCCGAGGCTTGCCACCAGGAACATCGGCAGCAGGCTGTGAATGATTTCGGACGAAATGTCCATGAACAGACTGACACACCCGAGCACCCAGACACTGCGCGGAATCTGCCGGATCACACTGACTTGCGGTTCGCTTTGCATTCGATAAGGTCGACACAAATGTAGCGTTCTAACGAAACGGCCGTACTGCGCCGCTGGTCCTAGTCGAATTCGACATCGCCGCTGTTGCGCAACGCATGCAGGCGTCGAATCTGTTCAGGGAGAATTCGCCCCTGCGATAGAGCGGGAAGGTCATCGACGTCGAAAAACTGGACTGCGTCGGTTTCAGCGCCGCATATCTCGCCCGCCTGCACGATTTCCCCAAGAAAAACCAGCTTCCAGATGTGAAACACGGAAGGCGGATGACCGTGCTTGAGCATATCCCACACGGCAAGCAGCCGGACGATGTTCACCGTATAGCCGCTTTCTTCGCGGGCTTCCTTCGCCGCATTCTCGGCGGGCGAGACGCCCACATCGGCCCACCCGCCGGGCAGGGACCACAAGCCATCCACGGCCTCCCGCACGAGCAGGATCTGCCCGGCCTCGTTGAAGGCGGCACATCTGACATCGAGCTTGGGGTTGGCATAGCCCGTTTCCGACGCGAAGAGCGCGGCGACATCGCATGCTTGCATGGAAGCCATCTCTGCAAGTTGAAGATGCGCGATGCGTGCGATCTCGGCGTATCTTTCCGTGTCGAAGGGGCTCGTTGCGTAGTGCAAACCCGTTTGCGCGAGTGCGAGCAGCCGCCGAGCCTGCGCAAGACGTGCTATCAGCGAATCTTGTCCCGAAGGCGTGGTCATGGTTCGTGGCGTGCACGTGCGTCAAGCACCTGGTCGCGTGCGAGCGGCGCCCTGGCGTGTTCGAGCAGGGTCTTTGGGCCATCGAAAATGCCGCTCTTCCGGTCAAACAGGGTGCCATGACAGTCAAAGGTCAGCCGGTCGAAGTCGGTCAGTTCCACGATTGCGCCTCCCTGCTGTCGTTGACGGAGACCACGGTGCGTCGAGCGTATGCACAAACGCATGTCGCCATGCTGAAGCCTTTCCGCTCGCGATTTCCGCTACAGTTTATGGCGCTTTCTCCGTTGACGCTTGCTTGCCTGTCCTCGCGCATTGGAAGCCCGCGCCCGGCGCCTATGTTTCACCCGCGCAGGACGAGCCAGACGGATGTCGTTACAACCACGCATCGCACGTGAAAACACCATGAAAACTACGCGTACCATTTCGACAGTCGAAGTCCATACCGGCGGCGAAGCCTTCCGCATCGTCACCAGCGGCCTCCCCCGCCTCCCTGGCGACACCATCGTCAAGCGTCGTGCGTGGCTCAAGGAAAACGCCGACGAAATCCGCACCGCGTTGATGTTCGAGCCGCGCGGCCATGCCGACATGTACGGCGGCTATCTGACCGAACCGGTCAGCCCGAGCGCCGACTTCGGCATCATCTTCCTCCACAACGAGGGCTATAGCGATCACTGCGGACACGGCGTCATCGCACTGTCCACCGCCGCGGTCGAGCTTGGCTGGGTGCAGCGCCAGGTGCCGGAAACGCGGGTCGGCATCGACGCTCCCTGCGGCTTCATCGAGGCATACGTTCAGTGGGATGGCGAGCACGCCGGCAATGTGCGGTTCGTGAACGTCCCGTCCTTCATCTGGAAGCGGGATGTGACCGTCGAGACGCCTTCCTTTGGCACCGTCAAGGGCGATATCGCCTTCGGTGGCGCGTTCTATTTTTATACAGACGGTCACCCGCATGGTCTTGAAGTTCGCGAGTCGTCGGCCGAGGCGCTCATCCGCTTCGGCGCCGAAGTCAAGGAAGCCGCCAACAAGGCGTACCCTGTCGTCCATCCCGAGATTCCGGAGATCAATCACATATACGGAACCATCATTGCCGGCGCACCGCGACACCCGGGCTCGACGCAAGCGAACTGCTGCGTGTTTGCGGACCGCGAGGTGGACCGCTCGCCGACCGGCTCCGGAACCGGCGGGCGCGTCGCCCAATTGTATCTGCGAGGCGAACTCGGCAAGGACGAGACCCTTGTGAACGAATCCATCATCGGCACCGTCTTCAAGGGACGTGTGCTCGGCGAAACGACGGTCGGCGGCTTCCGTGCAGTCATTCCGGAAGTCGAAGGCAACGCGTTCGTGTGCGGCTTCGCAACGTGGATCGTAGACGAGCGTGACCCGCTGACTTACGGCTTCCTCGTTCGGTAAGCCGGTCTGCCGCGTGACACCCCCTGGAGGGGCAACGCCGCGATTCAATGCACTTCACGCACGCGCCGACGCGACCTGCGCCGCGCGCGTAGCCTGCGCCGCCTGCTTCAGACGCGCCACCCCTTCGCGAATCTCGTCAACGTTCGGCGCGGCAAACGAAAGGCGCAGCGAGGCGCTATCCGGCTGGTCGGCGAAAAACGCCTTGCCCGGCACGAATATTACGTTGCTGGCGATCGCGTTCGGCAAAAGCGCATCGATCGCCACGCCGGGCATGCGCGCCCACACGAACATGCCGCCTTCGGGCTGATGAAACGCGATTTCGCCCTCGAATTCCGCGCGCAGGCCATCGCAGAGCGCCTCGCATTTGCGCCGATACGCTTGTGTGATACGCGGCAGATGCTGTTCGAGCGAGCCCGCTTCCAGATAGTGCGCGGCGATCGCCTGCGTCCACGGTGTACTGCACAGGTCGGCGGTCTGCTTGGCGATCACGCAGCGCCGCGCGATTTCGGCGGGGGCGATCGTCCAGCCCACGCGCAAGCCGGGCGCGACGACTTTCGAAAGACTCGAAAAATGCACGACCCAGGCGCGCGCACCCTCCACTTCGCTCGCCAGCGCGAGCAGGGAGGGCATGGCCTGGCCGGCGAAACGCAGATCGCCGTAGGGATCGTCCTCGACGATCACAAAGCGGTATTGAACGGCGAGGCGCAGCAACGCGAGGCGACGTTCACGCGTGAGCGTGGCCCCGGTAGGGTTTGCGAAGGTCGGCACGGTGTACAGCAATTTCGGCCGCGCAATGACGCCCGATGCGAGCCGGGCGGCGAGCACATCGACGTCGATGCCGTCACCGTCCACCGGCACCGTCACGACACGCGCCTGCTGGAGCCTGAGGGCCTGCAGCGTGGCCGGATAGGCAGGCTGCTCCGTCAACGCCGTGTCGCCCGGATCGAGCAGCACACGCAACAAGAGATCGAGCCCTTGCTGCGAGCCCGTGGTGATCAGCATTTCCTCTGGCGCGCATATCGCGCCGCGCCGCGCCATGAGTGCGAGGAGCTGGGCCTTCAGCTCCGGCAAGCCGTCGGTCGGGCCATACTGAAGGCATTGTGTGGGGGCCTGCCATGCGCGCGCGGCAGCCGCCTGCAACCCTTCCTCGTCGAAAAGATCGCTGGCGGGATAGCCGCCGGCGAAGGAAATCATGCCTGGTTGTGCCAGGTACCTGAAAAGCTCTCGAATCGGCGAACCGGCCGGATGCTGGAAAGGTGCGGTGAAGTCGTACATGTCGTCAATGGCGGTGGCCGGATAAGCTTCGATTGTGGTCGGGCCGCCTGCGCGCATCAAACGAAATCTAATCACCACATCTTGCGGTTTGCTCATCAAGCGTCCCGCGCGCCTTCGTTCATGGCGAGGCGGCGGGTCAAACGAAAGAGGCCCGTGATACGGGCCTCAAATTTGCGTCGCCTGACTCGATCGTCACTACGGCATCACACCACGTTCTTTTCGACGATAGGACGATTTTCCAGCACGCGCGACCAGTCGAGCGAAGAAAGATCGAGCGTGGTGTACCTGCCATTCAGAATCAGTTCGCTCACACCGCGCCCCGTTGCCGGCCCTTGCTGCAGACCGTGCCCGCTGAAGCCGTTGGCGAACACGCAATTGTCGATTGCCGGGTGATACCCGATGATGGCGTTCTGGTCGAGCACGTTGTACTCGTAGTAGCCGGACCAGCAATTCTCCACGCGCAGCGCCTCGAACTCCGGCACGCGGTGCGCCAGCGTGGGCCAGATCACGTCGTCGAAAATGGCGTGATCGACCTCGTCGAGCGGCAGGTCATCGGGATCGTTTTCCGGGCTCGGCGACGTGCCGGTAATGTACGTGTTGCCCTCGGGGCGGAAATACACGCCGGACGGATCGATCAGCAACGGGCAATGGGTCAGCCGCGCCGGTGACGACACATTGAAAATGCTGCGGCGGCGCGCGTAAACCGGAATGTCGATGTCCATCATCACGGCGAGCTTGCGTGCCCACGCGCCTGCCGCGTTCACGAGCGTGTCGCACGCATGGCGTTCGCCGTCGCTCGCGATCACGTGCGTGACCTTGCGGCCACTACGCACGACGCCTGTCACATCCGCCGCCACATAGCGCGCGCCGAGCGACTGCGCCTTCTTGCGCAGCGCCTGCACGAGGCCGTAGCCGTCGAACCAGCCCTCGCCGCTGCGGCCATACGCGCCGCTTGCGAGATCCTCGACGTTGAGCCATGGAAACTTCGCCTGCAACGCGTCGCGCGACATGAGTTCGATGTCTGCGCCGAGGCGCGTCTGCAGCGCGTGATTTTCGCGCAGCGTCGCATCGCCCGCCTCGGTGGCGAGGAAAAGATAGCCGCCCTCGTGCAGATCGATCGACGGACGGCTGCCGTTGACTTCGAGCCGCTCGCCAATGCCGCGCAGGAACTCGATGCCGAAGAGCGACATCTGGATCGAGAGCGGCGTGGAAAACTGCTGCCGGATCGACGCGGCCGAAAGCGCCGAAGACGAGCGCGCATAACTCGGGTCGCGCTCGAACACGGTCACCGAAACCGTTGGGTCGGTTGCGCGCAGAAAGTAAGCAATAGAACTACCGATGACTCCGCCGCCAACGATAACGACTTGAGAACTCACGACTTGCTCCAGAACGGGTAAGTGCTGCGCGCGTGCGCCAGACGACATCGAGTGAATCAGTGCAGGGTCCGGGCGCGCGATGCGCCCGGACCTCCACGCCAAACGCGCTTATTCGACGTTGAAATCGATGCCCTGCGCGAGCGGCAGCGCCGACGAATAGTTGACCGTGTTGGTCGCGCGGCGCATATAGGCCTTCCACGCATCGGAGCCCGACTCGCGCCCGCCCCCCGTTTCCTTCTCCCCGCCGAACGCGCCGCCAATTTCCGCGCCGCTCGGCCCGATGTTCACGTTCGCAATGCCGCAATCGCTGCCCGAGGCCGAGAGAAAACGCTCGCTCTCGCGCAGGTCCGTCGTGAACACGCACGACGAGAGGCCATGGTGGGCCGCGTTGTTCGCCTCGATGGCGTCGTTGAAGTCGCGGTACTTGAGCACGTAGAGAATGGGCGCGAAGGTTTCCTTCAGGACGACTTCGGTTTGCGAAGGCATTTCGACGATTGCCGGACGCACGTAGAAGCCCTTTTCGTTGCCCGCCACGGTATGACGCTCGCCGCCGAACACCTTGCCGCCCTCGCGCTTCGCCTGCTCGAGCGCCGCCTGCATGCGAGTGAACGACTGCTCGTCGATGAGCGGCCCCATCAGCGTGCCCTGTTCGAGCGGATTGCCGATCGCAACCTTGCCGTACAGCGTCTTGAGGCGCTCGGTCACCTTGTCGTACACGCTCTCGTGCACGAAGAGGCGGCGCAGCGACGTGCAGCGCTGTCCCGCCGTGCCCACGGCCGAGAAAAGGATGCCGCGCAACGCGAGTTCGAGATCGGCGGTCGCCGAGATGATGCCCGCGTTGTTGCCGCCCAGTTCCAGCAGCGAGCGGCCGAAGCGGCGCGCAACTTCCACGCCGACCGTGCGGCCCATTTCCGTGCTGCCCGTGGCGCTCACGATGCTCGAGCGCGGGTCCGCAACGAGCTTCGCCCCCACTTCGCGGCCACCGATGACGAGGCTCGTCAGGCCCTCAGGCGCATCCCCGAATTCCTTGAGCACGTCCTGCAGAAGCTTGTTGACGGCGAGCGCGGTGAGCGGCGTTTTTTCCGAGGGCTTCCAGACGACGGCGTTACCGCACACGAGCGCGAGCGCGGCGTTCCACGACCACACGGCAACGGGAAAGTTGAAAGCCGAGATCACGGTGCACACGCCCATCGGATGCCAGGTCTCGGCCATGCGGTGGCCAGGACGCTCCGAAGCGATGGTGAGACCGTAAAGCTGACGCGAGAGGCCAACGGCGAAATCGCAGATGTCGATCATCTCCTGCACTTCGCCCAATCCTTCCTGGAAGATCTTGCCGGTCTCCAGCGTGACGAGGCTGCCGAGCGCGCGCTTCTGTTCGCGCAGCTTGTTGCCGAGCAGGCGCACGAGTTCGCCGCGGCGCGGCGCCGGCACATTGCGCCAGGTCTTGAACGCCTCCTGCGCCTTCGCGAGCACGGCGTCGACGTCGGCCGCCGACTGGCTCGCGACGCGGCCGATCAGCTCGCCGTTGATCGGCGAATGCACGGCGATGTCGCCCGCTTCCGTGAGGTGGGAAATACCGAGATCCGACAGGATGGTGGAAGCTTTCATAGGTACAATCCCTCAAAAGAATTCCCGATACGAAACATTGCTACTTTCGGAAACTATACACGCGCAATGGGGCGGCGACAATACGAAAATTACGGCAATTTAGCCATCTTACGCGCATTGCATGGGCGGAGCTTCGGGCCGCACCGCGCCTGTTGCCAAACCATACGCCCGCAGCGCGGGCGCATGATGCATTTCCTATCGGAAACAGACTGCTGACGCCCGACCAGGCGGGCGTCAGCCGGGGGACACCGGTTCCCGGGTTTAGTCGGCGGTGCGCGTCGTGACCGGCACCCACGCCACGTTCTTGACCTGATAGAGCGTCGAACTCGGCCCCTTCAGATCGCCCTGGGCGGTAAAGGCGATCTTGCCCGTGATGCCGTCATAGCTCGTCGCCTTCAGCGCGGCGTTGAAGTCGGCCGGGCTCGTGGAACCCGCCTTCTCTATCGCCGTGATGGCGACCCACGTCGCGTCATAGGCGAACGGCGCGTAGGCGAGCATGTCGATGCCGTACTTTTGCTTGAACTTCACAGCGAAGTCCCGGCCCTTGGGCAGCGTGTCGAGCGGCTGGCCGTATTCCCACACCGAGGCACCTTCGGCGGAATCGCCCGCGAGCTTGATGAAGTTCGCATCCATGACGCCGCCGCCCGCGAGGAACTGCGCCTTCAGGCCGAGCTGGCGCATGCGCTTGACGATCATGGCCGCCTGCGCGTCGAGGCCGCCGAAAAACACGAGGTCGGGATTCGTGCGCTTGATGCTCGTGAGTTGTGCGCTGAAATCGACGGCCTTGTCGTTCGTGAACTCGCGCGCCACGATCGTGCCGCCGCCCGCCTTCACGGCCTTCTCGAACTCGTCGGCTTCGCCCTGGCCGAAGGCCGTGCGGTCGTCGATGATGGCAATACGCTTCGCCTTCGTCACCGTCGCCGCATAGTTGCCCGCGTTGCCCGCGTTCTGCGCATCGGTGGCGATCACGCGATAGAGGCTCGGAAAGCCGCCCTGCGTGATGGCCGGGTTGGTCGCCGCCGGCGTGATCATCGGAATGCCGGCCTTCGCGTAGATTTTCGAGGCCGGCAGCGTCGTGCCCGAATTGAAATGGCCGATCACCACGGCCACGTTGTCGTCCACGAGTTGCTGCGCGACCTGCACGCCAATGCGCGGGTCGCTCTGGTCATCCTGCGAATCGATCACGAACTTGACCGGCTTCCCGCCGATGGTGGGATGCTTCGCGTTGGCTTCGTCCACGGCGAGACGCACGCCGTTCTCGATGTCCTTGCCATACGCCGCGCCCCCGCCCGTGAGCGGGCTGGCCACACCGATTTTCACGACCCGTTCCTGCGCGCTCACGGCGCCGGCAACCAACATCAACGACGCTGCGATCGCGCAGCCACGACGAGAAGCAAGGAAACGGGGATGCATAGGATATTCCTTCGGTATGGGAAATCGGCACTCGATGCGTCCCGTCAGTCGCACGGACCTTCGGCGCACGGCGTTCGTCTCTCGCCGCGCGCTGCCAGGGGGCGGGACGTAAGCGGATTGTCGGCAGCCCCATGAGGCGCATCAAACGAAATCTAATCACCACATGATTCGTTTTTCTCATCAAGCCCATGCTCACGCGTGGTGCGCCGATATGAAGCGTCACCTTGCAGGCATTGGGAGATACCCGGTTGCACGGAGACACCCGATTGTGCGTGGACTTCATGGAGCGGCGGATTCCATGCCGCGTGCAATCGCGTTCGCATCAGAATCATCATCCGCGCCCCTTGCTGCGTCATGCTATTCATAACAACGCGGAACCGATGAACGTCACTCGAAACGCGAATGCTATGATCGGAAACAAAGAGTAAGATACGAACAACCGGCGAACACCTCCCCACTTCCCGCATGGAAACCCCATCTCTCAAGCCCGCAGAAAACGCATCGGTGGAACTGGGCAAGCGCGTCAAGGCGGCCCGTCTGAAGCACGACTACACACTCGAAGCGGCCAGCCGCGCGTGCGGCGTGTCGCGCTCCACGCTCTCGAAAGTGGAAAACGGCGTGATGTCGCCGACATTCGACGTCCTCCAGAAGATCGTTCACGGCCTGAAGATCGATCTGGGCGAGCTGTTCGGTTCGGTGCCGAAACCACGCGCGAGCGGACGGCGCGCACTCACGCGCAAGGGCGGCGGCCAGCAGCATTCGGCGGGCTGCTATCAGATGGAACTGCTGGCAACGGAACTCGCGCACAAGTCGATGCACCCGTTTCGCATCCGCGTCACGGCGCACTCGCTGGACGAGTTCACGGAATGGGGCCGGCACGAGGGTGAGGAATTTCTCTACGTGCTGAGCGGCTCGGTTTGCCTCTACTCGGAGCTTTACGCGCCGACCCACCTCGAAGCGGGCGACAGCATCTATTTCGACAGCCGCACGGGGCATGCGGCCGTTTCCACGAGCGACGAAGACGCCGAAGTCCTCTGGCTCATCAACGAGCCGCACCCGGACACGCGCGATGGCGATCGCGGCGCGCCGGGCATTTGATCCGGCACGGTCAGGCCACGTTCTATGCCGCGTTCGCGGTCATCTTGAAGATGCCGGTGGCATTGCCCGCGTCGAAGCGCAAATCGGTCTGCCAGCGGCGCGCGACCTGATCGAACGTCCGCTTGCGCGTGATGAACTCATAGAACGAGCCCGGCACCTCGCGCGTCACGCGCTGGCCGTCGGCCGCGCGGAACTCGCGCACCACGGTGTCAGCGCGATACGCCGTCTGAAACACGCGGCCCGAGCGCGAGCGCTCGACGTCGGGCTTCATCGGGCGGCCTTTGGCCTTCTCGTCGTCGGACAGTTTGAAGACGTCTTCCACGCGGTCGGTCGCGTGATTGAAGGCATTGCCCTCCGTCGCGATCCAGGCCATCTCTGCCGATTCACGCAGCAACGTCTCGTAATCCGAAATAAATGGCACCTCGTGCTGACGGGCGAACGCACCGACAATCACGGGCAGCAGTTGCAGCGCCGCATCGAGCGGCAGCGAGCCATCGCGCTCCAGTTCTGAAAGCTGTGCGATGGCCAGCGGCGTGAGCGGATCCTTCGACGCGCCCACCACGTTCGTCACCGCCTGCTGGAACGCCGCGGAAAAGCGTTCGGGGTGCAGTTCGCTCACGAAGAATTGCGCGATCTCGTCGGGCGCGTCTTCGTGGGCATAGGCGCGGCCCGTCATGCCGAGCTTGTCGAGCGGATAGCGGCCGTTCAAGCGAAAACCGAGCGGACGCAGGATGCGCGTGAACGCCGCTTCGCCCGGAGGCAGCGCGCCGTTATGGGCCCAGCGCACCGTGCGCAGCGCCCCGTGATCGAAATACACCGTGCCGCCTTGCGCCACCGCGTCGTTCGTGTAGGTGCGGCCATTGGGCGAGCGCGCGAGCAGGCCTTCGAACAGCGCCATGTTCATTGCCTGGGCGAGCTCGGCGCGCGTGACGGTGCCGGCTTCCCAGTCTTCGAGAATCGAAGGGAAGTTGAGCGTCGAAAATAGGGCTTCGGTTTTCTCGTGGCCGAGCAGCGCCGACAACAAGCGTTCTACGTTCGAATTGTGCATCGCTAGTCTCACAGGAAACGACCGCCGAAGAGCGGTGATCAAACAGGCCACCGGCCATGTGTCGTGGCCGGGTATACGTAAAATGAATTATTCGAATGGTTGCACGCCGCGTAAAGCGAGATTAAATTGTCACTTGATGAGTTTATGGAATCAACATGCGCAAGTTCAAGATCCCGAACATCGGTGCGCTCACGGCGTTCGAGGCCTCGGCGCGGCACGAGAGCTTTACGCACGCCGCGAGGGAGTTGTTCCTCACCGAAAGCGCGGTGTCGCGCCAGATCGCCACGCTCGAATCGAACCTCGGCGTGCGCCTGTTCGTGCGCGCCAAGCAGCGGGTCGTGCTCACGCGTGCGGGCCGGCTCTATAGCACGCAGGTGCGCCGTGCGCTTGAGAGTTTGGACCGCGACACGCTTTCCATCATTGCGCACGGCAGTGGCGGCGGCTACCTGGAACTGGCCGTCCTGCCGACTTTCGCCTCCGAGTGGCTGATTCCACGCCTCAAGGACTTCTACGACCGCACGCCCGACGTGCGCGTGAACATGGGCGTGCGCACCGAGACGTTTTCGTTCGAGGAATCGCATTTCGAAGCCGCCATTCACTACGGCAAGCCAACCTGGCCCGGCACCTCGGCCGACTATCTGTTCGGCGAGGAGGTCGTGCCCGTCTGCTCGCCATCGCTGGTCGCGCGTCCCATCAAGAAAGCGCATGAACTGCTTGCCTACCCGCTGCTGCATTCCACCACACGGCCCGACGCCTGGACGCGCTGGTTCTCCGATCTCGGCGTGGAAGACAGCGCCACCATGCATGGCGTGCGCTATGAACTGCATACGATGCTGATCGCCGCAGCAGCGGCCGGGCTCGGCATCGCACTGGTGCCGAAGTTCTTCGTCGAAGGCCAGCTCGAACGGTTTGGCGTCGTCATTCCGTTCGACACCGCGGCCGTGGCCGATGGCGGCTATTACTTCGTCTATCCCACGGAGCTCAGCCACGGCAAGCCGCTGGAACTCTTTCGCGCATGGCTGCTCGAGCACGCGAGCGCCTATAACGCCTCGCAAGGTCGTGCCTGATCCCGGTAGCCCACGTACATACGATAAGAAAAAAGTTTCTTATCGGAAATAGTTGGGTTAGCATCGGACCAAACCACTTCTTCGTCGCGAGACTGGCATGGAAGACGTCGTCGTCATCGGTGCGGGCATCATCGGGGCATGCGCCGCACTGAACCTGGCGCAGCGCGGCATGCGCGTGCATATCGTCGACAGCGCGCCGCCCGGTTCAGGCTGCTCGTTCGGCAACGCGGGACTGATCGCGGTGGATCACGTCGCGCCCCTCGCGAGCCCCGATACGATCGCCGGACTGCCCCGCATGCTGCTGCGCCGCGACAGCCCGTTGCGTCTGCACAAGCGCAGCGTCCCGCGCATGGCGCCCTGGTTGCTGGAGTTCGTCGCCCAGGCGCAGCGCCCGCGCTTTCGGCGCAACACGCGCGCGCTCGCGAGCCTGGTCACGGTGGCGGCGCACGCCTGGCGCCGTCTGCTCGACAGACACATCTCCACGGGACTCTTTCGCGACATCGGCTCGCTCTATGTGTACGAGCGTCCCGTTGCGAGCGCAACGGAACGCGCGCAGCTCGATCTGCTCGAACGGCATGGCGTGCGCTACGAGAATCTCACGGCTGAGCAGGTGCGGCGCGACTATTTGCCGTCGCTCACGCCGCATATCAGCCATGCGCGCTATTTTCCGGGCATGGCTTCGGTCACGCATCCGCAGCAGGTCGTCGAGCGTATTTTCGAAGCGGCGCTCGCGGCGGGTGCGAGCTTCACGCGCGCCGCCGTCGAATCGTTGCGCGCCCTCCCCGATGGCCGCATCGGCGTCATGCTGAATGGGGAGACTCGCACCGTCGCCAAGGTGCTGATCGCGGCCGGCTCGCGCAGCGCCGAACTTGCGAGGCAGCTCGGCGCAAACATTGCGCTGACCAACGAACGCGGCTATCACGTGCAGCTCGCCGCCCCCTCGCAAGACACGCTGCGCGTGCCCGTGAGCTTCGTCGAGCGCGGCTTCACCTGCAATCCCATGGCGCAAGGCATTCGTCTTGCCGGAACCGTCGAACTCGGCGCGCGCGACGCGCCCGACTGGCACCGCGCCGATCTGCTCGCCACGCAGTTTCAAACGCTTTTTCCCGGCGCGAGCGCACCGCAGGTCGCGAGCCGCTGGTACGGCGAGCGCCCGACGCTGCCCGACTATTTGCCGGTGATCGGCGAGATGCCCGGCGTGCGTAACGCGTTCGTGGCGACCGGCCATCAGCATCTGGGCCTCACGCTCGGGCCGCTCACCGGCGAACTCGTCGCACAATTGATGGCGCGCGTCGCGCCCGCCGTCGACCTCGCGCCGTTTCGCATCGACCGGTTTTGAGGCTCGGCTTCGAAGCCGGTGGGCGGAAGCCACACCGCAACCGCAACATTCGTCAGGAGAGAACACTGGATGGAGCCCATCGCAATCTACGACGCAGCCGCCACGGCGCGCCTGCTCGACTTCGGCGTGCTGATCGACGCCCTCGCCACGGCCGCGCAGGAACACGACGCGGGCCGCATTCACGCCCCCGTGCGCACGGGCGTGCCGCTCAAGGGCAACGGCGTCATGCTCTCGATGCCCGCCAGCGCCGACGACATCGCCATCCACAAGCTCGTGAGCGTGTGCCCGGCCAACGTGGCGCTGGGTATGCCGACGATCTTCGGCGCGGTGACGGTATGCAATGGCGCGACGGGCCAGCCCGAGTTCATCCTCGACGGCCCGACGGTGACGGGCCGGCGCACCGCTGCGCTCTCCATGCTGGGCGTGCGCCTGCTGCACGCCGGCAAGCCGCGCGCGTTTCTCCTGATCGGCACGGGACAGCAGGCGCGGTTTCATGCCGAGGCGATCGGCCAGTTGCATCCTGAAGCAATGCTCTACGTAAAAGGCAGGACCGAGGCTTCCGAAGAAGCATTCCGCGCCCGCATGGCGCAATCCGGCGTGCGCTTGACGCCCGCGCGCGGCGCGGTGCCCGACGAGGTCGATACGGTCATCGCCGCGACGACGAGCAAGACGCCCGTGTACGAGTGCCCGGCGCGCAAGGACCGGCTGGTGATCGGCGTCGGCTCCTTCACCCCGGACGCCGCCGAGATCGCGCAGGAAACGGTGCGCGCGAGCCGCCTGTTCGTCGACGACCTGGCGGCCGCGCGCGAAGAAGCCGGCGACCTGCTTCAGGCCGGCATCGACTGGGCGAACGTGCGCTCGATCGGCGCCGCCGTGGCAGCCGGCGCGGCACGTTACGACAGTCCCGTGCTGCTGAAGACGGTAGGCAGCGGCGCGTGGGATCTCGCGGCGGCCCGCGTCGCACGGCAAATGCGCTGAGAGGATGCGGGCGAGTCCACCGTCCGCGCGCACGGATTAAAATCGCACGGCGACCGCGCGCACCGCGCGCTTTCGCCGCCGTTCCTGAGGCGGCAAGCGAGATCGAAACCCGAGATCAAAGTTAATTCAGCGATGACGACGAGCGCCTCCCAACCCGCCGTAAAAGTCCTGCGCGGCGATGTGATCGAAACCACGCATGTCGCCCACATCGCCGTGGTCGACGCCCATGGCCGCCTCCTCTACGCGCTCGGCAATCCGCATCGCATGACGCTCGTGCGCTCGGCGGCCAAGCCCGCGCAGGCGCTCGCTGTCGCCGAGACGGGCGCGCTCGCGCGCTTCGGTTTCGACGACGCCGACCTCGCGCTCATGTGCGCCTCGCACAGCAGCGAGGACCGCCATATCGAGCGCGTGCTCGCGATGCTCGCCAAAGTTGGCGCCGCGGAAGCGGACCTGCGTTGCGGCGGCCACGCGCCGCTCTCCGACGCCGTGTACAGGGCGTGGATCAAACGCGACTTCACGCCGGGCGCGGTGTGCAGCAACTGCTCGGGCAAGCACGCGGGCATGCTGGCCGGCGCGCGTTCCATCGGCGCCGCGCTGGCCGATTACCATCTCCCGTCGCACCCCTTGCAGCAGCATGTGAAGCGTGTCGTGGCCGAGGTCTGCGATCTTCCGGAGACGGGCGTCGAGTGGGCCATCGACGGCTGCAATCTGCCCACGCCCGCGTTCCCGCTGGAGCGGCTCGCGCGGCTCTTCGTGAAGCTCGCCGATGCGCAGGATCGCGCGGATGCCGCAAGCGCACCGACCGACACGCGCACGCAGGCGCTCGCGCACATCTATCGCGCGATGACGTCATACCCCGAACTCGTGGCAGGCGAAGGCCGCTTCTGCACGGCGCTCATGCGCGCGTTCGAAGGCGCGCTCGTCGGCAAGGTGGGCGCGGCGGGCAGCTATGCGATCGGCGTGCGCGCAAGCGCAGCGACCGCTCGGCACACGGGCGGCCCCGCGCTGGGTATCGCGATCAAGATCGAAGACGGCGATCAGACCGCGCTTTATACAACCGTCGTGGCGGTGCTCAGGCAACTGGGCATCGGCACCACGGAACAGATCGCAGGACTAAGCAAATTTGACGCCCCGCCCATCGTCAACACGATGGGCGTCGAGACGGGTCGCGTTGCGCCCCGGTTCGCACTAGAGCGCGTCGATCACCCGCCTGGCAAGCAAGGATGAAGCGCTGACGCGGGCCGCCAATGGAATGCGGCGCCCGCGCTGACGCTCAAAGCAGCGCCACCACCTTCACGTCGCTGCGATCGGCGGACGCCACGACCTTGCCGTCCACGCGGCGGAACATGAGTGTCACCGTATTCTTGCCCACGCGCAGATCCCCCACCTCCATCCAGTCGATGCCTTCGGGCAGCATCGGCTGCTCGACACGCACTTCGTTGCGCGCCGCGTCGATGGTCACGCCCAGACATGCTTCGAGCATCATGAACGGCGAGCCCGCGGCCCAGGCTTGCGGCAGACAAGCGACGGGATACGCGGTGGGCGGCTCACCACGGCGGCGCGGAAAGCCGCAGAAAAGCTCGGGCAGACGCATGTCGAACGTCACCGCGGCCTCGAACAGCGCCTGCAGGAGACGCACCGCCGCGGCCTTGCGGCCATAGCGTGCGAGGCCGCGCGCGCACAGTGCGTTGTCGTGCGGCCACACCGAGCCGTTGTGGTAGGCCATGGGATTGAAGCGGGCCTGGCTAGCCGCCAGCGTGCGCACGCCCCAGCCCGTGTGAAAGAGCGCCGATTCGAGTATTTCCGCCACGGCGCGGCCGCGCTCCTCCTGCGGCAGGCCGAACGCGAGCAGATGCCCCGCGTTCGACGCCAGCACGCGGCACAGTTCGCCATGACCGTCGAGCGCAATGCCGTAGAACTCCGACTCCGGCATCCAGAACTTCTCTTCCACGCATTGACGGATCTTCGCGGCGCGCGCGGCATAGCGGGCCGCGTCTTCCACCTGGCCGCGATGCGTGGCGAAGCGCGACATCGTCTCGAACGCCGCGCTCGCATACGCCTGCACTTCGACGAGCGAGATGGGGCCATCGGGGAAACGGCCGTCTGCGTGGAACACCGAATCGTGGCTGTCCTTCCATCCCTGGTTCGCCAGCCCGCCCTCCGATTCGCGCCGATAGTCGAGCAGGCCGAGTTTGTTGCGGTCGCACACACCCGCGACCCAGGCCGTTGCCAGTTCGAGCGAGGGCCACAGTTCGTCGATGAGCGAGAGGTCGCCCGTGCGCTCGACGTAGGCACCCGCCAGCACGACGAAGAGCGGCGTCGTGTCCACCCCGCCGTAGTAGAGCGCGAACGGCACTTCGCCCGTGGCCGCCATCTCGCTCTTGCGCATCTCGTGCATGATCTTGCCGACCGCCGCGTCGCGGAACGCCGAGTCCTCGCGCGCCTGGTGCTCCGCGAGAAAACGCAGCACGCCGCGCGCGA
This sequence comes from Paraburkholderia sp. JHI2823, assembly GCF_038900695.1. NCBI lineage: Bacteria > Pseudomonadati > Pseudomonadota > Betaproteobacteria > Burkholderiales > Burkholderiaceae > Paraburkholderia > Paraburkholderia sp. JHI2823. The sequence continues at coordinate 191,374 of NZ_JAYMRY010000003.1, read as the reverse complement.
GTTCGGGCGTGAGCCACAGCGTCTGCAGCGAAGTAATGACGGCATCGCGGCCGAACGGCGTGGAAAACCACGGAATGCCCGCGTAAGGATACGGGCCGGTCGGCAGATCGGTGGTCAGCAGGCCCAGGTCGGCAATCGAGCGGTTGATCCACGCGTTGAAAAGCGGATTGCTGGAGCGCAGGCGCCCTGCGGCGCGGCGGCGTTCGCGCATGACGATATGCGAATCGACCAGCGCGGCGCGCACGGCCGCGCGGCCCACGCGCTGCTCCTTCGAGTTTGCGAGGCAATGCGCGGGCTGGAAGATGCCCGCGCTCTGCGTGCCCGGCGCGGCACCGGGCAGCGCCTCGACTTCGATCGCCACCGTGAGATAGATCGAGACGCAGGCCTGCGGAGGGAGATCCACCGTGAAATCGGCGCGGTCGGCGAACAGCTTGCTGGGGGCGGGCGAGAACTCGATGCGCACGCGCCGGGCCACCTTGTCGAGCCCGATGTACTCGAGCCGCACCTCGCCGTCTTCCACGCGCGGCGGCATGAGCGTGCCGCGTTTCTCGCGCTTCAGGCCCCGCACTTCGAACATGTCGCGAAAGTCGCTTGCAAACGAGATCGAAAGCGGCACCACGGCGTCTTGCGTGCCGTAGTTCGTGAGTTCGATGGCCTCGGTCAACATCGTGCCCGAGAGCACGCGCTCGCGCTCCACGTGAATCACGCCTTCCGGCGTGGTCGCACCGCCGAGCGGCGGCAGCGGACGATTCGTGAGGTGGGCCGTGAATACGGCGTTGTCGCTGCTCACGCTGCCCGAGAGCAGCGAAGGCACGCGCCCGCCAAACGTGAGGCGCAGCGACGAGAGCACGCGCGTGTCATTGACGAAGAGGCCGTCGTCGATGCCCGTGATGTCGCCGAGCGGATCGTTGACGATGAAAGTGCCGCCCGACTTCAGCACGTGCTGGTCGGCGCTCGCGAGTTCGGGGGTTTCGGGCGCGATGAATGCGCTATCGGCTTCCCGGGCGTCTTGCACGGGATGATCCACGCCGCTCGAGCGTGTGACGCCACCGAGTGTTTCAGGATCCTGCATTGCATGCCTCCGGTCACATCAAGGTGAGTTACGGTACATTCGCTTCCGCTCGATTGTAGTGGCTTCGGCGGATGCGTTGGCGATGAATGCATGACGCAGGCATCGAAACCGACGCGATGCGCGGCGTCTGCAAGGAACGTGCGCGGAAAAAATTGCGGGCGCCGGCACGGTATGACGTGCGGGCGCCCGTGGAGGCAATATCGTTCAATGTACGCGCAGCACGCCTTTAGCGGCGCGCCGCAAGCTTCAGCGCTGTGCGATCGGCAACGCTGCGCGCGGCGTTTCGCCGACGAAGAGCTGACGCGGACGGCCGATCTTCTGCTCGGGGTCGGCGATCATCTCGTTCCACTGCGCGATCCAGCCCACCGTACGCGCCATCGCGAAGATGCAGGTGAACATCGAGGTCGGGATGCCCAGCGCGCGCTGCACGATGCCCGAGTAAAAGTCGACGTTCGGGTAGAGCTTGCGCGACACGAAATATTCGTCTTCGAGTGCGATCTTTTCGAGCTGCATGGCGAGCTTGAACAGCGGATCGTCGTGCAGGCCGAGTTCGTTCAGGACTTCGTAGCAAGTCTCGCGCATGAGCTTCGCGCGCGGGTCGTAATTCTTGTACACGCGATGGCCGAAACCCATCAGCTTCACGCCCGAGTTCTTGTCCTTCACCTGCCTGATGAACTCGGGAATCTTGTCCGGCGAGCCGATTTCTTCCAGCATGTTCAGCGCGGCTTCGTTCGCGCCACCGTGCGCCGGACCCCACAGACACGCGATACCCGCGGCGATACACGCGAACGGATTCGCACCCGACGAACCCGCGAGACGCACAGTCGAGGTCGAAGCGTTCTGCTCGTGGTCGGCGTGCAGGATCAGGATGCGGTCGAGCGCGCGCACTAGCACGTCGTTGACCTTGTACTCTTCGGTGGGCGCGGCGAACATCATGCGCATGAAATTCGCGCTGTACGAGAGGTCGTTTTGCGGATACACGAAGGGCTGGCCGATCGAATACTTGTACGCCATGGCCACGAGCGTCGGCAGCTTCGCGATCATGCGGATCGCCGACACCTCGCGATGCCGCGGGTCGTTGATGTCGAGCGAGTCGTGATAGAACGCGGACAGCGCGCCGACCGCCGCCACCAGAATCGCCATCGGATGTGCGTCACGGCGGAACCCCCGGAAGAAGAAGTGCATTTGCTCGTGAACCATCGTGTGGTTCTTCACCGAGGCCACGAATTCGTCCTTCTGCTGCTGCGTGGGCAGCTCGCCCTTGAGCAGCAGGTAGCAGCTCTCGAGGAAGTCCGCGTTCTGCGCGAGATTGTCGATGGGGTAGCCGCGATAGAGCAGCTCGCCCTTGTCGCCGTCGATATAGGTGATCGCCGAGTTGCACGACGCCGTGGACATGAAGCCCGGGTCATACGTGAACATGCCGGTCTGGCCGTACAGCTTGCGGATGTCGATCACTTCCGGGCCCATGGCGCCCTTGTAGACCGGCAACTGAACGCCTTCAGCGAAGCCGGGGATCGTGAGCGTGGCGTGTGTCTTCGAATCGATCATTTGATGTCCTTGAATTGCTGTCATTTCGCAACAGGACGCAGCCGCCGGTCTTTCATCGTCCGGGCCGGCGTTGCCGCGACCGCTCGCCGCATTCTAAGGCGCGGTGCAGCATCGATTGATAGCGCAGCTCGCAACAATCCCTCCTCCAGCCCGCAACACTGCGAACCTTGCGGCTTCCTTAACGTCGATTCCCGCAACAATATTTTGCTCTGCAGCGCAACATGTCGCACCCCACCTTTGCGATACTGCTTGACATGCAAGGGTTTTCCATTACTTGCATTTTGTAATGAACCCGTTCTCATTCGCGGGCTTTTCATCACCACGCACGCTTAAAGCAAAAACGTAAGGAAGCAACAGATGAACATTTCGGTCGACACCCTGTTCGCGGAAGACGAACAAGCAGCGGGCGCCGTCGTCACGGCACTCAATCACCAGGACATCGTGGTCGCGCTTTCGGCGGCGCTCGCCAGCGAACGCGTCGCCGTGCTGCACATGCTGTATCCGCGTACCGACGCGCGCACGCACCGCAGCCTCGACGCCCTCGTGGACGCGCTGCACGGTCACGGCCTGCATCAGGTCGCCCGCCTGGTTGCGCAGGAAGCGCACTATCTCGTGTTCAAGGATCCCGTGAAGGCATGGAAGGCCTTCCACGAAATCCGCAACGATTCGCTCGCGATCGGCGTCCATCTCTACTACGCGGGCCTCGTGGGCGAAGCTGCCGAGCACAAGCTCGACGCCCACGCGCACGGCCGCGATTGAGCGGAAGTCGTTCGGACTACGACATTTCACGCATCAAAGGAACCGACGGAAGGGCCCGCCCTTCCCGCTTCAGCGCCCGTGGCCGCTCACGAATCGATCGATCAATTCGTTGAAGGCCGCGGGCCGCGCCAGATTCATCCCGTGCGATGCGCCCGCCACGCTGGCGCGCCGCGCGTCGGGTAGCCACGCGTCGAGTGCGGCCACGGCCCGGTGAAACACTTCGGGACTCAACGCGCCATCGATCAGCTGAACCGGACATTGCACCTCGGCGGCGCTCTCGCGCGTATACGCAGGCAGCGGATCCTTGAACTGCGGCCCGAGCGTGTGCGCGTTGTCGGTGGCCATGCGGCGGAACGCGCGCGTGCTCTTTGCCCAGAAGCCCGGACGGCTCACCGAATCGACGAACAGCTCCAGCCCCGCATCCACCTGCCCCGACTCGATCAGCGTCACCGCGCGCGCGCGCAGGGCGTTGACGGTCTCCGGCAGCGTGGCGAGCGTCTGTCCCGGCTGTTGCACCGGGCCGCCTGGATCGGCGAGCGTGAGCGTGCGCACATGCCGCGGATGGCGCCGCGCGAACTGGAACGCGACACTGCCGCCGCGCGAATGGCCGATCACGTGGGCCGGCCCCGCGCCGAGGGCATCGACGAACACCGCCAGTTCGTCGACATGGCTGCGCCAGCTGAAGGGTTGCCCACGCGCCGCGTCGCCGGCAGGCCAGTAGTGCGTGAGACTCACGCTGACACAGCGATACTGCCGCGCGAGACCCGCAAGCTGCGGCTGCCAGTAGCGGTAATCGCAAAGCGAGCCGTGCACGAAGAGAAGGAGTTCGCCCTCGCCGCGTTCGACATAGGGCATGGGCAAGCCGCCGGGCAATTCGATGAACGTACCGGGGGCCGGAAAAGCGGCTGGGTTCACGGCTGGACGATAAGGAAGCAACGGATCGGCGGCGCGCGGCAAAGGGAGGCCCGGCGCGGCGCACGCCGGCAAAGTGGCGTATTGTCCCATGCCCGCGCCGCGAAATGCGGTGCGCTGAGGGTGCTGCCTCATGCGCCCGCCAGCGTCTTTATGCAGGCGGCGGGCGGCCGCTTACTCGACCATCTCGAAAGCGTGCTCACTCATGAGCGACGCCGCCGCGCCCGCGCCGCGCACCGCGCAGGTGAGCGGCTCATCGGCCACGCGCACGGCCACGCCAAGCTCCGCCGCGAGGCATTGGTCGAGCCTGCCGAGCAGCGCGCCGCCGCCCGTGAGCACGATGCCGCTGTCGGCGATATCGGTGACGAGTTCGGCGGGCGCCGTCTCGAGCACCTGGCGCACCGCGCCGATCACCACGCGCAACGGCGCGGCCAGTGCGTCCACCACGTCGTGACTCGTGATCTCGATGGTGCGCGGCAGACCGTCTTCCATGCTGCGCCCGGTCGCGCGCATGCGTTCGATCGGCTCGCCGTAGAGCGCACAGCCAATCGTCTTCTTCACATGCTCGGCGGTCTGATCGCCGAGCACGACACCGTACAGCGCGCGCACGTAATCGACGATGGCGCGGTCGAACTGGTCGCCGCCCACGCGCACCGAACCGCTGCACGCCACGCCGCCGAGCGCGACGATACCCACTTCCGTCGTGCCGCCGCCGATGTCCACGACCATCGAACCCGTCGCCGCGTGCACCGGCAGGCCCGCACCCAGCGCCGAAGCCAGCGACTCGCCGATCAGGTTCACGCTCGCCGCCCCCGCCGCGAAGGCCGCCTCTCGAACGGCGCGGCGCTCGACGCGAGTCGCGCCGGCCGGCACGCACACCGTGAACGCCGCGCGCCGCCCGAGCAGGCGGCGCGGCTGCGCCATCGCCACGAAGCGGCGCATCATGTGCTCGGCGGCGGAAAAGTCGGCGATTACGCCGTGCGAAAGCGGACGCACCGTCTCGAGGTTGCCCGGCGTGCGTCCAAGAAGATCTTTGGCCTCGCTGCCCACGGCGGCGACCGTCGTCTCGCTCGCGCCGACGCGGCGCTCGAAGCAGACCACGGAGGGCTCGTTCAGCACGATGCCTTTGTCGGCGGTATAGATCAGCGTGTTGGCCGTGCCAAGATCGAGCGCCACGTCCTGGCGGAACAGGCTTTTGGAAAAGAGGGAATGCGGCTTGGCTCGGGCCATATTGGTCTGATGTGCGGTTTTTTTAGCAGCCCGGCAGACGAAACACCGCCGGATGGCATTCCCGATGGCGTCCTCGTCTATCCAGCGCGAAGTCACCGCGCGCCGGGCGGAACGGGCCGACGCGGCCCATAGGTTCGCGGCGACTCCCCGTTTTAACGGCCGCGACCGGCGCGAACTTTAACCGTGCCCAGAAAAACTGCATAGATTAGCCGGCAAAAGTGGCCGAAATAAGACACCCGCCCACGCAGCGGATGCCTCGTTTTTGCCGATTTGCGCCGATTAACGGGGTCCGACCTCGCACTTCCCGGCTAGGCGTGAACGAGCGCGCGAACCAAAGCGTCGCGCCCGAGCATGACGCCCTGGGGCGTGATCGTATGGCCGACGCCCGGCAGAGCAAAGGCAGTGACCGCAAATCCCGCGTCGCTGAACGCCGAGGCCGCGCGCTCGAGTTCGCTGGCCGGAATCACTTCGTCGTCCTCGCCGTGCACGAGCGTGAGCACGGTGCGGCTCTTCGCGACCACGGGCGTGACGAGCCGGCCCGCATAGGCGACCACGGCCGCGGCGCCCGAGGGTTGCGTGGCCACGTGATAGAGCGACATGATGGAGCCTTGCGAGAAGCCGACGAGCGCGAGCGCGTCAGAGCCGAGGCCCCAGTGGGCGAGTTCGGCGCCGAGCCGGCGCTCGAACACCTGAGAGGCGGCAATCACGCGCGCCTCCCGATTGCTCTCGCTGATATCGCGCAGACTGAACCACTGTCGGCCGCCAAAGCCCCCATCGAACGGCTCGCTGCCATCGAGCGAAACGAACGCGACGTCGGGCATCGCGTCGCGCCAGACATCGGCGAGCGGCGTCAGGTCCCGGGCATTGCTGCCCACGCCGTGCAGCAGCACGACGAGTGCGCGCGCGGCGCCTGCGGCGGGCGCAAGACGCCAGCCTCCTTCGAATGCTTCCCAGCTCATGGTCGGGTCTCCCCTCGAGGGCGTTGTCGAATTGTGAGTATTGTGTGTCCAGCGCTCGCATTATGCGCGGTGCGGCAGGCGCAAGGATACGCGCGCCCCCCGCCGCGTGTATGAAAGACTGCATTTCCTCACGTTACGTAAAGCCCCTCCACCGGGTGCCAGTTCGCTGTCGCGATGACCCTGCGGGGCATGGGGATGCTTCCAGGCGCCCGTTTCGCCGCGGGCGAATGCAGGTATTCTGTGCCTCAAACCGGACCCACGGAGAACAAGCTTGAGCCAGCCCGCAGCGTCATCCGCGCCGCCCGCGCCGCCGCCTCCGCTCCACGGAGGCCAGTTGATCCTCGGTACCGTCGCGGTCTCGCTCGCGACTTTCATGAACGTGCTCGACACGTCGATCGCCAACGTCGCGATTCCGACCATCTCCGGCGATCTCGGTGTTTCCGTGGATGAAGGCACGTGGGTCATCACCGTGTTCGCGGCGGCCAACGCCGTGTCCATTCCGCTCACCGGCTGGCTCACGCAGCGCTTCGGGCAGGTGCGCCTCTTCGTCACCTCGATCCTCTCGTTCGTGCTCGCCTCGTGGCTTTGCGGCATCGCCCCGAGCCTGCCTTTCCTGCTCGTCGCGCGCGTGTTGCAAGGCGCCGTGGCCGGCCCGCTAATTCCGCTCTCGCAGGCCATTCTGCTCGGCTCCTGGCCGAAGGACAAATCGGCCAGCGCACTCGCCTTCTGGGCCATGACGACGACCGTCGGACCGATCGCGGGGCCCGCGCTCGGCGGCTGGATCACCGATAGCTACAACTGGGCGTGGATCTTCTACATCAACATACCGGTGGGCTTTTTCGCGGCCTTCGTGACGTGGTCGATCTACCGCCATCGCGAATCGGCCACGCGCAAGCCGCCCATCGACGTGGTGGGGCTCGCTCTGCTCGTTGCCTGGGTCGCCTCGCTGCAGATCATGCTCGACAAGGGCAAGGACCTCGACTGGTTCAACTCGCCCGTGATCGTCACGCTCGGCATCGTCGCGCTCGTGAGCTTCGCGTTCTTTCTCGTGTGGGAGTTGACCGAGGCGCATCCGATCGTCGATCTGCGGCTCTTCGGGCAGCGCAACTTCCTCGGCGGGACGATCGCGATCTCGGTGGCGTATGCGGTGTTCTTCGGCAATCTGGTGCTGCTGCCGCAGTGGATGCAGGAGTACCTCAACTACCGCTCGGTGGATGCGGGCCTCGTCACCGCCCCGCTCGGCGTCTTCGCGCTGCTGCTCTCGCCCGTGGTGGGCCGGCTGCTGCCGCGCTCCGACGCGCGCATCATCGCGACGATCGCGTTCGTGCTGTTCGCGCTGGTGTTCTACATGCGATCGAAGTACGTGATCGAGATCGACACTTTCCACCTCGTGCTGCCCACGCTGCAAGGCGTCCCGATGGCGCTCTTCTTCGTGCCGCTCACGGCGATCATTCTTGCAGGGCAGCCGCCGAGCCGCGTGCCGGCGGCAGCGGGCCTCTCGAATTTCGTGCGCGTGTTCTGCGGGGCGGTGGGGACGTCGATCGCCACGAACGCGTGGAACAACCGCACGATCCTCCATCACGCGCGGCTCACCGAGCAGGCATCGGTCAACAATCCGACGTTCGTCCAGGCAATCGACCAGACCCAGAAGGTGCTGCACCTGAGCGAGCCCTCCGCGCGCGCGCTCTTCGATTTTCAGCTCACGACGCAGGCCGCGATGATGGGACTGAACGACATCTTCTATATCTCGGCGATCATCTTTCTCATGATCATTCCGCTCATCTGGATCACGAAGTCGACGAGGGGCGGCGCAGGCGGCGCGGCGGGCGCGCATTGACCCGCCTCGCCTCGGTGTCGCGTCGATGGCGTATCGATGTGTCAGCCAAAACGCGCGGGCAAATATGGCGTGGGATCGACGAACGGGGTTTCGCCGACGATCTGCTCGGCAACGAGGCGCGCCGTGACCGGCCCGAGCGTGAGCCCGTGATGGTTATGGCCGAACGCGAACCACAGCCCCGCATGGCGCGGCGCGGGCCCGAGCAGCGGGCGCATGTCGGGCGTGCAGGGGCGCAGGCCCATCCACGGCGTATCGTCCAGCCGCGCGCCGAGGCCGAACACGGGGCGCGCCTCGCGCTCGGCCGCATCGAGCTGCGCATAGTTGGGCGGACGCTCGCGCGTGGCGAGCTCCACGCCGGTGGTGAGACGCAAACCGCGGCGCATCGGCGCGACCACATAGCCGCCCTCGATGTCGACCACCGGGCGCACGAGCGGCGCAGACGCCTCGCTCGCGTAGTGCATGTGATAGCCGCGCTTGACCATGAGCGGCACGCGGTAGCCGAGCGGCTGCGTCACACAATCGGACCACGGCCCGAGCGCCACGACCGCGAGTTCGGCGCTCACGGGGCCAGCGTCGGTCTGCACCCGCCAGCCCTTGCCTTCGCGCGCAAGCGTGCGCGCATCGCCGCGCGCGAGCGCGCCGCCTTCGCGCAGGAACAGCGCGGCATAACCCTTCGTCAAAGCGCCGGGATCGGCCACGCTCGCGGGATCGACCCAGTGGATCGCGCCCGCGTAGCCTGCGGCCAGTGACGGCTCCAGCGTGCGCAAGCCCGGCGCGTCGAACATCCGCACGTGCAGGCCGTGCGCGTCGGCCACGCCCTGCGCCGTGCGCATTTCGCGCTCGAAGCCAGCGGACGACCGCCACGCTTCGAGCCAGCCCGTGGGCCGCACGATCTCGCGCAAACCCGCGCGCGCGATCAGCGCGTCGTGCTCGGCCACGCTGCGCTCGATGAGCGGCAGCATGTCGCGCGCGGCAAGCGCGAGCCGCGCCGGCGACGACTCGCGCCAGAACGACGCGAGCCAGCGCGCGTACGCGGGCAGCGAGCGCACGTCGTAGCGCAGCACGGTCGAGTCGTTGCGCACGAGGCGCAGCAACGTGCGCCAGTCGCGCGGAAAGCCGTACGGCACGACCGACGACGACTCGATCAGCCCCGCATTGCCATGGCTCGTTTCATCTCCGGGCCCGCGCCGGTCGACGAGCGTGACCTGCACGCCGCGCGCCTGCAGATGCAGCGCGACGCTCACGCCCACGATGCCCGCGCCGAGAACGATCGCGCTCCTTGTCATGGATTTACTCTGGATGCCGAAGTAAGCAAAATCACTTCGCGACGATATCGCGGCCGAAGTACTTCATCGACAGCTTCGTGAGCGTGCCGTCCTGGCGCAGCGAATCGATCGCCGCGACCACCCTGGCCTTGAGCGCCGCGTCGTCCTTGCGCATGCCGAAGCCCGTGCCTTCGCCGAGCGTGGCAGGGTCCTTGAGCGGCGCGCCCGCGAAGTCGAAGCCCTTGCCCTGGGGCTTCGAAAGGAAGCCGTCGGTGGCCGTTTGCACTTCCTGCACGGCGGCGTCCAGACGGCCGGCCGCGAGGTCCGCGAAAATCTGGTCCTGGTTCTCGTAGGTGACGATGTTCACGCCCTGCGTGCCCCAGTGCTTGCGCACGTAGTCTTCCTGCGTCGAGCCCTGCAGCACGCCGACCGACTTGCCCTTCAGGCTCGCGGCCGTGGGCTCGAGGCCCGAGCCGCGCTTCGCGACCATCTGGATCGGCATCACGTAGATGGCGGGCGTGAAGGCGATCTGCTGGCGCCGCTTGTCGGTGATGTTCATCGCCGAGTTGATGACGTCGAACTTGCGCGCCTCGAGCGCGGCGATCAGGCCATCGAAGCTGTTCTCCACCCACACGCACTTCATCTGCAGCTTCTGGCACACGGCATTGCCGATGTCGATGTCGAAGCCCTGCAGATCGCCCGAGGGCGTCTTGCTCTCGAACGGCGGATAGGATGCCTCCACGCCGAAACGCAGCGTTTTCGGGTCCTGCGCGTGGGCCGCGCTCGCCGTCATCGCCGCAAAGCAAGCGAGGCTGGCCGCAGCCGCGAAGCGAATCGTCTTCCTGTTCATCGTCGTCACCTTGTTTCGTAATAAGTATCCGTTCGAGCGCCATGCGCTTTTTGCGGCGCCCTCTCCCGAGAGCCGCGGCCGCAGGAGCACTATAGACGAAAAATAAAAATAAAGTCTAGAATGGACAAAAATGTCTACAGCACGACTCTGGAGCCCCAACATGAACGAGACGTCCCAACCCGCCGCTGCACCGTTCGTCGTCGAAGCCGCGCAGGTGCGCGCGGCCCTGCCCGCTCTCGATGTGCGCGGCGAACTTGCGCGCATGTTCGCCTCGCTCGGCCGCGGCGACGCCGTCCAGCCGCCGCAGACACTCGCGCTGTTCCCGAAGCAGGCCGGCGACTTCATCACCTATCTCGGCGTGCTCGCCGAGGCCGGCGTGTTCGGCGCGAAGCTCTCGCCGTACATCGCTGGCGCCGCAGGCGAGCCGCCCGTCATCACCGCATGGACCGCGCTGATGTCGATGCAAACTGGCCAGCCGCTCATGTGGTGCGACTCGGCGCTGCTCACCACCGAGCGCACCGCGGGCACCACGGCGCTCGCCGTCGACCAGCTCGCGCCGCGCGAGGCGCGCCGCCTTGCCGTGATCGGCTCGGGCGCCGTCGCGCTCGCGCACGTTCGCCATGTTGCGCCGCTGCGCGCGTGGGAAAGCATTCGCGTGTACTCGCCGAAACTGGCCGAAGACGCACGGCGGCAGGCCGAAATCCGCGCGCTCGACGCACGCGCGAGCGTGGCCGCGACGGCCGAAGCCTGCGTGCAGGACGCCGACGTCGTGATGCTGTGCACCTCCTCGGGCAAACCCGTGCTCGCGCTGGACGCCCTCACGAAACCCGCGCTCATCACGTCGATCAGCACGAACGTCGCCCTGGCGCACGAGATCGATCCGGCCGCGCTGCCCTCGCTCGACGTCTACTGCGACTATCGCCACACCACGCCGCAAAGCGCGGGCGAGATGGTCCTGGCCGCGCGCGAGCATGGCTGGTCGCCGCAAGCGATCGTGGGCGATCTCGCGGAACTCGCGAACGACGCGTGCCCGCGGCCCGCCTATGCGCGCCACGCGTTCTTCCGCTCGATCGGCCTCGGCCTCGAAGATATCGCCGTCGCGCACGCGCTGTACGCGCATCTGCGCGAAAGCCGCTAACAAAGCCGAACGCAGTATCATCGACGTCCTTCCCGCCGCAACACGGTCAAAGTCCGATGCACAAACGAGCCAACGAGAAAGCGAAGCCGTCCGCCAGCCCGAAAACGTCGCGCGAGATGCTGCTCGCGCGCTACGCTCACGTGGCGGATAGCATCACGACGCTCTTTTTCCCGTTCGCGGAAGTCGTGATTCACGACCTCTCGGACCAGACGGTGGTGTACATCTCGAACAACCTGTCGAAGCGCGAGATCGGCGACGACTCGGCGCTCGAAGATGTCGAGGAAACCACGCGCAACAAGCTGCTCGGCCCCTACGAAAAGGTGAACTGGGACGGGCGGCGCATGCGCTGCGTGAGCACGGCGCTCTTCGACGACGAAGGGCGAGCCGCGGGCGTCATGTGCATCAACTTCAACATCGCCGCCTTCGAGGACGTGCAGGCCACGCTCAACCTCTTCCTGCGCGGCGCGGGCGTGATCGCGCAGCCCGAGGAGCTTTTCAGGGACGACTGGCAGGAGCGCATCAACACCTTCCTGCACGGCTGGCTGCGCGAACGCCAGATCGCGCTCAACTCGCTCACGCGCGAGCACCGGCGCGAACTGGTCGAGGCGCTTCATGCCGAAGGCGCGTTCAAGGGCAAGAGCTCGGCCAACTACGTGGCGAAGGTGCTCGGCATGGGGCGCGCGACGGTGTACAAGCATTTGCGCGAGATGAAGGCGGACGCCGAATAGCGCACGACGCACGCGCCTGCGCACTGTGCGCTCGTACGCAGCAGGGCCACGATCGCGGCACGCGAAGGGAGCCGCTACAATCGCGTGGACCGCGGCGGGCGCTCCGCCGCGACTTCACCGCGCCGCCCATGAATCACACATTCAACTACGCCCCCATTCTCGAAGCGATCCATCGCGACCTGCAACCGCATTTCGGCACGGGCCGCGTGGCCGACTACATTCCCGAGCTTGCCCACGTGCGCGCCGATCACTTCGGCATGGCGATCGTGACGGTGGACGGCCATGTCTACCGCACCGGCGACGCCGACATGCGCTTTTCCATCCAGAGCATTTCCAAGCTCTTCGCCTGCACGCTCGCGTTCCAGCTCCTCGGCGACGCGCTGTGGCAACGCGTGGGCCGCGAGCCTTCGGGCACGGCGTTCAACTCGCTCGTGCAGCTCGAATTCGAAGCGGGCAAGCCGCGCAATCCGTTCATCAATGCGGGCGCGCTCGTCGTCACCGACGTGCTGTGCCGCCGCTTCGTACAGGCGGAAACCGCGCTCGTCGATTTCGTGCGGCGGCTCTCGGGCGAGCCCGGCATCGGCTATGACCTGCGCGTCGCGCAGTCGGAGCTCACGCATGCCGAGCGCAACCGCGCGATGGCCCATTTCATCGCGAGCTTCGGCAATCTGGAGATGCCCGCCGATGCCGTCATAGACGCGTATTGCCGGCAGTGCGCCATTTCGATGAGTTGCGTAGAGCTCGCGCGCGCGGCGCTCTTCCTCGCGAACGGCGGTGTCTCGCCCGCGAGCGGCGAGCGCGTGCTCGACGCGAGTTCGACCAAGCGCCTCTCCGCGCTGATGCTGACCTGCGGGACCTACGACGCCGCGGGCGACTTCGTCTACCGCGTGGGTTTGCCCGCGAAGAGCGGCGTGGGCGGCGGGATCGTCGCGGTGCTGCCCGGTGAATTCGCGGTATGCGTGTGGTCGCCGGGACTCGATGCGACGGGCAATTCGCTGGTGGGCTCGCTGGCCCTGGAGTGGCTGACCACGCGCATCGGCCGCTCGATTTTTTGACGCGGCGGTGGGCGGTTCGCTGCGGCGCATGCGCGCTGGAGACGGCCGACCGAGGTTTACCGATGACTTGCGCGAGGCGGTACCCGAAGCGCTGGCCGCGGACGCCGATGCGCTGAGCTGAGCCGCTTTGCGCGGCCAGCCATTGCTAGCCCGCATTCCCCTTGTGCTCGCGGGCCGCCACATGCTGTGCCGACGGTTGTGCCGCAGTCGCGGCCGAAGCCATTTCGTTTTCCTTGATGATCTTCGCGATCTCGCCGTCGGCTTGTGCATCGTACTGCGCGAAAACGTCGGTGCGATAGCACGTGCTTCGCGCCGTGCCGAGCGTGCCGTCGGTGCTGGCCTCGCTGACCAAGGACGGTCTCGCGGCCGCAACGCGCTCGCTTGCCATCGAGTACGCAAAGCGCGGCATTCGTGCCAATGCGGTTTCTCCCGGCATCATCAAGTCGCCTCGCCACGCGGCACGAATAGCCGATTCCACAACGACGCCCGGCGCGCTCTCGCACGCGACCGGGCACCGACTTGCGGTGCCCGTTTCAACTCAGTGGCCAGCGCTCTGGCCACCGTCGACGTGCAGGATTTCTCCGGTGATGAACGGCGCGGAATCAAGGAAGAGTATCGCGTCGGCGATATCACTCATCTCGCCCATGCGCCCCAACGGATGAAAGGCGCCCAACGCACCATGGGTTTCCGGGGCGTGCATCGGCGACTTGATGATCCCGGGCGCGACGGCATTCACGCGAATCCCCTTTCTCGCGTACTCGATCGCCAGCGACTTCGTCGCGGCGTTCAGGCCGCCCTTCGTCAGCGCTGCCAGTGCCGAATAGACACCGCTGTGCGCAGTGTCGACGGCACTGGCCGTCACGCTAACCACGTGGCCGCTCGAATGCCTTTCCATCTGGGCGATGGCGAGTTGGGTGATGTGATAGAACCCCGCCATGTTCACGTTCATCACTGCCGTGTAGTCCTCGACGGTGTGTTCGGTGAAAGGCTTGCCGATATAAATGCCGGCGTTGTTCACCAGCGTATCTATCCGGCCGAATCGTGCGACGCCTTCGGTAATGACGCGCTCTGCGGTTTCGCGGTCGCCGATGTCACCCGCGACGCTCACGATGTTCGCGTCGTGGGACGGCTTGATCGAACGCGCAGTTGCGACGACGCGATAGTCGAGCTTGCGAAACGCCTTGACCACTTCGGCGCCAATACCTTGCGAGGCGCCGGTTACGACGACAACCTTTTGTGATGTGCTCATGCTCAAGACCTGAATATTGATTGCCCGTCCGCCACGCCCGCCGCGTCTACGGCTTCGATAAAGCCAGACGCCGGGCATGGTGGTCGATGTTCCGCGCAAACCTGCAACTAGCCCTTTGTTGCCTGCGCCAGCCACTGATCGAGACTGATGCGGCCAATGCGCGCGTCGCCAAGCGGTACGAGCGATTGTTCCTCGACGCGACCGCCGTAGTAGCGCGCATCCCGATCCGTCACCACGGGGCGAGGATCGCCGACCGCCTTCAAATAGCGCCCGACTATCGCGGCGAACGATTCACGGTCCGGGCCCGCGATATCGACGGTGCCGTTCAGCGGCGCCGCAAGCGCGATTTGCGCGAGGGTTGCTGCGACGTCGTCCGCGGCGATTGGCTGGAACAGTCCTTCCCCAACGCGCACCGTCCCGTCTACGGTGCCGTACTCAGCAATGGCGCCGATGAACTCCATGAACTGGGTCGCGCGCACGATCGTGTAGGGCACGCCAGCCGCTTCGATCGCCTCTTCCTGGGCAACCTTGGCGACGAAGTACGCGTTATCCGGCGTGCGCTCGCAGCCCACGATGGACAGCGCGACGTGATGGCGTACCCCCGCGGCCACTTCGGCTTTGCCGAGGTTGCGCGTCGCGGTGCGGAAAAAATCGAGCACCGCCTGGGGCTCCCACGAAGGCGCGTTCGCCACATCGACGACGACGTCCGCGCCGGCCAGCGCCTCGCTCAGGCCTTCGCCCGTCACGGCATTGACGCCGTTGCGCGGCGACGCAGCGAGCGCCTCATGACCGGCTTCGCGAAGCAGCGTGACGAGACGCGAGCCGATCAGGCCGGAACCACCGATTACGACGATCTTCATGGCACATTCTCCAGATGAGATTCAGTTGACACGGCAAAGCGGCTGGCAGCCATGGCATCGGGGAAAGCCCTCGCCGCCTTCGCATCGTGTGAGGCCATTGTGGGAAGATCATGAACCATCGAAAAGTGCCAAGAATTGTCGAGCGGACCAGGACATTCTGATTCCGGTCCGCTTGCCTCCAGGATGTCATGACCGCGCCTAACGCATTCACCGTCGATATCGACCGGCAGTTGCAGTTACCGATCTACCTGCAGATCTGCGAGCGCTTCAGAACCGCGATCGCCGCGGGGCACCTGCGCCCAGGCGAGCGCGTGCCCGCGCTGCGCAGTCTTGCCACGCAACTGAATACCGCACGCGGCACCGTTGAACTGGCCTATACCATCCTCGTCGACGAAGGCTACCTTCAGATGCGCGGAGCAGCCGGCACGTTCGTATCGCCCTCGCTGCCGGCGTCGATCACGCACTCCCTGCGTGCGCGAGGCGCCAACGAACAGAACAGCAGGCAAAGCACCGGAAACCCGGCCGTACCGCAAACGCCGGGTGATGCGCGAGGCGTTCGACCGGCGCCGCACCAGCCAGCCATTGCCGCCGCCATGAGCGGCGAGCCGCGACCGCTCCAACCCGGCCTTCCCGCGCTCGACGCGTTTCCGCTCAAGGTCTGGAATCGTCTCGTTGCGCATCGCGCGCGAGGCGGCGAGCGCGCGCTGCTCGCCTATCCGGATCCTGCCGGCTACCGGCCGCTGCGCGAACACATCGCCACGTATCTCGGGCTCTCGCGCGGCGTGACCTGCGTGCCGGACCAGGTGTTCGTGACCGGCGGCTACCGTGCGACGCTCGAGCTCCTGCTGCGCAGTCTCGGCCGCCCGAACGACAGCGTGTGGTACGAAGATCCGGGGTATCTCCTTGCGCGGGGTTTTCTCGCCGAAACCGGCGTGCATCTCGTCGCAGTGCCGGTCGATGACGAAGGGATCGATGTGGAACGCGGCAAGCAGCTCGCAGCGCAAGCGCGCTTCGCGCTGGTCACGCCGTCGCACCAGAGCCCGCTTGGGCACACGTTGTCGCTCGCCCGGCGCATGGCGCTGCTGGACTGGGCGGAACAGGCATCGAGCTGGATCGTCGAAGACGACTACGACAGCGAATTCCGCTATCTGGGCCGGCCGCTGCCGGCATTGAAGAGCCTCGACCGGCACGATCATGTCATCTATTGCGGCACGTTCAGCAAGGTGATGTTTCCCGGCCTGCGGCTCGCGTATACGGTGGTGCCCGAGCGGGCCGTAGAGCGCGTCGGGCGGGTGGCGCGCAGCATGAACGCGGGATCGCCCACCTTGTTGCAGGCCGCTCTGGCCGACTTCGTCGAGCAGGGGCATTTTGCGCGGCATCTGAAGCGCATGCGAGCGCTATACGCCGAGCGGCGCGTGTTGATCGTCCGTGCACTGGAGCAGGCGTTCGGCGAACGGCTGATCGTCGAATTGCCGCCGGGAGGAATCCAGTTCGCAGCGCGGTTCGCCGAAGGCCCGGACGGGCCGATCGACGACGTTGCCGTTGCCGCGCGCGCACGCGAGGCGGGGCTCGCCGTGCTGCCGCTTTCGATCTGGTATGCCAACGCCGGCACACGCCGCACGCCGCGCGGCCTCGTGATGGGCTTCGCGAATATCGCCAGTGCCGACGATGCTAGCCGCCTCGCGCGAAAGTTGCGCGCTTGTCTGGACGGCTAGCTGACCGGGTCATCAACGTTTCTGCCACTCCTGACGGGGCCTGCCGCACAAAGCCTCGCCGTACCCCGATTCATGTTCGCATCCACCGCGAGCATTCTCATCGGAGAGCACTGCCCGAGGGAGCCACGACGCGCACCGGGATCGACTTCGCCCCGGGTACCTTGCTTTCTTTTGCGTAATGCCACAGCGGCAACAGCACATTGCACTCCGGGTAGTAGCCTCCGATGCACCCTTCGGGAATCTCGTAGGCCTTTACCTCCAGCCCCGCGAGGCGCCGGTCGATGCCATCGTCCGCGATCGTCTGCAACGTGATTTGCTGGCCCTCGCGAAGCTGGCGCTTCTCCATATCGGCCTTGTTCATGAAGATCACCATCCGCGTGCCCTTGACGCCGCGGAAGCGGTCTCCGAGGTTGTAGATCGTCGTATTGAACTGGCTGTCGCTGCGCAGCGTCATGAGGCGCAGCGCATCCGGCACCTTCTCGGGCATATCGGGGTCTTCGCCCAGCGAATGTGGAACGATGAATTCGGCTTTGCCCGATTGGGTCTTCCACTGCCGCTGACAAGCAGGCAACGGGCGGTGAAAGCCGCCGGGTTCCCACATGCGCGCATTGAAGTCGTGGAAGATCTCGGGGTAAGTCTTCGCGATCTCGTCGCGCACCAGCGCATAGTCGTCGCGCCACGCGTCCCAGTCGATAGTCGAGCGTTGGCCAAGCGTCGCTTTCGCGATGCCGGCAACGATGAACGGCTCAGCGCGCGCTTTGTCGCTGGCCGGCTCGGTGACGCCGCGCGAGCCGTGCATGCAGCCGGTGCTGTCTTCCATCGACACCGCCTGATCGCCCTTCGGCGTACGGTGCGTCTCGATCCGGCTCAGACACGGCAGCACATACGACACTTCCCCGTGTACCAGATGGCTGCGATTGAGCTTGGTCGCCACACTGACGGTCAGGCGCAGCCGGGCCCATGCGGGTTCCGTTTGCAGACGGTCGGGTACCGAGCGTACCAGGTTGCCGCCCAGGTTGACGACGGCTCTCGCCTCGCCTTTGACGATCGCCTCGAATGCCTCGATGGTGTTCATGCCTTGCTTGCGCGGCGGTTCGAACGAGAACTGCTTCGCGAGCTGATCGAGCGGCGCGAGTTCGGGCTTCTCGGTGACGCCGACGGTGCGTTGGCCCTGCACGTTCGAATGCCCACGGATCGGCGACGGGCCGGCCCCCGGCTTGCCGATATTGCCGCGCAGGAACAAGAGATTGCACAGCATTCTCACGTTCTGCACGCCCAGACGGTGCTGCGTGAGCCCCATTCCGTAGTGAGCCATCACGGCGTTGGCTTTCATGTACTCGTCGGCGGCTTCGAGCAGCGCGGCGCGGCCGAGACCGCTGATCTTCTCGATCTCGCTCCATTCGGTCGCACGAGCGCACGCGGCGAAATCCTCGAAGCCCGTGGTATGCGTATCGATGAATTCGACGTCGAGCACACGCGGCAGACCTTGCGCCCGAGCCTGATCGTCGGCTTCGATGACGGCCTTGCAGAGGCCGAGCATCGCCGCGGTGTCGCCGCCTGCCTTGACCTGGTGATACTGCGTGCTGATCCGGGTTTGCGCGGGCGTCAGCATCTGCACCGGCGACTGAGGGTTCGCGAACGACACGAGCCCGGGTTCCCGCAACGGATTGAACGTAATGATCGGTACGCCTCGCTCGCGCGCGTGTTGCAACTGATGAAGCATTCGCGGGCTGTTGGTGCCGGTGTTCTGTCCGAAGAAGAACATCAGATCCGTCTTCCCGAAGTCTTCCAGCGTGATGGTCCCGACGCCGACGCCGATCGCTTCCTTCAGCCCGACGCTGCTGCTCTCGTGGCACATGTTCGAGCTGTCGGGCAGGTTGTTGCATCCGTACATGCGCACGAACAGCTGGTACATGTAGGCGGTTTCCAGCGACGCGCGCCCCGACGTGTAGAACACGACGGTTTCGGGATCGAGCGCGTTCAGCTCCTGGCTGATCTCGGCGAACGCCTGCTCCCAGGTGACTTCGACGTACTT
The DNA here is from genome assembly GCF_038900695.1 of Paraburkholderia sp. JHI2823. Taxonomy (NCBI): domain Bacteria; kingdom Pseudomonadati; phylum Pseudomonadota; class Betaproteobacteria; order Burkholderiales; family Burkholderiaceae; genus Paraburkholderia; species Paraburkholderia sp. JHI2823. The sequence continues at coordinate 172,162 of NZ_JAYMRY010000003.1, read as the reverse complement.
GTCGGTTGCCGCGTCGTAGCGCATCGGTGCGGTGATCCGACCGGCTTCCTCGAGATCGTGATCGGGCCAGCTCAGCAGCGAACTGACGCGGTGGACGTCGAAGAAGTCGGGGGTCATGCGCCTCGCCGTCGTATCCCAGGCGGTGGCTTTCGCGCCGCTTTCGCAAAACTCGAACATGTGCGGATCGGCCGGCTTCGCCCACGAGCAGCTCACGCACATGAAGCCATCCGGCTTGTTCTGCTTGAGCAGGATGGTGCTGTCTTTGAGGGGAACCTTTTCCTGCGTGAGGATCCCGGCGACCGATTTCAGCGATCCCCAGCCGCCGGACGCAAAGGGATAGGACGGGGCTTTGCTGTCTTTGCTCATGGCGGCAACCTCCTGGAAATAGCACTGCGTGCTGTTTCAGCAAGCGGCGTTCCGTGCGTGCCCCAGCGCTGGCCGCCGGTCCGGGGTCCGCGGCCGCGTGAGCCCAGCGCGGGCGGCTCGGGCGCGGCACACATGCGCATATCGCAAGGGAAGTCGTTGGGATGACTCGCCGACGGGAGCCTGTAGAGATCGCAACCCGGCACCGTCGTGCAATTGAGGCGGGCTGGGTGCCAATTCTGGTCACCGCGATCGGCGAGGCGGTAAACGACGGCTGAACCGTGCGTCGCCGCTACTGTGAACCCGTTTTCGCAAACGGCTGTGCCCACTGGCGGCGCTATCTGCTAATGAAACGAGGTCTGTAAAGACCGGCTGATCATTGGAAAAACTGGCCCCCGGCCAGCAGACCGGGCGTCCCTTCGTCTCCGCGTGATCGGGTACGTCGCTTTCTCGCACGCGGGATTCAGGACTTCCACGGCCACGTCGGATAGATGCCAGGCGTGGCCTCGACGCTTCCCCGCTCCTGTTCGACCGGTTGATCGCGCTGCGCCGGTTCGCTGCCGGCAGACGCTTCTTTCGACGTAGGAGAGGCCACATTCTCGGCAATCGATGAAGCACGAGCGTCCCCTCTGGGCCTCGCTACCGGCAAGCCGACACCGAACCAGGGAACCTCGGCGCGTAGCCCCGCGACGTAGGCACGCCAGCCGTCCGCGTTGTCTTCGAACAGGTGGCGCCGGACAGCCGAGGCAAGACGCTTGCGATCGAGTGTGGGCTCCAGCAACTCGCGTGGCCATTCGACAAATGCGCTGGTAGCCGCTCGCACGAACTGCGTCGATGTCATATGCGCCGACACCTGCTGAAGCAGTGGCAAGCGGCTAAGCGTTTCATTCGTCAGGGCAAGCTGGCCCACCGCTTCGCGATCGAGACCATGATTAATGAGCCAGTTCACCGCTTCAAGCACATCTGCGAGGTGCAGTAGAAGTGCACGGCGTTCGAACGCATCGTTCATCTGCTTCACTCCCTGCTGATATTGACGGCCAATTGTAGCTTCCGGCCAGGCAAATGCGTTCCCGCGCTGATGGCGGCGCGCATCGCCCGACCAGGCGTTCAGGCTCGGCGCGCGGCTGCGCGGGCACGGCGAATGCGCTGAGCCACCGAGCCAACCAGGGACGCGGGGCCCACAGGCCACCACGTGCGCCCCCGGCGTCACGGAGAACCACCATGCCTGATAGCGCTTCATCGATGTCGCCGACGATCACGGCCTTGATCCGGCTCGATCATATGCACGTGCTCGCCGCAGCACACCGGTATCATTCGTCCACGCCGTGGTGGCGCAAGCGCGCGATCGTCAATGGCGTTTGCACCGCCGTCGAAATCCATGCGCAGCTCGAGGAAGAAATCTTCTACCCCGCGCTGGACCGGGCACTCGGCAACGAAAGCACGCTCACGAAAAGCCGTCCGGAACACGACGAAATGCGCACGACTATCGCCAGGCTGCGCGCGATGGGGCCTGACGACGCCGCATATGACGGCCTCTTTCATCAATTGATTCGCGAGGTCACCCATCATGTGGCCGATGAGGAAACGATCCTGCTGCCCGATGCGGAGCGCGTGCTAAAAGAGGAGCTACACACGCTCGGTGCGGCGATGACACGACGTCGCATGCAACTGCTCCGCGAACGTCCGATGGAAATCGCGCTCAATACCGCCGGCACGTTTCCACTCGCGACGGTGTTAGTGGGTTCGGCGCTCATGCTGGCGATACGGCACTGCCTTCCCAGGACACGCCGCGCGCTGCCAGCCGGGCACCGCGACTCGTAGGACAACCGCCGCGCAACCACTGCGCGACGTTGACCGCACCCCTCAGACGCTCACGGCGGCTTTCGGGGTGACGTTTTCTGCGTTCCCAGATCTGTATGCCATCTGGTGTTATCGCGAGGAACGCGAATCGGCACACCCGCTAGTCGATGCCGTGTCCGAAGTCTGGCTGCCGCCAGGCGAGGGCTATGAGCATCGAGCGCGTGCTCGACGCGAGTTCGGCCAGGCGCCTTTCGGCGCTGATGCTGACCGGCGGAACCTACGTCACCGCCGGCGACTTGGTCTACCGCGTGGGTTTGCCCGCGAAAAGCGGCGTGGGCGGCGGAATCGTCACGGTGCTGCCCGGTGAATTCGCGATATGCGTGTGGTCGCCGGGACTCGACGCGACGGGCAATTCGCTGGTGGGCTCGCTGGCCCTGGCGTGGCTGACCACGCGCATCGGCCGCTCGATCTTTTGACGCAGCGGTGATGGCGTAACGCCAGGTCTCGTGCGAACCGTCGTCCCGATACCCCTTCCGGATTCGCTGGCACTTTTTTGGGACTGAGCAAGCCTCCAAAGAATAGCGTACTCTACGTGCCCACGCGGCACCCAAGCTATTCCGACGCACTTTCAAAGGAGACGCTCATGAATATCCCCGTCTATCCCGACGTCCAGTTGCTCATCGCAGGCGAATGGTCCCAGGCCGTCGACGGCCGCACCATCGACGTACTGAACCCCGCCACCGGCGAGCCGATTGGCAAGGTCGCGCATGCGGGCATCGCCGACCTGGACCGGGCGCTCGCTGCCGCTCAACAGGGCTTCGAGAAATGGCGCCGGGTTCCGGCCGCCGAACGTGCAGCCGTCATGCGCCGCGCCGCCGGCCTCGTGCGCGAGCGTGCCGAGGACATCGCTCGCCTGATGACGATGGAGCAAGGCAAGCCGCTCGCCGAATCGAAAATCGAGGTGTCGAGCGCGGCCGACATCATCGAATGGTTCGCCGACGAAGGGATGCGCGTGTACGGCCGCGTCGTCCCCGCACGCAATCCGAACGCCCAGCAACTCGTCATCAAGGATCCGGTCGGTCCCGTCGCCGCCTTCACGCCCTGGAATTTCCCGGTCAACCAGATCGTGCGCAAACTGTCGGCCGCGCTCGCGAGCGGCTGCTCGTTTCTCGTGAAGGCCCCCGAAGAAACCCCCGCATCGCCGGCGGGCCTGCTGCAGGCCTTCGTCGACGCCGGCGTGCCGGCCGGCACGGTGGGCCTCGTGTACGGCAATCCCGCCGAAATTTCCGAGTACCTGATCAAGCACCCGGTCATCCGCAAGGTCACGTTCACCGGCTCGACGCCGGTCGGCAAGCAACTCGCGGCACTGGCGGGCGCGCACATGAAGCGTTCGACCATGGAACTGGGCGGCCATGCCCCCGTGATCGTCGCCGCCGACGCCGATATTGCGCTCGCGGCCAAGGTCATCGGTAGCGCCAAGTTCCGCAATGCCGGTCAAGTCTGCATTTCGCCGACACGCTTTCTCGTGCATAACAGCATCCGCGATGAATTCGCACAGGCGTTCGTCGCGCTCGCGCAAGGACAGAAGGTCGGCGACGGTCTGGCGCAGGGCACGACGCTCGGGCCGCTCGCGAACGCGCGGCGCGTGGCGGCCATGGAACGGATCGTTGCGAATGCACGTGAATCGGGCGCGAAGGTTGCGACGGGCGGGGAACGAATCGGCACGCACGGCAACTTCTTCGCCCCGACGGTGCTGACCGACGTCCCGCTCGAAGCGTCGGTATTCAACGACGAACCGTTCGGTCCAATCGCCGCAATCAGGGGCTTCGACACGCTCGACGAGGCGATCGGCGAAGCCAATCGCCTGCCCTACGGACTGGCCAGCTACGCGTTCACGCGCTCGCTCGCGAATGTCCACCAGCTGACCCAGCGCATTCAGGCCGGCATGCTGTTCATCAACCAGGCGGCGCTCGTACCGGCCGAAATGCCATTCGGCGGTGTCAAGGATTCCGGCTATGGGTCCGAAGGCGGTCCCGAAGCACTCGAAGCCTATTTGCAGAGCAAATCGGTGACGATCACGATGATTTGACGTTCATCGCGCGGGCAGTGGGCTGCCCTTACCCGGGCGCCCTTCGGGTTCCGCCCTTGGGTGGGCCGAACGGGTCTCAGCCCGATACGCCGCGGTGCGCTGCACATAGTGCACCCGCGGCGGTTTCGCAGGACTCGGGACCGTCGCGCCGAGTGGCGTGCGACCTGCTGCCATGACGGACGACTCCCCGACCTTGAAGACGGCGACCGCTTCGCGCAGTGCCTGCGCCTGCTGGGCCATCGATTGCGCAGCGGCGGAGGCTTCTTCGACCAGTGCGGCGTTCTGCTGGGTGACCTCGTCCATCTGCGTGACGGCGCGGTTGACCTGCTCGATGCCCGTGCTTTGTTCTTCGGATGCGGACGAGATTTCGCTCATGATGTCGGTCACGCCGTGTTTGCTGCGACAATCTCAAGCCCCAATCAAGGCGACAGCGCCGACACCGCCTCCGCAAAACAATCAATCAAATAGTCGCATGCTGCCGTATTCAGTGCGTCGCGTCGCGAAACGATTCCGACCGTCACACGCGGCAAGCCTTCCGTGACCGGAACGGCGACCACCCGGCTACTGAACCACGGCGTCTCGAGAAAGGCCTTGGGGCAGCAAGACAGCAGATCGCTGTTCGCCGACATCGAAAAACTGGCGCTGAACGAGCTGCACTCCATCACCACTCGTGGTGCGCCCGCACCCATAGCGACGAAATAATCCTGCAAGACGCGGCCCATGCTTTCGGGCGTCGTGTTCAACATCCATTCGGCACTCCCGAGCTCGAAGATTGACTGCGCGTTGGCGAGCGGATGGCCCTGCCGCGCAGAAATGATCAGTTCTGCTTCAAGAAGTGAACGAAACTGGAATTCGTTCGATATCCTGGTGTCGTCGAGAATAGCGATGGCGAAGTCAAGCGAACCATCGCGCACCCCCGCCATTGCCTGAGTCAGAAAGCCTTCCTGCACCGAAAGCCGCGTCGTTGCCATGCGTTTTCTGAACATTCTGATGGCGCGCGCTATGTACTTCAGCGATATCAACGGGGTCACCGCGCATGACACGACACCGCCCTCGAGTCCCGATAGCCGATACACATCTTCACGCGCGTGCTGCATCTCAGCGAGAATGAGCTTGGCCCGCGCATAGATCGCCCTGCCGAACTGCGTAAGTTGAGCACCACGAGCGCTGCGTGCGACCAGGGGTACGCCAAGATCCTGTTCGAGCTCGCGGATCGCCTTGGTGAGCGCTGGCTGCGAAAGGCAGACAGTTTTAGCCGCGGCTCGCAAGCTGCCATGCTCGGCAATGGCGACAAGCGCGCGTAACTGGTTGTGCTTCAAGGTCGTGATTCCGCTATTGAGACAGGACAGGATCCAGGGCTGACCCTGGCGTGTGACACTGTTCATCCTACCCCGGAAGAAATGCTGGAACCATGCGGCTTAGCCCGCATCGCTTGCGGGCATGTGATAACCGCGCGTTATCACAATAAGAAAAAGCAAATCAGCGGCTTTATTTTGGCTCCCTAGACTCTTCCTGTCGTCATGAGCGCGTCATGCAGGACTCCTCACGCATAGACCATATCGACGAACGATTCACTCTCGACAGGAATGCCGTTCATGAAGTCACCCACCCTGCGCTCCGCAGCGCTCGCCCCAGCGGCGCCGGCGAAATCCATCTCGACCCGCGGCCTGATCGTCGCGGTCACGATCGGCAATGCTTTCGAGTTCTTCGATCTCACCGTCTACAGCTTCTTTGCCGTGCTGCTTGGCAAGCTGTTCTTCCCGCTGGCCACGTCACAACAGCAGTTGCTGCTTTCCGTGGGGACCTTCGGCGTGGGCTTCATCGCCCGGCCGCTGGGCGGCGTGATGTTCGGGCTGCTCGCGGACCGTTTTGGACGCGTCGCCGCCATGAACCTCACGCTGCTGTGCATGGCGCTCGGCACGGGCATGATCGGCCTGGCGCCGACCTACGCGCAAATCGGCCTCGCCGCGCCGCTCATCGTGCTCGTCGCGCGGCTCCTGCAGGGGTTCTCCGCAGGCGGCGAAGTCGGTGTGGCAACGACGCTGCTCGCCGAGCGCGCGCGCGCTGACCGGCGTGGCTTCATCACGAGCTGGCAGTTTGCGAGCCAGGGCGCCGCTGCACTCGCCGGCTCTTTGGTGGGCTTTTTGCTCTCGCACTTCCTCACTACGGCCGCGCTCGAAAGCTGGGGCTGGCGTCTGCCGTTTCTCGCGGGCGTGTTGATCGCGCCGGTTGGTCTCTATCTTCGCGCGCGCATCGGCAGCGACGCACACCTCGCACCCGATGCCGTGAACGGCGAGCACGGCGTCCTGCGCACCGTCTTCACGCGCGACGGCATACAGCTCCTCTTCGCCTTTCTGCTGGTAATCGGCGGAACGTCCGCGCACTTCATCGTGCTCTATTACATGTCGACGTATGCCATCAAGGTCTTGCACCTGCCGATGGATACGGCCATGTGGTGTGGCATTCTTTCCGGCGCCGTGATGCTCGTGATGTCGCCTGTGGGTGGAAGCTGGTCGGATCGATTCGGCCGCAAACGTGTGGCGTTTATTTCGCGCGCGCTGCTCACGCTGCTGATCCTGCCCGGCTTTCTCGCGATCACGGACCATCCTTCTGTGCTCACGCTCTATCTCGTCGTCTGTGGGCTGGCGGCATTGCACTCCATCAATGCGGGCGCGACCGGTCCGCTGCTGCCGGAACTCTTTCCACGTAGCACGCGCGCAACCGGGCTTTCGCTTTCTTATGCGGCGGGCGTGTCGATTTTCGGCGGCTTTGCGCAGTTCATCGTGACCTGGCTCATCGGCGCGACGGGCGCCCCGACTTCGCCGGCCTGGTACGTGATCGTATGCGGTCTGATCTCGCTCGTGCCGCTCGCATACATCACCGAACGCTCCGGCGAAGAGATCTGATCGCCGTAGCGCACACCTTTCACCCGCAACAACCGAGCCATTCTCCATGTACGACATGCCGCACATCGCCCGATCCAACACCGAAATTGATTCGTTATGCGATTTGTCCGCACTCTCGTTGCTCGAACTGCAACGCAAACGCGAAGTGAGCGCCGCTGAGATACTCGACGCCCACCTTGACCGCATCGAAGCCGTCAATCCGCGTGTCAACGCGCTCGTCACAACGGGCGACCCGGAACAATTGCGCGCCCGCGCACGGGAGATCGACGCACGCTGGGCGCGCGGCGAGTGGCAAGGGACATTGCACGGGCTTCCCGTTTCGCAGAAGGACCTGACTGCCACGCGCGGCGTTCGCACGACGTACGGCTCGAAAGCCTTCGAGCATCACGTGCCGGACCATAGCGCGCTGATCGTGCGGCGCTGCGATGCGGCGGGCGCGCTCATGATCGGCAAGTCGAATACACCCGAGTTCGGCGCCGGCTCCCATACGTTCAACGACGTGTTCGGCGTCACGCGTAACCCGTGGGATCCGGGCAAGTCCGCGGGCGGCAGCAGCGGCGGCGCTGCAGCTTCGGTGGCTTGCGGCATGAACCCGCTGGCTTGCGGCAGCGATATGGGCGGCTCGCTGCGCAACCCCGCGGCCTGGAACGGCATCGTGGGCCTGCGCCCTTCGCCGGGCCGCGTGCCGCGCGCGCCTGATCTCAACGGCTGGACCACGCTCGGCGTGGACGGACCCATGGCGCGCAACGTAGCCGACACCGCGTTGCTGCTCAGCGCGATCGCAGGCCCGAGCGGCGAGATCGCGACGGAACTCGGCGAGCCCGGCAGCGTGTTCGCGCGACCCCTGCAACGCGATTTTCGCGGCGTACGCATGGCGTTTTCGCAGAATCTCGCAGGGCTGCCCGTGGACCCGGAAATCCAGCGTATGGTGCACGCACAGGCGGCGGTGTTCGAATCGCTCGGTTGCGAAGTCGCGTTCGCGGACCCCGACCTCGCCGACGCCGAAGACGTGTTCCGAATGGAGCGCGCGTGGATGATCGGCACGCTCGTCCAGCAGTTCGATGCGCAAGCGCAGTCGCTGCTCAAGCCGGAGATAGAGGACGAGTGCCGCCTGCACCGCTCGATGAGCGCCGCCGACCTGGGCCAGATGTTCGTGCGCAAGACTGCGCTGTTCCAGCGCATGCGCGAATTCATGAACCAGCATTCGTTCTATGTGCTGCCGGCCACGCAGATGCATCCATTCGACGCCTCGCTGCGCTGGCCCGAATCGTTCATGGGCCAGCGATTTACGACGTACATCGACTGGATGCGCATCTGCTGGTATCTCTCCTCGACAGAAGCGCCCGTGCTGGCCGTGCCGTGCGGCTTCAGCGCCTCGGGCCTGCCCGTCGGCATGCAGATCGCGGGCCGCTATCGCGACGACTGGGGCGTGCTGCAACTGGGCCACGCCTATGAGCAGGCCGCGGCGCACAGCCTGCCGCGCCCGCCCGTAATCGGCACATAACCTAAGCGCCCTTCGCGGCGCCCTTTCACGCAACCTTTTCCCCCCAGGCGGTCCGCATGAGACCGCCCGGCCTTGCGCGTGCCCGCTTCGCATGGCGCGCCCCTGTTCGTGCAGTCCCAACCTGAGCGTCAGACCACATGAATAAAGCGCTTCTCGCAGTTTGCGCCGCGGCTGCCACACCCGCGCTCGCGCAGGCACAAAGCTCCGTCACGCTATACGGCATCATCGACGAGGGCATCAGCTATTTCAGCAACGCCGCCACGGCCAACGCCAGCGGCGGCGTTGCCGGGCACAGCGCCGTGCGTCTTTTGAGCGGCGTGATACAGCAAAGCCGCTGGGGACTGCGCGGCACCGAGGACCTGGGCGGTGGCCTCAAAACGATATTCGTGCTGGAAAACGGCTTCGACGCGAGCACGGGCAAGGCGGCCCAGGGCGGCTTGCTGTTCGGCAAGAAAGCGTACGTGGGCATGGCTTCGCCATACGGCACGCTCACGCTCGGGCGGCAGTACGACACGAACGTCGACATGATCGGCACGATGGAGGCGGGCGGCCAATGGGGCGGCTACATGGTCGCGCATCCCGGCGACCTCGATAACATCAACAACACCAACGCCACCAACAACGCGATCAAGATCACGAGCAACGCGTATGCGGGCTTGACCTTCGCGGGCATGTTCAGCCCGGGCGGCGTGGCCGGCAACTTCGCGCGCAATCGCATCTGGTCGGCGACAGCGGGCTATGCGAATGGCGCGCTCACGCTTGCCGCGGGCTACCTGGACGTGCAGAACCCCAACACGGCGTTCTTCGGCAGCACCGGCAGCCCGGCCGCTGTCGCCAACGGCGTGCCCGGCAGCAACATGGTCTCGCCCGTGTACTCGGGTTACGCATCAGCGAACTCGATGGGTGTATTCGCCGCCGCAGCCGCATGGACAGCCGGCTCTGGCACCGCGGGCGTGGTCTACTCGAACACGCGCTTTCGCAATCTCGGCGACCTGTCTTCCGGACCCAACCCGCGCGGTCTGAGCGGAACAGCAATCTTCAACAACGTCGAAGTCAATTTCCGCTATCAATTCACGCCGATGTTGCTGTGGGGCGTTGCGTACAACCATACGCACGGCAATTCGATGGCGGGAAAAGACGGCGCGACATACAACCAGGTCGCGACAGGTCTCGACTATCTGCTTTCGAAGCGCACCGATGTCTATCTGATTGGCGTTTATCAGAAAGCCTCGGGAACGGATTCGACCGGCAACGCCGCCGTGGCGGCGATCAACGGGCCGTCCGCATCGGCGGACAACAAGCAGGCGGTCGTTCGCATCGGCATGCGCCACAAGTTCTGATGCGGCTTCGCCGCGCGAGGCACACGGTGATACACCGGCGCCTCGCGCGGCGAAGCTTCGAACGAAGGATTGGCCTCAACTCTTCGCTTCGAGATCTCAACTCGATAGCTTAGCGAGAAATTGTGCGCTACACGCCAAATTTCGCCGCTCCCGCAGATTTTTTCTTCCTAGACGCAATTTCTGCGTTCCCGCACACTTTCTTGTGCATGCGGTATCCCCAAATAAACGCTTTGACAAACACTCTTAAGATATATATCGTACGACATGTTTTAAGATACTTACGATCAAGGAGGCCTCATGCGCCACCGCCCTGATTCTGGTTACACCGGCCGTCACGGCCATATCCAGCCCGATCCGCGCGCCCTCTTCGGCGGCCCTCGCGCAGCCTTGCACGCCTGGCATGCCCTGCGCCACGCCATGGGCCGGCATCGCGGCGGCGACGGCCCCGGCGACTTCGGCGATCGCTTTGGCGAAGGTTTCGGCCGCGGCTTCGGCGACGGCGACGGGTTCGGCCGCGGCCGCAAGTTCACGTCGGAAGACCTGCAACTCATGTTGCTCGTGCTGCTCGCCGAACGGCCGAGCCACGGCTACGAACTCATCAAGGCGCTCGACGCGCGCTCGAACGGCTTTTACAGCCCGAGCCCCGGCATGGTCTACCCGGCCCTCACGTATCTGGAAGAACTCGGCTACGTGAGCGTGACGCTCGAAGGAAACCGCAAGCGCTACGAACTTTCTCCCGAAGGCCGCGCGTACCTCGAAGCCAACCGCGAACGCGCCGACCTGATTCTCGCGAAGCTCACGCACTTTGGCCGCAAGATGGAAGTCATGCGCCGTGCAATGGCCGGCGAAGATCCGGCCGAAGGCAGCGGCTGGGTACGTGAACTGATCGAGGCGCGCCGCGCGCTCAAGCGCGCACTGCTGCGTCGCACCGACGTCGCGCCCGAGGAACAGCGCCGCATCGCCGCGATTCTCGCGCGCGCCACCGAGGAAATCGAAAACGGCGGCGCTTGAGGGCCGCCTTTCTTCATCATTCGCGAGATGGCCCGCGGCGGTCCATGCCGCATTCTTCCGGAGTCCTGGATGCAGAATTCACCCCAACTCGAAATCGCCCGCGTGCGTCATCCGCTGAAGTTCCGACTGTTGCGCGTGGCGCGCGTCGACGCGCTCTCGCCCGCGCTCGTGCGCGTGACCCTCACGGGCGACCTGAGCGATTTCGTGTCGGCATCGTTCGACGATCACGTGAAGGTGTTCTTCCCCGCCAACGGAGAGGAAAAGCCAGTACTGCCAAGCTTCGGCCCGGATGGCATCGTGTTCCCGGAAGGTATGGAGCGGCCGGCCGCGCGCGATTACACGCCCCGCCGTTTCGACGCGCAGGCCAATGAACTCGACATCGAATTCGCGCTGCACGAGGCCGGCCCGGCCACGGCATGGGCGAGGCAGGCGCAGCCCGGCCAGTACCTCGGCGTGGGCGGACCGCGCGGCTCGATGGTGATCCCCACGGGCTTCGACTGGCATCTGCTGGTCGGCGACGAAACGGCACTGCCGGCCATCCAGCGGCGCCTCACCGAGCTGCCGGCCGGCGCACGCGTGGCCGTGGTCGTCGAAGTGGCGAATCGCGCGGCCCGCATCGCGCTGCCGACCGAAGCCGATCTCTATGCCATCTGGTGCTATCGCGAGGAAAGCGAATCGGCATACCCGCTAGCCGATGCCGTGTCCGAAGTCTGGCTGCCGCCCGGCGAGGGCTATGTCTGGGCCGCTGGCGAAGCCTCGGCGATACGCGCGGTGCGCGCGCACCTCTGCAACGAGCGCGGCGTGGACAAGCGGCGTATCCGCGCCTCTGCTTACTGGCGGCGGGGCGCGCAGGCGGCGCATGAAACGATCGACGACTGAACGAAATCGATCGTGCATTCGGGGCGCGGCACACGTGCCGCGCGCTTTCGACTACTGGGCAGGATTACTGCCCCGGTTCCTTGATCGTGAGATGATTCTCGACCGAAGTTACGCCAGCCACGCCCTTGGCGGCCGTCGTCGCGAGATCGATCTGCGAGGCGTCGGGTACCGTCCCATCCAGCGATACGGTGCCGCCGTGCGCCTTCACGGTGATGTTCTCAGCGTGCAGATCCTTGGTTTTCGTGAGGGCAGCACGCACTTTCTTGCCGAGCGCATGGTTTTCCGCCTTGGTGGACTTCGCCGATGCGGCAGGCGTCGTCGCATCGCCTTCAGACGATTGGGCATAGGCCAACACTGATGCAAGTGCGATCAAGGCACCACTTGCCAACTTGATCATTCTGGTTGCGTTCATTTGGATTTACCTCCGTTTTGACAGATCGGGATCCCTGCAAAGTCATCGCGCAACTTGCGGCTCCGAGGTCATCCCGCAAACCGCTGAATGCCCGCAGAGAAACCTCGCCGCGCTCCCATCATAGGCGCGCGCGGGCGAATGCGTCGCCAGGCGGTCCATCGCTCTCTCGATATTGGCGGAAATATCAGTCATCTGGCACCCTGGTCCTTCGAGGTTGCCGAAGGATATTGATAGTCAGACTACCGTCCGGGCGCCGGGCGTCCCCGCCGTGAGATAACGGGGAAACGACGCAATGTCGGACTTCCTGAGCGGTCTGCTGTAGAGGAATCCTTGTGCGACCTCACAACCATGGGCATCGAGAAATGCCGCTTGTTCTATCGTTTCGACGCCTTCAGCAACGACCCGCTGCCCCAGACAACGTGCGATGGAAAGGATCGCCTTCACAAGCTCGGCGTGGCGCCGGTCGGTCGTGGCTTGCTGCACGAAGGTTCGATCGATCTTGAGCGTGTCGATAGGAAAGCGCGTCAAATAGCTGAGCGCCGAATAACCGGTGCCGAAATCGTCGATTGCGATCGACAGGCCCATGCTTTCGAATGCCAGAAGCGCGCTCATGACCGAGTCGTCCTCCTCCAGCAGCAGGCTTTCGGTGATTTCGAATTCCAGCCACTCGGGTCGGCAACCGGTTTCATCGAGGATATTCCTTACCATCAGCGCCAGGTCGCGCGACTGAAACTGTCTGGCGGACAGATTGATCGACACTCTATGGCGCGGGCCACCCCCGGCGTTCCATTGCGCGGCGGAGCGACAGGCCTCGCGAAGCACCCATCGCCCGATTTCGACGATCAGCCCGGTTTCCTCGGCGAGCGGCACGAACTGGGCGGGCTGAACGAACCCCTCGCCGGCGCGATTCCATCTCAGCAAGGCCTCCGATCCGATGACTTCTGCACTGCGAAGCAAAATCTGAGGCTGGTAGTACAGTTCGAGCTCGCCTTGATCGATCGCACGACGCAACTCGGATTCGAGCGAAAGACGCGCAGTCGCCTCGATGGTCAGGTCTCTCGTATAAAAGCGAAACCCGCGCCGCCCAGAGCGCTTCGCGAGGTACATTGCCGAGTCGGCATATCTGAGCAAATCCTTGGCATCCGTGCTGTCGACGGGATGGAGCGCGATGCCGACGCTGCAGGAAACGAACACTTCCCTTCCGTCGAGCAGGAATGGCTCATCGAGCTGATTGATGATGGTCGCGGAGATTCGTTCGAGCACGCTGCGATCCGCGACCTCGGGCATCAGAATGGCGAACTCGTCTCCTCCAAAACGGGCAACGGTATCGCCGGGACGCACGCACGCGAGCAGACGGCGCGCCGCCTCACGCAGCAGATCATCACCGACCGCGTGGCCCATCGTATCGTTGACCTCCTTGAAGCGGTCCATGTCGATCATCATGACGGCGGTAAAACGGCCCGATGAACGCACGGAGATTGCCCGGCGCAGATGCTCGTTGAACATGACGCGGTTCGGCAGCGTCGTGAGCGCATCGAAATACGCCATACGATGGATTTTTCCTCTGGACGCGTGGAGTTCCGAGATGTCGCGCCCCACGGCGAGGACGGTTTCAACCGCTCCGCCCGGCCCCAGTTCCGGCGTCAACCTGATCAGATGACAAAGTTGCTTGCCGCGGCTGGCCGGCCAGGTCAACTCGAACTCCCTGTCGCTCGCGCTTGCGAACACTTCCGCAATCTGCCGCTCATAGAGAACCGTACTGGGACCGCCCGGAAACTCACTCGGCGTCTTGCCGAGCAGCGCCTCTGCACCGCCAGCAGAAAGCGATGCGAAAGTCGGATTGACGTAAATACGCCGGAAGTCCCTGCCGTAACGGGCGACCGTGTCAGGAGAATTCTCGACGAGCGTTCTGAACTCCCGCTCCCGGGTGGCGAGCCTTTCGTCGAAGCGCCGCCTTTCGGTCGTGTCTCGCGCCACGCCGAGTACGCCCGCCACCGTTCCTCCCGCGTCGAACACGGGAAGCATTCGGGTCTCGAGCAGGGTCTTTTCGCCGGTGGCCGGCGCCACCACCCACTCCTCGCTCACACAAACGTGCATCGCGCCGATTGCGGCCTCGTTGCGTTCCCGGAAGAAATCGGCGACGTCGGCATCGAAGATGTCGTACCCGGTTTTTCCGAGAATTCCCGCTTTCGGTTTGCCGACGAACTGCTCGAAGCTGTGATTGCACAGCAGAAAATTGCCAGCGGTGCTCTTCAGCCAAACCATGTCGGGGATGGTATGCAGCACCGTCATCAGCTGTGCGCGTGCGTCGGAAAGTTCGAGCGCCTTGTCTTCGAGACGCCTGTTGAGCTGAACAATCCTCTCGAACTGTGCCCGCTGCTCGAATTCAGCCTGTTTGCGTTCGGTGATGTCCAGGATGGCGCCGATCAAACCGGCCTGGCGACCTTCATCGTCGTGGAAAACCGCCTTGCTGAACTCCACGTCGCGCACGGCCTTGCTTGCGTTCTGAACCTTGAATTCGTATCGCTGGATCCCGCCTTTCGCAAAGAGATCCTCGTCCATGTCGAAATAGGTTTGGGCCAACTCGTGCGGGCTCGTCTCGAAGACGGTCTTGCCAATGAATCGTTGCTTCGCAATCCCAAGGAATTCTTCGAAAGCCCGATTCAGGTGTAGATACCGCCCTTCCCTGTCCTTGGAAAAGACAGGAATGGGGACGGTATCGAGCAGCGATTCGAGAAACGCCTCGCGCTCGCGGAGCTTCGCCTCCGCCTGTTTGCGGGCAGTGATATCGACGTAGATCGCGAGCACCCCCGCGGCGCCGTTCTGAACCGGCTCGCTTACGAACTGCACCAGGTAGTGTTTGCGCTGGGCCTCCGGCAAGGCATCGAACGTGAGCTCGATTTCGCGCGCGATGCCGGTGGACGCGACCTCGTGGATCGCATCGAGGTATTTCTGCAGCGCCTGCGGTAAAAGCACGCCGGCTTCGACGTTCGACACGCCTGTTGCGGCGTTCATCATCGCCCTGGCCGCGCGATTCATATAGCGCCGTTGGCCATGCGCGTCGTAACGAATGACGGGCATAGGCAGGTCGCCGACCGGAATGCAGTAGTCGCTTCCGGCATCCATTCCAGGGTTTTCCATGCTATTAAGGAGACTGTGTGCCCGCACAAGCCCATCTACGCAGGCGTTCCCGGAATTCGGCAACCTCAGCTGCGCAACTCGGCATGCAATCCACTGCATAACGGCAGAATGCGGGAATTCTGAAGCGCGCCGACGGCGCGGATTCAGGGCGAAGTCTCCATCTGGCAGCGCGTGAGGAACGCTCGGAGCTGGCTTTCCCACGACGTGTCTTGCAGGTCGATGCCGACGCCGGCGAGTCGCTTCATGTCCTGGTCCAGGTGCACCGCCTCGAGCGATCGGGGCCACACGCCCTGCCTGAAACATTGTCCGTCCACGTCCAGAAGGAGCCATGGATGGCGCCGGAACCGCGCGCTCGCCACCGAGATCGCATCCAGCACGTGCCGGGACGATTCGCGCGGATAAACAAACGCCAGGTGAATGCCGCCCGCCGCGAGCTGCTCGCCGACCTCATGGAACCGGTGGACCATCTGGAAGCCGCGTTCGCCGCCGCGCCCGACTCCCACCGCGACCAGCCCCCGATTTCCGGTAATTTCCCGCAGACGCACCAGGCGCCGGTCAGGCAGCAGCAACGCTCCATCCAGATCGATCATGACGACATCCTCAGCGAATCCGCCCGCAAGTTCGCTGAAGGGCGGCAATTCAC
This sequence comes from Paraburkholderia sp. JHI2823, assembly GCF_038900695.1. Taxonomy (NCBI): domain Bacteria; kingdom Pseudomonadati; phylum Pseudomonadota; class Betaproteobacteria; order Burkholderiales; family Burkholderiaceae; genus Paraburkholderia; species Paraburkholderia sp. JHI2823. Next base: position 156,074 of record NZ_JAYMRY010000003.1, on the reverse strand, counting down.
CAATTATAATCCAGAGGTAAGGAAATGTGCTTTGCATTATAATGCCGTGTGCGCGCGGCTGTTCTGTGCAAGGCCGGCTTTCCGGAAACGGACCCGATCTGGCGCCTTGCAACCGCACGCGAAACGCATCGGTGCTTATGTTTGACTATGGGATATATCGAGAATGGACGGCGACCGGACATCCAGTGACGCATTCCTCGAGTTCCTCTCGACGCCATTGAACGACAAGCGACCCTTCGTGCTGGAAACGCAGCACGCGGTGTCCTTGCACTTCGATCACTTTGCCACCCAGAGCTGCATGTCGCTTCGCGCGCCGGACAGGCTCACGCTCGGCTACACGCGCACGATGATGGGATTCCTGCTGCTGCAGCCGGCTCCGAGGCACATCTGCATGATCGGGCTGGGCGGGGGGTCGCTGGCAAAGTACTGCTATCGGCATCTGCCCGAGGTGAAGATCACCGCGGTCGAGGTCGACCCTGAAGTGATTGCGCTGCGCGACGTGTTCAGGATACCGGCAGACGACGCGCGTTTGCGCGTCGTGCTCGCCGATGGCGCGGACTACATCCGCCACGAAGGCTTCGCCGCGGACGCCATCCTGGTCGACGCCTACGTGCCGGGCGGGATCGCCCACCAGTGCGCCGATATCGCGTTCTTCTCCGCATGCCGCGAACGGTTGTCGGAAACGGGCGTCCTCGCGATGAATTTCACCGACGACGAACCGGCGCTCGACCTGTACGTCGAACGACTGAAATCCGTGTTCGGTTGCTCATACGCGGTGGTCCGATGCGCGGACGACAGCAATTTTGTCGCTTTCGCCTGGAAAGGCAGAAGCCGCCTGCCGTCCTCGCAGGTGCTGCTCGATCGCGCCTTCTCGTATGCGTGGGCCGATGACCTGAAGCTGCCTTCCATTGCGAGGCGGCTCAAGAGCGGCGCAAGCCTGGACCCGAAACGGTTGATCTGGCGCGCGAACGGGCACGCGCACTGGGAATGCGGCGCCTGAACCCGCCCCCGGGTTCAGCCAGCCCGGGTTCAGCCAGCCCGGGTTTAGCCAGCGTTACGCCCGACCCGCTTGGCGAGCGGACTCTTGGTCTTGTAGGTCACGCCGTGCTGTTCGAGATATTCGCGGATCAGCTGCCGGACAACCTGAGACGACGTCAGGTCCTGCGCGGCACAGAGCTTCTCGAATGCTTCCTTCTTGGCGGGGTCGATCAGGATGGTCAAGCGCGCGGTTTTCGTTTCCATTGGCAGGGAAGAAAAGGCAAGTATGATAATCAGATTATAATACACTCGCCCTCGAATCCAATGGCGACGCGATCCGGCGCGCGTGAAGCCCCCGCTTTTCGCCGCATGTATCTCATATGATAACGTCATTATCATATGCTGCTAGCCATATGAAACTTTCGATGTAATATTACGGCCAGGACAGGGCCGGTGTACCGGGCACTGTCCATCCTCCTCCAATCCGAGTGCACTGGAGACATTGCGGATGGCACCCGTGCCTGTCGTCCATTTCGTCCTGCTGGTCGTGGCTGCCTGGCTCGCGGTCGGCGCGCTGGGTCTCTGTGTTCTGCATCGCACGCGTGTTGTCGCACACGGTCTGTTTCCGCTCGGCGCGCTCGCCGGATTGCTGCTGGGCGCGACAGGCCTTGCCGGCATCTTCGCCGAGCCATCCACCCTGGTCCTGCCCGTCGGCCTCCCCGGCCTTCCGTTCCATCTGCGCCTCGACCGCTTGTCCGGCTATTTCCTGTTCGTTCTAGGCCTCGTCAGCGCGGGGATCGGAGCCTTTTCCGCCGGCTATTTCCGCAAGGGCGAAGGGACCGCACCGGGGCTCATCTGTTTCGAATACCACGTGTGTGTCGCGAGCATCGCGCTCGTGCTCGTCGCGGACGACGCCTACGTGTTCATGGTCGCCTGGGAAACGCTGACGCTGTCGGCAACGTTCCTCGTGATGACCAACCATCGAATCGGCGAAATCCGTCGCGCCGCTTACCTGTATTTCCTGATATCGCACGTCGGCGCGCTCGCACTGCTCCTTTGCTTCGGCATTCTGCAGGCTCGCACCGGCGATTACACATTCGCGAACATGCGCGCGCAGTCGCTCGACGCATTCTGGGCGTCGCTTGCGTTCCTGTTCGCGCTCACCGGATTCGGCGCCAAGGCGGGCCTGTTCCCGCTGCATGTCTGGCTGCCCGATGCCCACCCCGCGGCACCGTCTCCGGTGTCCGCGCTCCTGAGCGGATTCGTGCTGAAAGTCGGCCTCTACGGCATGCTGCGCACGCTGTTCGATCTGCTCCATGTGCAGATCGCGTGGTGGGGCGTGCTGCTGCTCGTGCTCGGCGTCGGCACCACGCTGCTCGGGGTGGTGTTCAGCACGATCCAGGTCGACATGAAGCGCCTGCTCGCCTATTCGTCGATCGACAACGTCGGCTTGATGTTCGCCGCGCTCGGGCTCGCAGTGCTGTTTCATTCATGCGGCATGCCGCGCCTGTCGGCCCTCGCGATGACCGCGATGCTCTATCAGATCGTTGCGCACGCATCGTTCAAAAGTCTGCTGTTCCTCGGTACGGGCGCCGTGCTGCACGCCACCGGCGAGCGCAATCTCGGCAAGCTCGGCGGCCTGATCCGCTACATGCCGTGGACCGCGTGGGCCGTGCTCGCCGGCGTTGCTGCCAGCGCAGGATTGCCGCCGCTGAGCGGATTCGTCGCGGAGTGGCTCCTGCTGCAGAGCTTCCTGTTCGCGCCGGGCTTGCCCGATTCCGTGCTCGCCATGACGGTGCCGATCGTGGCCGCGCTGGTCGCGATGTCGGCCGCGCTCGCGGGCTATACGATGGTCAAGTTCTTCGGCATCGTGTTCCTCGGGCAGCCGAGAGAAGCAAAACTGGGCCGCGCGCGCGACGCGAATACCTGGGAACGGCTCGCGTTCTGCTGGTTCGCCGTGGCGGGGGTGCTGCTCGGGCTGATGCCCGTGCAGTTCGTCAAGCTGCTCGACCCCGTCACGCATTCGCTCGTCGGAGCCGGTGTCGCCGGGAGCAATCACGGTTGGCTGCTGTTCGCGCCGGTTTCGACGGCCCGGGCGAGTTACATGCCCGCCGTGTTCATGCTGTTCTTCATCGCCTGCTGCGCGCTCGCGTGGGTGCTGGTGCGGCGCTTCTACCACGGCCGTCTGCGGCGCGCCGCCCCCTGGAGCTGCGGCTTCCCGTTCCCGACAGCACGGATGCAGGACACGGCCGAAGGGTTCGGGCAGCCGATCCGGGAGATCTTCGCACCGCTGCTGCAGGTCGAGCGGCAATTGCCGTCGCCGTTCGATGCGCAGCCGGTCTACCGGGTGTCGGTCACCGACCGCACCTGGTCCATGCTCTACGAGCGCATCGCCGCGCTCACGCAACGCGCGGCGCAATGGGCGGGCCGGCTGCAGACGGGCAAGATCGCCGTGTACCTGACCTACAGCTTCGCGGTGCTGATCATCCTCCTGATGCTGGTGAGACGATGGTGAGCCTCTCCGGCGTGATTTCCCAGGCCCTCGAAATTGTCGTGGCGCTTGCCGGCGCACCGCTGCTGACGGGCTGGATCAACCAGTGCCGGGCATGGCTGCAGAACCGGCGCGCGCCGTCGATCTGGCAGCCCTACCGGATGCTCCACAAGCTCTTCAACAAGGAGTCGGTCGTCGCGCACAGCGCAAGTCCGGTGTTCCGTGGCGCACCCTACGTCGTCTGGGCAGCGATGACGCTCGCGTGTGCGATCGTGCCCACACTGTCGACCGAACTGCCGCTGTCGCCCGCCGCGGATGCGATCGCGCTCGTCGGCCTCTTCGCGCTGGCGCGCGTCGCGCTGTCGCTCGCCGCGATGGATATCGGCACCGCGTTCGGCACGCTCGGCGCCCGCCGCGAAATGCTGATCGGCTTTCTCGCGGAACCCGCGCTGCTGATGGTGCTGTTCTCGGCCTCGCTGATCACGCAGTCGACCCTGCTCACGAGCATCGTCGCGACACTCGGCCGGGGCGAGCTCACGATCTATCCGAGCCTCGCCTTCGCGGGCATCGCGTTCACGCTGGTGTCGCTCGCCGAGAATGCACGACTGCCCGTCGACAATCCGACCACTCACCTCGAACTGACGATGATCCACGAGGCGCTGATCCTCGAATATTCAGGGCGTCACCTCGCGCTGATGGAATGGGCGGCGAGCCTCAAGCTGTTCGCGTACTCGTGCATCGGTCTGGCGCTGTTCGTGCCGTGGGGGATCGCCGGGGCGGGCAACCCGTTTGCCCTGCTGCTCGCGTTGCCAGCGCTTTTCATCAAGCTGATGGTGGGGGGCGCGGCGCTCGCCGCCGTGGAAACCGCCAACGCGAAGATGCGCATATTTCGGGTTCCCGAGTTTCTCGCCACCGCTTTCCTGCTCGCGGTAATCGGCATGCTCGTGCACATTCTGCTGGGGGCATGAATGCACGGTTACGCCACGCAACTCATCAATTTCCTCGCGGCCGTCCTGCTCGCGTTGTCGTTCGCGATGCTCAGCCAGCGCCGCATTCTCTCGCTGATTCACCTCTATACGCTGCAGGGCGTCGCACTCGTGCTCGCCAACGCGATCCTCGGATTCGTGACGGACGATGCGCACCTGTACGTGTCCGCCGGCCTGACGCTGGTGCTGAAAGTCGGCCTGCTTCCGTGGATCCTGTACCGGCTCGTGCGCAGGCTCGACGTCCGCACCGATGTCGAGCCGCTCATCAACATTCCGACGACGATGCTGATCGGCATCGTGCTCGTCATCATTGCGTTCAACGTCGCCTCGCCGATCAGCCAGCTCGCGACTTCGGTCGCGCACGGCACGCTCGGAATCGCGCTCGCGTGCGTGCTGCTGTCGTTCATGGCGATGATCACGCGCGCGAAGGCGATTCCCCAGGTCATCGGCTTCCTGTCGATGGAGAACGGCCTGTTCTTCGCCGCAACGGCCGCGACCAACGGCATGCCGATGATCGTGGAGCTAGGCATCGGGCTCGACGTGCTGGTCGGACTCCTGATTCTGGGCGTATTCATGTTCCAGATCCGCGAGCAGTTCGACAGCCTGGACATCCATCACATCGAGAAACTCAAGGATGAGTGACGCCCACGTCGTGCTAGCCGTGCTCGGCATTCCGCTCGTGGCCGCCGCATGCCTCGCGCTCACGCGAGCGAGCCATGTCGCACGTCACCTGAACGTCGCCTTCAGCTTCGCGACCTTCGCGGCGACGGTCGTGCTCGCCGCGCGCACCGTCGAGCATGGGCCGTCGTTCGCATTCGGACGCGCATTCTTTGTCGACCCGCTCAACGTGTACCTCGTCGCGCTGACCGCGTTCGTCGGCTGGACGACGTCGCTGTTCTCGCGGCCGTACATGCAGGTCGAAGAGGACCGCGGCCGGATGACGCCAAACCGTATGCGGCTCTACCACAGCATGTACCAGCTCTTCATGTTCGCGATGCTGCTCGCGCTGCTCACCGACAATCTCGGCGTGCTGTGGGTCGCGATGGAAGCCGCCACGCTCGCGACCGTGCTGCTAGTGAGCGTCTATCGCACGGCCGCGAGCCTCGAGGCCGCGTGGAAGTATTTCATCCTCTGCGGTGTCGGGATCGCGCAGGCGTTGTTCGGCACGATCCTGCTTTACCTCGCGGCCAGCCAGCAATTGAGCGGCAGCGATGCGCTGCTCTGGACGAGCCTCGCCGCGGCCAGGACGCAGCTCGACCCGAACATCGTGTCGATCGCCTTCGTGTTCCTGCTCGTGGGTTACGGCACCAAGGTCGGACTCGTACCGATGCACAGCTGGTTGCCCGACGCCCACGCGGAAGGCCCCACACCGATATCGGCGGTACTTTCAGGACTGCTGCTCAATGTCGCGCTCTATGCGGTGCTGCGCTGCAAGGTGCTTGCCGATGGCGCGCTGGGCAATGGGCTGCCCGGAAAGATGCTGGTCGGGTTCGGGCTGGTGTCAGTGCTGATTGCGTCTTTCTCGCTGTTTCGCCAGAAGGACGTCAAGCGGCTGTTCTCGTATTCCTCGATCGAGCACATGGGGCTCATGACGTTTGCGTTCGGACTTGGCGGCCCGATCGCGACATTCGCCGGACTGCTCCACATGACCGTCCATTCCCTCGTCAAGTCGGCAATTTTCTTCACGGTCGGCCATGCGGCGCAGAAGGCAGGCACGCAAACCATCGAGGGGATTCGCGGGCTGTTGCAGGTCAGCCCCACAGTCGGCTGGGGAATGATGCTCGGCGCGCTCGCGATTCTCGGCCTGCCGCCGTTCGGCGTGTTTGCAAGCGAATTCCTGATCCTGACGACCGCGATGAACACCGTCCCCTGGACCGCGCCCTTGCTTCTGCTTGCGCTCGCCGTCGCATTCGCGGCCATCTTCGCGCGCGTACAGCAGATGGTGTTCGGTGGAACGACAACGGCGAAATCGCTCGAGCATCGCCCCGCTCTGCTGCCGGTATTCGTGCATCTGGGCCTCGGGCTGATGCTCGGTCTCTATGTGCCGCCTTACCTCGCAACCTGGTATCGCCAGGCCGCGACGATGCTGGGGGGTTAGACCATGCGACTCGATTCGTTGCCGTTCGACTCGGCGACCCGCCTCCAGCGCAACCCCGGCCAGGTATCGGCAAGCGTTGCTGAAGTCGACGAGGCGGGCTGGCTCGACATTGCGCGTACTGCACGATCCGAGGGGAGCCGGCTCATTGCGATGTGGGGGAGCGAAACACCCCAAGGGGTTCTTTCGGCGAACGCCGCGTACGAATGTGAAGACGGGATACTGTGGGCGCGTCTTGCGATGGCGCGTAGCCCGCATGGCGAAAGTGGCTTCCCCGATCTGGCCGCCATATTCCCCTACGCGGCCCGCATGCAGCGCACGATCTTCGATCTCACCGGCTTGCAGGCCCGCGGTGCCGAGGACACCCGGCCGTGGCTCAATCACGGCAACTGGCCGCGCGACTATTTTCCGTTGCAAGGACAGGCAAGCGGTGTCGAACGATTCGAATCGAGCGAAGCGGATTACCCCTTTGTGCAAGTGGCGGGAGACGGCGTTCACGAAATCGCGGTCGGCCCGATCCACGCCGGCATCATCGAGCCGGGGCATTTCCGGTTTTCGGTCGTAGGGGAAAAGGTGCTGCGCCTGGAGCAGCGTCTAGGGTATTTGCACCGCGGTGTCGAGCGGCTGTTCCAACGAACCCCGGCCTCGGGTGGGCATCGGGTCGCGGGCCGAATTGCGGGCGACTCGACCGTTGCGTTTTCATGGGCGTACTGCATGGCGCTGGAGCAGGCATGCGGTGTCGTGGTGCCGAACCGCGCGTTGCATCTGCGCGCCCTGCTACTGGAAAGGGAGCGTGTCGCCAATCATCTGGGCGACCTTGGCGCGCTAGGCAACGATGCGGGGTTTGCCTTCGGACTCGCCCAGTTCTCACGACTCAAGGAGGACTGGATCCGGCTGAACGCTCACGCCTTCGGGCATCGTTATCTGATGGACCGGATCGTGCCGGGGGGCGTGGCAGTCGATATGCGCCCAGAGACGGCTAAGGCATTGGTCATGCAGTGTGAGCAGATGGAGCGCGACGTCCACGCCATGCGCAAGATTTACGAAGACCAGTCGGGATTGCAGGACCGGTTTGCCGGCACAGGCCGATTGACCGCCGACGTTGCCGCGCATTTCGGCGTGCGCGGCCTCGCGGCCCGCGCCAGCGGCCATACCTTCGATGTGCGCGCATCCTTGCGACCCGCTCCGTATGACGACGTCGCCGTTCAGCCGGCAACTGATCCGCGCGGCGACGTCGCGGCGCGGGTTGCCGTGCGCTTCGATGAAATCGACGCGTCCCTGCGTCTGATACGTGCGCTGCTGGCCAATCTTCCGGCCGGACCGTTTGCCGTCGAACTGAAGCCGGCAACCGCGCCTTCGCGCGGGACGGGCTGGGTGGAAGGCTGGCGTGGCGATGTGCTCGTCGCGCTCGAAGTCGGCGCCGACGACGAGGTTTCGCGCTGCCATTGCCACGACCCTTCGTGGCAGGCCTGGCCAGCGCTCGAGCACGCGATCATCGGCAACATCGTTGCCGATTTCCCCTTGATCAACAAGTCGTTCAACCTGAACTACGCGGGGCACGATCTCTGATGTGGCAGCTTATCCGGCAATTCGCGCGCAGCGGTCATCCAGACGAACCGGCGCCCACGGCAGAAAACGCATGGCAACATGAGGAGCGGGAGATACGCCGCGAAATACTCGATGTTCTCGGTCGCGCGCTGTGCATCCGGCAGATCGATGCGGGCTCCTGCAATGGCTGCGAGCTGGAGATTCACGCGTTGAACAATCCTTACTACAACATCGAAGGTCTGGGGATCAAATTCGTCGCCAGTCCGCGGCACGCGGATCTGCTGCTGATAACCGGCCCCGTGACGCTCAACATGAAGGCGGCCGTGCTTGCCGCCTATGAGGCGACGCCTGCGCCGAAGCTCGTTGTCGCGGCAGGTGAATGCGCGTGCACGGGTGGCATATTCGCCGGCAGCTATGCAGTGTGCGGTCCGGTGTCATCGATCTTGCCCGTCGATGTGGCAATCCCCGGCTGCCCGCCGCCCCCTATCGATCTGCTGCGAGGCATCCTGACGGCATGCCGCGCCCGTTAGCGCGACGCACGAATAGATTTCCGCCGTCAAAGAAAGCATTTATTTGCGGCACCGCCCACCGCGGGCGCATCGAACGCCCGCGCCCGCAACATGGGGACGCGGGCCCGGACCGCTACTGGGCCGCCGGTATCCACGGCGCCGTGGCGGCGTCGCTCGCGCGGAAAGCCGGGAATTTCGCGCCGAGATCGGCAACGGTACGAATGTCGTTCTTCACGAGGTCGTCTCGCGTCACGAGCGTGGGTCTGACCACGATGTGACGAGCGGGCGGCTGCCCCGCCACTTCGAGCGCCGCAGCCCGCACCGATACCGCGCCCACCACGGCTGGATTCGTCGCGGCCGTCGCGACCCATGCGCTATTGGGCGCGCGGATCGCTTCGATATCCGCCGTCGAAATGTCCGCGCTATAGATGCGCACCTTATCGGAGAGATTCGCCTCGCCGGCCGCCAGATTGGCGCCGCGTGCGAACTCGTCGTAAGGGGCGAATACCACCCGGATCTCCGGGTGGGCGCGGTACGCCGCTGCCGCCTGGTTCGCCACCGACTGAGCGATGGGATTGTCCACCGTGCCCCAACGCGCCTTCTCCTGCACGCCCGGATTGTCGTGCTTGAACGCCTGCCACACTTCGTCTCGCCGGTCGAGCGGCGCGAAGCCTGCTACATACACGTAGCCCGCCGAAAACGACTTGCCGTTATCCTTCACCGCCTGGGCGAGCAGCAGGGACGCGAGATCATGATCGCTCTGCTCTATCTGCGCAATCCGCGGATTGGCGAGATTGACGTCGAACGCCACGACCTTGATACCTTTGTCCAGCGCCTGCTGCACGACGTCCTTGAGCGATTCCGGCAAGCCGTGGTTGACGATGATGGCCGCCACGCCCAGGTTGATCGCCTGCTGGATCTGGTCGCGCTGCTGCGCCGCGTCCTGGCGCCCCTCGTAGATCCGCAGGTCGACCCCGAGCGCCCTCGCTTGCTTCTGGGCGCCGGCCTCATACGCCTGGAAGAAGTCGCCCTCCGAAAGGTAGTTGACCAAAGCGATCTTCACGCCGCCCCGGTCGAAAGGAGCAGGCGCTCCCTTGAGCGCATCCGCATGTGCGGCCGCACCCAGCATCCCGGCCGCGCAAAGCGCGATCGCACCGAATGCGCGACGCACCGGCAGACCCCATCGCGCACCGTCCGCCACTTTTTGTTTCGTTATGCTCATGATGTTCCCGTACGTTTGGATTGTGGATCGAGATCGTGGGTGAGAGCGCATCAGTTCCAGGCGTGACGCGCCGGTTTGACACCATTGAGATAGAAGTTACCGACGAGGTGGTACTTCCAGCGCACCGGATCGTGCAGCGTATGCGTACGCGCGTTGCGCCAGTGGCGGTCGAGGTTGTGCGCGGCCAGCGTCGACTGGGTTCCCGCGAGTTCGAAGAGCTTCTCTCCCGCGAGCAGGGCCGTTTCCGTGGTGAGCACCTTGGCCTCGCCGACCGCAACCGATGCGCGCGCGACGTCGTCTTCCGTGGTCGTGCCTTGCGCCGCGATCTCGTCGAACAGGCGGGCCGCCCGTTCGAGCAGCGCCTCCGCCGCATGCAGGCGAATGTGCAAATTGCCGATTTCGCGCACGGTCAACGGATCCTCGCTCGCACGCTCCACGCCGCTGTCCACCCACGGGCGCGAACGCGAGCGCACGAACGCAAGCGTGTCGTCGATCGCGGCGCGCGCGATTCCGGCATCGATTGCGGCCTGCAGGATCTGCGAAACGGGCCCATTGAGCGTCGGCAGTTCCGAAACGCGATGCGCCGGCAACACGAGCGAAGCAGGCACCCGCACGTTTTCCAGCGTAACCGTGCCGCTCGCCGTCGTGCGCTGACCGAAGCCTGACCAGTCGTCCACGACCGCGAGTCCTGGCGTGTCCCGTGGGATGTAGGCGAGCCAGCCGCGACCTTCTTCGTCGAGACCGAGCACCGGGACGAAGTGCGCGAAGAGCGCACCTGTCGAATAGAACTTCGTGCCGTCCACCACGTAGTCGTCGCCGTCGCGCCGCACGCGCGTCTTCAGATCGAGCACGTGTTTCGTGCCTTTCTCGGAAAATCCGTTGCCGAAGCGTTTGCCCGCGAGCACTTCACCGAACAGATAACGCTTCTGCTCTTCGGTGCCCGTGAGCGCGATCACGTCCACGAGGCCGAAATGATTCTGCGGCAACTGGCCCAGCGACGGATCCGCCGCTGAGATCAGCTTGAAGACTTCCGTGAGGGTGACGAACGACACGCCCGCGCCACCATACGCTTTCGGCACCGTGATGCCCCACAGTCCCGATTGCGAAAACCACTCGATTTCCTCGCGCGGCAGTCGCCTTTCGCTATCGCGCTCGGCGGCGCCCTGCGCGAGGCGGGCGGCCAGTGCCCGGGCCACCTCGATCGCTTCGCCGTCGGTGGCGATCACCCGCACCGCCTGCGGCGCCGTGCCGGCTGCGGTGCTCGCTTGCGCCGCCTCGTTGCGCTCCCGTATCTCTGCCATGTTTTTCGCTCCAGTCGAACAGGTTGAGTAACTGATCATTCATCGCGCGACGGACCCATCGCCCCCGCATGTCGACACAACGGCGCTCAGCCTCGCGCATCGGCCCTGCGTCCAACGCTGAAGGTGAACGCCAGCGCCACCACCAGCAGCGCGCCTTTGATGAAGTCCTGCAGGTAATACGGCGCGTTGAGCATGGTCAGCCCGTTGAGCAGAACGCCTACGAACACTGCGCCGATCACGGTGCCGGGCACGTTCGGCCGCCGCGCGCCCCACACCGCGTAGCCCACGAGCGCGGCCGCCACGGCATCGAGCAGCAGCGAATGTCCCGCACTGACGTCGCCGCGCCCCACGCGAGCGGCAATGAGCAGGCCGCCCAGCGACGCGATCGTCGCGGAAGCCACGTAAGCCGCGCTCCGGTAGCGCGCCGCGGGGGCGCCGGCCAGCCGTGCGGCGGTCTCGTTGCCGCCGATCGCATAAAACACGCGCCCCCAACGCGTCGACGCCATGACGAACGAGACCACCACGCTCACGCCGAGCAGCACGAGCACGGGCACCGGAACGACTTCGAAAAGACGCGCGCGTCCGAGTGCGAGGAAGCCGTCCGGAAACATACCGCTCGCTTCGCTGCCATCCGGAAGGATCGTGCCGGTGGCGAGCGAACGTCCGCCGGTGGGAATGAGTTGCAGGCCCGCAAGGAGGAATAGCGTGCCGAGCGTGGCGAGCTGATCCGGCACGTGCAGCCGCGTGATCAGCACACCATTGAAGAGCCCTGCCGCAATGCCCAGGGTGAGGCACGCCGCTGCGGCGCCCCATGCATTGCCATGCCACACCACGAGCACGTAACTCGCGGCCATCTGCGCCGAAGCCGCCACGCTGCCCACGGAAAGATCGAAGCCGCCGGCCGCGAGTGTGATCGTCACGCCAATGCCGAGCAGCGCGACGATCGACACCGCCTGAAGAATGCTGAAAAGGTTGGCAATGCTGATGAATGCCGGCTCTTTCACGCTGAAGACGGCAATGAGCACGGCAAGCACCGCCAGGATGGCAGCGCGTTCGAGCAACGCGAGCGCGTTTGGACGGCGGCGCGGCCTGGTGCTGGATGCGCGTGATTCATCATGCTCGAGAGTCGGTGCGGCTGATTTCATGATGCTTCACGGTTCCGTTTGAATGAGGGGCATGGCGGGTCGAGTCCGTTCGATCGAACCGCGGTCGAAATGCACGATGCGATCGGCGACTTCGTGGGCCTCGTCGAGATCGCTGACGAATACGATCGTGGCGCGGCCAGCCGAGCCACGCCGCAGCGTGGAAGCGATGTCCGCACGCGCGAGCGCGTCCACGCCCTGGAACGGCTCGTCGAGCAGCAATACGCGGGCGGGTTCGGTATGCCAGCGCGCGAGCAGCACTTTCTGCTGATTGCCGCCGGAGAGCCGCGCGAGACGATCGCCGGGCCCCGCGCATCGGATGCCGAACGCCTGGATCGCCTCACGGGCGGCGGCCTCTTCGCGTGCCCGAGGCGCGAGACCACTACGCCGCCAGCGCGCGAGAAAGGGAAAGCTGATCGTTCCGGCGATAGACGCGAACGGCACCGTGTCCGGGAATAGCGACGTGCGCCAGCGGTCCTCGCCGGCAAGGAACACGCCTGCGCGGATCGCGTCGGCGGGTGAGCGCGGCTGCCACGCGCGAGCGTCGAGCGTCATCGTGCCGCCTCCCGCACGCGCGGCCCCGAAGATCACCTGTGCAAGCCGGGACTTGCCCGCACCCACCGGCCCGACCACGGCGACGATTTCGCCTTCGCGCACCGCCAGGTCGAAGGCGTCGCCCTGCGGGCCGAGCCGCATGCCGCGCAGGCTCAGCACCGGAGCCGCCGTCTCGCCGGCCGCTGCGCGCGCACGCTGGCGCGACGGCAATGGCCGGCCGATCATCGTTTCGAGCGCCGCGTCGAAATCGATCGGTGCGCGGCGCTCCGCCACGATCCGTCCGTCGCGAACGATCGCGACGCGCGTCGCCAGCCGCCTCAAGTCCGCAACGCGATGCGAGACGAGCAGTACCGCCACACCCTCGGCACGCAACGCCTCGATCAAGACGTAGAGACGCTCCGCCTCCGCCGCCGACAGGCTCGCCGTCGGCTCGTCGAGAATCAGCAGGCTCGGCCGCGTCGAGAGCGCCCGCGCCAGCGCGACGCGCTGCTGTCCCGCAAGCGACAGGGAGCCGAGCGGTGCATCGAGGTCGGCATCGAGCCCAACACGAGCGGCAAGCGATTTCGCGCGGGCACGGCGTGCCGCGCGCGGCGTCCACCACGGCGCGCCGCGATCGCATAGCTGCTCCAGCAGCAGGTTTTCCGCTATGGAAAGCGACGGCACGACCGTATCGGCGATCGACTGGTGCACGGTCGCCACACCCTGGCGCCGCGCTTCGTGCGGCGTGCGCGGCGCGTATTCGCTTCCGCCGAGCGCCATGCGGCCTTCGTCGGGCGCCTGCACGCCGCTCAGGATCTTCACGAGCGTTGACTTGCCGGCGCCATTCGCGCCCATGAGCGCCACCACTTCGCCTGCGCGGATCGAGAAGTCGAGCCGCGCCAAGGCAATCGTTGCGCCGAAGCGCTTCGTGATGGCGTGGGCAGTGAGGATCGGCGAGGACATGAAGGTCGCGTGGACGAAGCAATGCGTTCATCCTAACGATGCGCCGTGGCGAGTCCAACGAAGGGTTGCTCATATTCATGCGAACGCCATTGCTAAGGCGACCTATGGACCGCATCCGTCATTGCTGCGTGGAGACAAGCGCGGCGCACCGCCTTGCGCACAAATCTGCTGTGCCGATATCGATTCGCGAATTCGATATTGGATCGCCCAATCGCGCATTTCTATACTGCTCGTTCCCACCAGGCACGCACCGGCTGACAGGAGCACGTGAGCACCATGAGCAAGAACATCCGCTTGAACGCCTTCGAAATGAACTGCGTGGGCCACCAGTCTCCCGGACTCTGGACCCATCCGCGCGACCGCTCGTGGCAATACAAGGATCTCGCCTACTGGACGGATCTCGCGAAGATCCTCGAACGCGGCGTGTTCGACGCGATCTTCATTGCCGACGTGATCGGCTATTACGACGTCTACAAGGGCAGCAACTATCACGCGCTCCATCAAGCCGCGCAGATTCCGGTGAACGATCCGCTCCAGCTCGCCGCGCCCATCGCGATGGTCACCGAGCACCTTGGCATCGGCATCACGGCTTCCACGAGCTTCGAGCATCCCTACACGTTCGCGCGGCGCCTCTCAACGGCCGACCATCACACGCAAGGCCGGCTCGCGTGGAATGTCGTCACTTCGTACCTCGAGAGCGGCGCGAAGAACACGGGACAGGCGGGGCTGCTCGACCACAATAGCCGCTACGAAGTCGCAACGGAGTACGTGGAAGTGCTCTACAAGCTCCTGGAGGGCAGCTGGGAAGACGGCGCCGTCGTTCGCGACCGGGAGCGGCGGGTGTTCACGCGGCCGGAAAAAGTGCATGAAATTGGGCACAAGGGCAAATACTTCGATGTGCCAGGTTATCACCTGTGCGAGCCATCGCCCCAGCGCACGCCCGTGTTGTTTCAGGCCGGCGCGTCCGGCCCCGGAAAGACCTTCGCGGCCCGGCATGCCGAATGCGTATTCGTCGCCGCGCCCACGCAGTCGCTGCTGCGCAGCTATGTGAGCGACGTGCGCCGCGAAGCAGCGCTCGCCGGACGCGACCCCCGCGAGCTGCTCGTCTACAACCTGGTGACGGTGATCGTGGACGAAACCGATGCCAGGGCGCAAGCGAAATTCGAGGCATACGGCAAGCATGTCTCATACGACGGATCGCTCGTCTTCATGTCGGGCTGGACCGGCATCGACTTCGGCCAATACCTGCCGACCGATACGGTCAGGCGCGTGGAGACCAATGCGATCGTTTCCGCGGTCGAGCACCTCTCCGGCGGCGACAAGGCATGGACCATCGAAGAACTCGCCAGGTGGGGCGGTGTTGGCGGCCTCGGGCCGGTGTTCGTCGGCTCGCCCACGACCGTCGCCGATATCCTCCAGCAATGGGTGGAGGCGACCGACGTCGACGGCTTCAACCTCGCCTACGCGGTCGCGCACGAGACCTTTGAGGACGTCGTCAACCATCTCGTGCCGGAGCTGCAGCGCCGCGGCGTCTACCCGCGCGAATACGCGCCTGGCACCTTGCGCGAGAAGCTCTTCGGCGCCGCGGCAACCTTGCCGGCGCACCATCCCGCCGCACGCTTTCGCGATATCGAGCGCGTCAAGCGCGAAGAGGCCAACGCGCGCGCCGCCGCTGCCGTCTAAACCGTATTCATTACTCGACCGAATCGTGAATGTCCGTGAGACGGATCATGTGCGGCTGGACGGCGGCGTCGTCCCCGGAAGGCTGCTCTGGGGGATGAATGAGCCCTTCCAGCCGCGCACGCGTCGCGAGAAACTCCGGCGAATTGAACTGTGCGTAGCTGCGCGGCCTCGGCACGGGCACTTCGATCAGCTCCTGCACCGCACCGGGGTTCGCCTTTAACACGAGAATGCGATCGGCGAGATAGATCGCCTCGTCGAGATCGTGCGTAATGAAAAAAATCGTGACGTCGACGTTGCGCCAGATGTCGAGCAGGTGGGCCTGCATCTTCGCGCGCGTTTGGGCGTCGAGTGCGCCGAACGGCTCGTCCATCAACAGGATGCCGGGCCGGTTGGCGAGCGCGCGCGCAATCGCCACCCGCTGCTTCATGCCTCCCGAAAGCTGGTGCGGATAGGCGTTGGCGAATTTTTCGAGGCCCACGAGATCGAGCCATTGCAGCGCCTCTCGCTCGGCCTGCGCCCGCCCCTGTCCGTTCATTCGTAGTCCGAACATGACGTTTTTCTTGACGGTGAGCCATGGAAACAGCGTATAGCCCTGGAATACCATGCCGCGGTCGGCGCCGGGCCCGCTCACCGCCTTGCCGTTCACGCGCACTTCACCCGACGATTGAGTTTCGAGGCCCGCGAGAATCCGAATGAGCGTGGATTTTCCGCAGCCCGAAGGTCCGATCACGCACACGAACTCGCGCCGGTGAGTGGTGAAGCTCACGTCGGCGAGCGCTGTGTGCTCGCCTTGCGGCGTGACGAAGCGCTTCGTGAGATTGCGCACTTCGAGAATCGGCTCACGCGTTTTCAGCCGTTCGAAACGCGCGCGCACCGCATCGGACTGGAGGAGATAGTCGGGAACGGTTTGCGGATTGAACATGATGCGGTCCTTGAGATGCTATGCGCTGCGATTAGAGCGAATGACTGCCGGGCGTTACATGCCTCACGCCTTGAGCGTGCGGTCCCACGGAAACAGCTTGCGCCCGAGGCAGGCGAGCACGAGATCGGTGCCGAGGCCGATGATGCCGATCATCATGATCGCCGCGTAGACGTTGTCGAAGTGCTGGTAGCGCGCCTGCTGCGTGATGTACCAGGTGATGCCCGAACTCGTGCCCACCAGTTCCGCAACGATCAGGTAGGTCCACGCCCAGCCGAGCAGGATGCGCTGGTCGCGGTAGAGGTCGGGCAGGATGCCGGGTACCACCACGTGCGTGAGCAGTTTCAGGCGCGCGGTGCCGAGCGTCATCGCCGCTTCCAGCAGGCCGTATTCGAGCTTGCGCGTGGTGTTGGCGACGATGAGCACCTGCTGGAACAGCGTGCCGATCACGATGATGGCGATCTTGGGCGCGTCGTAAATGCCGAGCACGGCCACCATCAGCGCACCGAACGCGGGCGCCGGCAAATAGCGGAAGAACTCGAAGAACGGCTCCTGCAGGCGCGCGAGCACGCTATAGGTGCCGCATACGATGCCGAGCGGCACGCCGACGAGCGACGAGACGACGAAGCCCCAGAAAATGATCTGGATGCTATGCCACAGGCTCTGATGCAGCCATACGCCGTCCTGCGCGGCGGGCGGTGTCGTGAACGCGGTATAGAACGCGCGCAGCACCTCGTGCGGCGCGGGCAGATACACCGGGTTTGCGCTCACCCCCGCCGGCAGCGCCGCATGCGTTTCGCGCGCATGGTCGAGTTCGTCGGCGAACACGGCCTTCTCGACACGCATGCCGGGCTGGAAATAATCGACGCTGCCCGGTTGCGTGATCAAGACCTGCGGATGCCAGACGAAGGGCACGTAGCTCACCACGCACCACACGAGCAGCGGCAACAAAAACGAGCCGATGCCCAACATCCACTTCCCGCGCGGCGAAAGCTCGCGGCGTACGGCAAACCACCCTGTCTGGCTGATTCCGGCCATGTTGTTCTCCTGCTAGATGACGACTGGCTCGACGAGCGTGGCCTTACTTGAGCGCGCTCGTGAGCGACGGGTCCACGTAGGCGTTCACGTCCTGCGAGCTCTTGTAGACCTGGTACTTCACGTTGAACACGTCGGCGGCTTTGCTCGAACCATAGAGCGAGCGAAAGCCGTCGGCCTTCACGTAGGCTTGTTGCGCCTCGGGCAGCGTGAGCAGCTTCGTGCCCTTGAGGAGCGGCAGATACTGCGCCGGCGTGAGGCCCACGCGCGCGGCCATGATCTTCACGGCGTCGGGCTGCGTGGCGGGGTCGTCGATGTACTTCACGACGCGGTACCAGACTTTCGCGAGCTTCTCGTAATCGGCCTTGTGCGCGGCCAGGCTCACGGGGTTCACGGCGAGCACGTCGTAGATGAGGCCAGGCTCGTCGGCGGAGGTGAACACGGGGCGTGCGCCCGGCACGGCGCGCTGCGCCTCGCCCGCATTCGGCTGCCACGCGGCGATGGCCGCGACGTCGGCGGAAGCCAGCACCTGCGGCGTTTCGTTGGTTTTCGCGTTCACGAGCGTGACGTCGCTCTCCTTCATGCCTGCACGCTGGAGCGCGTCGAGCAGCAGCAGGTGATCGACCACGCCGAACTCCACGCCGATCTTTTTGCCCTTGAGATCCTGGATCTTGCGCGCGGGCGGCTTGGCAATGACCATGTCGTTGCCGTTCGAATAGTCGGTGATGAGCGCCATCACGTTCTTCGCGCCGTTCGCGCCCATCGTGAGCGCGTCGCCGTTGGTGACGAGCACGGCGTCGAGCTTGTTGGCCGCGTAGGCGTCCATCGAGGCCGCGTAGTCGAACCAGTCGAACTTCACGTCGAGGCCGGCCTCCTTGAACCATCCCTTGTCGATCGCCACCTGCCATGCCACCCAGCCCGGCCAGTCGCTATAGCCGATACGCAGCGGCGCGGCGTTCGCGGCCTGCACGCCGGCTGCGAAGAGGCCCGTGGCGAGGGCGAGTGCGCTTGCGGCGCGTAACGCCCAGCGGCGCAGGGGTGCGGAAGCTTGCGCCTGGCGCGTGTTGCTCGCCTCGAATGCCTTGCTTGCGAACGAAAGGTGAGTTCTCTTCATGACGGATCTCCAGGAGTAAAGATGCAGCGGACTGCTTGATATAAGGGCGTGGGGATTCATGCTCCGATGCGCTCGGTTTGGGTTTGCGACTGCGACTGTGCCGCGCGATACGCGCGCCAACCGCCGTAAGCGCTGATGTCGGGTGCGTTCGCCAGCGCGGCGCTCTCGCACAGAAAGCCGAGCGCAGTGCTCCCGCTCGCGAGTTCGAGCGTGCCGATGCCGAGCGGCGCCGGAATGGCCGCGACGAACGAGCCGAAGGCAGCCGTCGGCATCTCCCAGACTTCGACCTCGATCGCCGTGCCCCCTTCGTTCACACGCACGAGGCCAGGCTTCGCGGGATCTTGCGGTCGGGCCTGCGGGAGCGCGTAAAGACGATAGGCATTCGCCGTGGTGGTGCTTTCGACGAGCCGTGCGCCGCGCCCGGTCAGTTGCCCATTGAGCGGTTCGCCGCTCAGGTGCGCGCCCACCACGGCCACGCGAACCGTGGGCGCCGGGTCGTCCTTTGCGTCACGCGGCGCCGGGCACCCATGCTCACCCAGCCAGGCACGGGCGAGGCCGAGCAGATAGGCGTCGTCGTGTGCACGCGCAACGAATGTGATGCCGAACGGCTTGCCCGCGTGCCGGCCCGTCGTGCATTCGCCCGCCGGCACGGCGAGCGCACTGAGATCGAGGAGGTTCACGAAGTTCGTGTAGTAGCCAAAGCGCGCGTTCACGCCAATCGGGTCCGCTTCGAGTTCCGCCACCGTCGACGTGGTCGGCGAGGTCGGCGTGACGAGCGCGTCGACATGCGGCCACACGCGTTCGCTCTCCATGCGCAGCGCGGCGAGCCGGTCGAACGCCGCGAAAGCGTCGGCCGCGCTCCAGCGCGCCGCGCCGCCCACGATCTCGCGCGTGACGGCGTGCAGCGCCTCGGGTTGCGCCTCGAAGAACGGGCGAATCGCGGCAAGTCGCTCGGCCACGAACGGACCTTCGTAGAGCAGCCGCGCCGTGGCGAGGAACGGCTCGAAGTCGATCTCTACGAGCTCTGCCCCGGCTGCGCGCAGCTTCGCGAGCGCCGCGTCGAACGCTGCCGCATACGAGGCGTCACCGTAGAAGTTCAGTTGCGCCGCGCGCGGCACGCCGAAGCGCACGCCCGCGAGCGAGCCGCCTTCGCGGCCTCCCGGTTGCCAGGCGCGCGCATAGGGATCGCCTTCGGTCACGCCGCGTGCGCATTCGAACACGCGCTGCGCGTCGTTTGCCGAAGGCGCGAAGATCGAGACGCAATCGAGCGAGCGACACGCGGGCACCACGCCCATCGTGCTCAGCACGCCTTTCGTCGGCTTGAGACCCACCAGACCATGAAAGGCCGCCGGCACGCGGCCCGAACCCGCCGTATCGGTGCCTAGCGAGAACGCGGCGAGACCAAGCGCCACGGCAACGGCCGAGCCCGAGCTGGAACCGCCCGAGGCGTACTCCGGATCGAGCGCGTTGCGGCACGCGCCATAGGGTGAGCGCTGGCCCGAAAGCCCCGTGGCGAACTGGTCGAGGTTGGTCTTGCCCACCGGAATCGCGCCCGCCGCGATCAGCCGCTCGACCACGGGCGCGCTGCGCTCCGGCGTGTACGCATAGGCGGGGCATCCGGCCGTGGTCGGCACGCCCGCGAGATCGATGTTGTCCTTGATCGCGAACGGCACGCCGTAAAGCGGCAACGTGGCCGGATCGTGTTGCGCGAGCGCATCGGCGTA
The DNA here is from genome assembly GCF_038900695.1 of Paraburkholderia sp. JHI2823. Taxonomy (NCBI): domain Bacteria; kingdom Pseudomonadati; phylum Pseudomonadota; class Betaproteobacteria; order Burkholderiales; family Burkholderiaceae; genus Paraburkholderia; species Paraburkholderia sp. JHI2823. The sequence goes on along the minus strand of NZ_JAYMRY010000003.1, from coordinate 135,830 downwards.
ACGCATCATCTCGTCGCGCGTGAGCGCGCGGATCCACACGCGATGCGGATCGTCGCCGGCGGTACGCGCGGCGATGCGCTCGACGAGTTGCGCCGGGGTGAGGCTGCCGTCCAGATACCGTGCGCGCAGCGCATCGATGGTCATGGGCAGATCGTCGTGCTGATTCATTCGCATGCGGCCTCCTCGCCGCTTACGGCGGTTGCTTGTTCGGTATCGCCTGATACTTCGGATTCCACACGAATCACCATCAGGCGCTGGCCCGTGACCACGGCGTCGCCCGCCGCGCAATCGAGGGCTTCGATCACCCCGGCCGCACTCGCGGTCACGGTCACTTCCATCTTCATCGATTCGAGAATCGCCAGATCCTGGCCCTCTTCGACGCGCTCACCCACTGCAACGAGCAGCTTCCAGACGCTGCCCGAAACATCGGCGCCGATCGCAAGACAGTCGTCGGCCAAGGCAACGGCGGCGCGCGCCGCGCTTGCCGCTTCGTCCTCCGCGGCCTCGGCCACGTAGTCCGCCTGCCCCGCCGCGCGCCAGCGCTCGCGCTCGGCATCGAACGAGGCTTGCTGCGTCGCCTTGAACGCGGCGATCGAGGCGGCCTCGTCGCGCAGGAAGCGCTCGTATTCGCCGAGATCGAACACCGACTCCTCGATGCGCAGATTGCGCCGCCCCGCGAGGAATTCGCTGCGCCACTCGGCAAGTTCCGCTTCGCTCACCTCGTAGAAGCGGATTTCGTCGAAGAAGCGCAGCAGCCAGGGCTTGCCCGGCGCGAACTCGGTCGTCGTGCGATAGCGATTCCACATCTGCACGGTGCGGCCCACGAACTGATAACCGCCCGGACCCTCCATGCCGTACACGCAGAGATACGCGCCGCCGATGCCCACGGCGTTCTCCGGCGTCCACGTGCGCGCCGGGTTGTACTTGGTGGTGACGAGCCGGTGGCGCGGGTCGACCGGCGTCGCCACGGGCGCGCCGAGATAGACGTCGCCGAGGCCGAGCACGAGATAGCGCGCGTCGAAGACGATGCGTTTCACGTCGTCGATGCTCGCCAGGCCGTTGATGCGGCGGATGAACTCGATATTGCTCGGGCACCACGGCGCGTCGGGGCGCACCGACTGCATGTACCGCTCGATGGCGACCCGCGTGGACGGGTCGTCCCACGAGAGCGGCAAATGGACGATGCGGTTCGGCACGCGCATCGCATCGACGGCGGGCAGCGCTGCCTCGGCATCCTTGAGATGATCGATCAGCTGGTCGCGCGTGAGCAGCGCGGGATCGAAATGCACCTGCAACGAGCGAATACCCGGCGTGAGATCGACGATACCCGGCAGGCGGTGCGCTTCGAGCCAGTTCATCAGCGCATGCACACGGAAACGTAGTTTCAGATCGAGTACGGGCGGCCCGTATTCGATCAACAGGTTGCGGTCGCCCGAACGGCGATAGACCACGCCCACGCCTTCGCCCGCCTGCTCGGCGCGATAGAGCACGCATTCGTGCGCATTTTCTTTTGCAGCGGCAAGCGTGTCAGGCGCGGCGGGCACGAACCGCACCGTATCGCCGGGGCGCAGCTGCCCGAGCTTCCACAGTTCCTCGCCGATCACCGTGACCGGGCACACGAAGCCGCCCAGGCTCGGGCCGTCCGGACCGAGAATCACGGGCATGTCGCCCGTGAAGTCCACGGCGCCGATCGCATAGGCGTTGTCGTGGATGTTCGAGGGATGCAGCCCCGCCTCGCCGCCGTCCGCGCGCGCCCATTGCGGCTTCGGGCCGATCAGGCGCACCCCTGTGCGGCTCGAGTTGTAGTGCACGGTCCAGCGCGCTTCGTAGAGCATCGCAATGTCTTCGCGCGTGAGAAAGTCGGGCGCGCCGTGCGGGCCGTCGAGCACCGCCAGCGCCCACTCGTGCGTGAGCACCGGCACGCGTTCCGCCGCGAGCCGCGTGCCCGCTTCGACCGTCCCGCCCTTGCCTGCATCCGGCGCGAGATGCAGCACGTCGCCCTTGCGCAGCGCGCGACCCGCGTGGCCGCCGAACTGGCCGAGCGTGAAGGTCGCCTTGCTGCCGAGATAGTCGGGCACCTGCAGGCCGCCCTTCACCGCGAGGCACGCGCGCACACCGGCACCCGTCACGCCGCCGAGCTTGAGCACCATTCCCGCGCTCGCGCGCACCACCTGCCAGTACGGCACCGGCTCGCGGTCCAGCGTCGCGGACAGCGGCGCGCCGCCGAGCACGAACAGCGTTTCCGTGTTGAAGCGCAGCGTCGCGCCCACCATCGTGAATTCGAGGCCCGCCGCATCGGGCGCGTTGCCGAGCAGCGCGTTGGCGAGATTGAACGAGCGGTCGTCCATCGGGCCCGAGGGCGGCACGCCCACGTCCCAGTAACCGAGGCGCCCCGGCGTCTGCTGCACCGTGGTCTGCACGCCGCCGTCGAGCACGTCGATGGTGTGCGGCGCAAAGAGGAAGCGGCCGAGAAAACCCGTGGTCTGCTCGCCGGCCACGAACGTTGCGGAGCCAACGATCGCGCGCAGATAGTCGAGATTCGTTTCGATGCCGTAGAGCCCGGTTCGCGAGAGCGCCTCGCCGAGTTTCGCGAGCGCCGCTTCGCGCGTCGCGCCCGTGGCGATGATCTTCGCGAGCAGCGGGTCGTAGAACGCGCTGACTTCGGTGCCCGCGTCGATCCACGTGTCCACGCGCGCATCGGCGGGAAACGCCACGTGCGTGAGCAGCCCCGAACTCGGCTGGAACTGGCGATTCGGATCTTCGGCGTAGACGCGCACCTGGATGCTCGCCGCGCCCGGCGCGAGCGTAGTGGCCGGTGCGAGCGTGTCGAGCGGCGCAAGCGTGCCCTCGGCCTGGCGGATCATCCATTCCACGAGGTCGACGCCGTACACCTCCTCGGTCACGCCATGCTCCACCTGGAGCCGCGTGTTCACTTCGAGGAAGTAGAACGCGCGGGTTTGCGTGTCGAACACGAACTCCACCGTGCCCGCGCTCGCATAGCTCACCGCTTTCGCGAGACGCACGGCGGTGGCGTGCAAAGCGCGGCGTTCGTCGTCGGTCAGACCCGGCGCGGGCGTCTCCTCGATCACCTTCTGGTTGCGCCGCTGCACCGAGCAGTCGCGCTCGCCGAGCGAGATCACATTGCCCCTGCCGTCGCCGAACACCTGCACTTCGATATGGCGCGCGTGCTCGACGAACTTTTCCAGGTACACGCCGCTATTCGCGAAGTTGCTCTCGCCAAGGCGCACGACCGAGGCGAAGGCGGTTTCGAGCTGCGCGGGATCGTGGCACAGCGACATGCCGATGCCGCCGCCACCCGCCGTGCTCTTGAGCATCACGGGGTAGCCGAGCGTTGCCGCCGCTTCGAGCGCCGACGCCACGTCGGGCAGCAGGCCGGTGCCCGGCAACAGCGCCACGTCGTTGGCGCGCGCGATCTCGCGTGCCGTGTGCTTGAGGCCGAAGGCCGTCATGTGCTCGGGGCGCGGGCCGATGAAGGCGATGCCCGCCCGCTCGCATGCACTCGCAAACGCTTCGTTTTCCGAAAGAAAGCCGTAGCCCGGATGCACGGCCTGTGCGCCGGTGCTGCGCGCCGCCGCGAGAATGGCCTCGGCGTTCAGATAGCTTTGCGCGACGGGCGCGGGCCCGATGCAAACGGCCTCGTCCGCGAGCATCACGTGCATCGCGTGGCGGTCCGCCTCGGAGTACACGGCCACCGATGCGATGCCGAGGCGCTTGAGCGTGCGGATCACGCGGCACGCGATCTCGCCGCGGTTGGCAATGAGAACCTTGTCGAACGCCATCGTCATGCCCCCCAGACGAGCAGACGCACGGGCGTCGGGTTGTAACCGTTGCAGGGATTGTTCAGCTGCGGGCAGTTCGAAATCAGCACCGTCACGTCCTGTTCCGCGCGCACTTCGACGTATTTGCCCGGCGCGGAGATGCCGTCTTCGAACGTGAGCTTGCCAAGCGGCGTAACGGGCACGTTCATGAAGAAGTTGATGTTGCTGACGATGTCGCGCTTGCCGAGCAGTGCGCCGACGCCGCAGGTGCAGTGCGCGAGCGCGTTGAGGTAGCTGTCGCGGCAGCTGTGCATATGGCGCTTTTCGAGCGCGTAGCGCACCGTGTTGCTCTCGGCCGCGCAGGCGCCGCCCAGCGTGTCATGACGGCCGCACGTGTCGGCGACGATGGTAAGGAGCGGCGCGCCACGGTTCGACATGAGCACGCTGCCCGCGCTCAGATAGAGGTTGCGCTGTGCGCGGATGGTGTCCTGCGCGCTATATCGCTCCGTGGGGTCGGCGCTGCTGTAGAAGAGCGTGTCCACGGCCTGGTTGCCTTCGAGATCGACGATGCGCAGCGTCTCGCCACGCTTCATGTCGTGCAGCCACGGCTCGCCCGCGGGCAAGGTGAAGTCGGTGTGTGCGTTGCGCTCGTCGAGCGCGCTTTCGATGATCGGCATGACGGCTCCCTTGCGCTCAGGCGAACAGACGGTCGGTGTTGACGAAGCCGCGCTCGTTCTCGGCGCAGGCCGTGCGGCACGGATCGTCGGCAGGCGCGCAGGCGTCGGCCGCATAGGCGCGCCAGGCGACGAGCTTCACGGGCTTCGGCGCGTATTGAGCGTGCGGATCGAGCGGATGCGGCGCCGTCGAGAACGCGGCGAGCGTGTTCATTTCGAAGCGCAGGTCGAACGCCGCGCCCGCGCGCGAGTGGCGCGGCACGAATTCGAGCGCACCGTCCTCCCCCACGGCGACCTTGCTGAAGAAGTTCACGTTGGCCACGAGATCGCGCGCGCCGAGGCCGTACTTGGCGAGTTCGAGCACGAGGCTGTCGCGCCCGTTGCGGATCATCTCGTTGCGATGCGCCTGGTAGCGCTTTTCGCCGTACTTGCGTGCAAACAGTGCCGCGTCGCCGACGCCGCCGAGCGGATCGTGCCAGCCGAGCGTATCGGCCGTGATCGAGGCAATCACGCGGCCCATGTCGGTGTAGAGCACGTGGCCGCGCGTGAGATGGGCCGTGTGCTGCGCCTTGAGCGTATCGGCCATGTTGTAGCGTTCGAGCAGATCTTCCTGGCGATGAAACACGGCGGCGAGATTCGCGCCGCCTTCGAGGTCGATCACGCGCAGCGCGAGGCCGCGGCGCAGGATGCCCGACCAGTGCGTGCCCGCGGGAATCACGGTTTCCCAAAGCACATCGACGTGTGGAAGATCAGGCTGCGCGGTAGCTGAAGCGAAGCTGGACGGCATGGAGGCTCCTTTGCGAAGGGATAGGACGTGAGAGGGCGACCGAACGACATCGCGACCTCCCGGGCTTTTATCCCTCCGTGGAGCCTCATCGCCGCCTTGCGGACAAGGTGGTGGACGAGACCGGATTGCTCTCGGACCAGGCATCGAACGCGCGGCATGGACTCATGCGTTGCACCGACCGGAACCCTAGCGATCCTAAGATGATGCAAATTGCTTCGCACCTCTCGGCACGACATTGAGCGAGATCCGTGCCAGCAGGTGCATGCCCCCTCGATTCGAGGCGAAGAGCAGCGTGTAGACGCTCACCGCATACGCAACTGCGGGCACCGTCGAACAGGCGGCGAGTGCCTGCGGCCACGCCCGGCCCCGCCCGCCGATGGGGCGCGCACTGCCCCAAAGCAATGCGGCGGCACTATCTGCGTGCAAATTCACGCGCAGGCGCCATAAAACAAAACCGGTTCGCAGGCGTTGCGCACCTCATGAGCGCGCAACGCACCGCGAACCGGTCGTGCTTCAGGTGGATAGGGCGTCGCGAGGCTTACGCCCGCCAGGTGTTCAACCTTTGCGAGGCGTCAGCTCACGAAATTCCGCCAGTGTGCAGGCTCGTTGCCCCGACTATGGCTATCGCAAGTGCACCGATTTCATCCGAAGGCTCCCAGGCGAAGGCCGTCAGCTACCGATAGATATCGATGTACCGCTTGCCATCGCTCTGAACAACGCCGCGATACATGCCTTCGGTGTTGAACGGCATCGAAACATGCCCCTCGACATCGACGGCAATGAGCCCTCCCGTGCCGCGTTGCTGCGGGATCGCCTCGCTCACGACCGCGCGCGCAGCCTCATCGACTGTTGCGTGACCGTACTTCATTCGCGCTGCGACGTCATGAGCCGCGACAGCGCGGATAAACGCTTCTCCCGTTCCCGTCGTGGACACGGCTACGCGTGCGTCCGCAAACGTGCCGCATCCGATCAGCGGGGAATCGCCGATTCGCCCGTGGCGCTTGTTCGTCAAGCCACCGGTGGAGGTCGCCGCTGCCAGATGCCCCATTGCATCGAGCGCGACCGCACCGACCGTGCCGAACTTGTGCTCGCCATTGATGAGTCCGCTCGCGTCGCCAGGATCTTGTTTGCGAAGCAGTGCCGTGCCGTCGTGATCAAGCAATTCGCGTCCGGTGTCGCGCACGGCGAGCAACTGCTGCCAGCGAAAGTCGGTGTAGAAGTATTCGGGGCTCTCGAGAGCCAGACCTTCGTCGGCGGCGAATTGCTCAGCCCCCGCTCCCGAGAGCAACACGTGCGTTGAGCGATCCATCACGCGCTGTGCCGCAACGACCGGATTCTTGATGCGGGACACGCCAGCCACCGCGCCTGCGCGCCCCGTATGGCCTTCCATGATGGCCGCGTCCATTTCGTGCGTGCCCGCATGCGTGAATACGGAGCCGCGCCCTGCGTTGAAAAGCGGGCAATTCTCCAACGCGACAACGGCGGCGACGACGGCCTCGACGCTCGATCCACCGCCTTTTAGAACCTGATGGCCTGCCTCGAGCGCTTCTTCGAGTGCTGCCCGATGAGCGGCTTCCTGTTCCGCCGACATGACGCCGCGCTGCAGCGTTCCGGCGCCGCCGTGGATTGCCAGGACGTACTGTGCCATTTCACTCCTCCTACGTATCGGATCAATGCGCGTGAGTCGCCGCCTGGGCCGGCTCTTCCCCAACGAGCTTTCTCATCATCGGCATCATGAGGAACAGCAGGGCCGAAACGGCGATGAGCCCTGCGGCGATGCCCCCATAGAGCAATGTCAACCGTGCCGGGACGGGCATGTAAAAGCCCGCAAAGTAACCAGCGAGCTTGTACCCGAACGAGCTACCGAAGAACCAGAGTCCCATCATCAATCCAACGAGCTTCACGGGTGCGAGCTTCGTAACGAGGTTCAAGCCGACAGGGCTCAGGCAGAGTTCGCCAAACACTTCGAACAGGAACAGACCGGCAAGCCAGAGCGGATTGACCCTGGCGCCGACATAGAGCGACGAGGCCATGATCGCAAACCCGGCGTAGCCAATGCCGATCAACAGCGGCGCCAGGGCGAGCTTCGCGAGGCTCGAGGGTTGCCGGGGCCCGAGCCATGCCCAGAGCGCCGCGAACACCGGGGCGAGCAGGATCACGTACAGTGCGGTCAGCGACTGGAACCAGGCTGCCGGTACGAGGAAGCTGCCGAGATTTCGCTGCACCATATCCTTGGCAAAGAGACTCAGGCTCGAGCCTTTCTGTTCATATGCGGACCAGAAAGCAATCGTCACGACGAAATAGATGCCCATCACGGCGAGGCGCTTCCACTCGGCGCGTGTCAGTTGTTCCTGCATCCCCATCATCACAACGATAACGAGCGCATCGAAGGCCAGCAGGAAAGGAAGCACGTTCTGCCAGTTGCTTCCGGCGAGCAACGTGCCAATGACGGTGAACACGCCGAGCGCGATATAGACCGACGTCCGCAGCAGACCACCTTGCGGCTTCTGTGTCGCCTCTACAGGCTTTGCCACGTTCCGGTTGCCGACATGCGCGAGACGGCCTCTTTGCCGCCAGAAAACGATGAGCCCGATCAACATGCCGACGCCTGCGGCTGCAAAACCGAAGTGCCAGCTATTGACCGGATCGATACCGAATGAGCGAAGCAACTTCCTGAACGGCTCAGCTTCCGCAAGAAAGCCGCAGACGAGCGGCGCGAGGAATGCGCCGATGTTGATGCCCATGTAGAAGATCGAAAATCCGCTGTCGCGGCGCTCGTCATCCTGTGAGTAGAGGCCGCCCACGAGTGCGCTCACATTCGGCTTGAGCAGACCCGTCCCGCATGCGACAAGCACGAGCCCGGCGAAGAACGTCGGGACCGCAGGAATGGCCATGGTGAAGTGGCCGCATGCGATGATGATGCCGCCGATCAGCACCGCTCGACGCGTGCCGAGCCACTGGTCGGCGATGATGCCGCCGGGAAGCGCGAGCAGAAACGCGGCCATCGAATACGTGCCATAGATCGCCGTCGCATGGGGCGTGTCGTAACCAAGGCCGCCAAGCCCCGGGGCCGCAACCATGTACAGCACGAGAATGGCTCTCATGCCGTAGAAGCTGAATCGCTCCCACATCTCGGTGAAGAACAGCGTGGTGAGCCCGCGCGGATGCCCTGCAAGTCCCGTCGTGTCCCTGAGCTGCTGGACCGATGAGCCGGCAGCGCTATCGGAGGTTGTGTTCATGGTGTCTCCTCTGCTTCTCGACCTGCTGAGACAATTGAAGGTGACCGTCGCGGCGTCACGATCGGTTGCGAACCCTGCGAGGCACCCCAGCACTGCCATCGCCGCCCGTTCGGCTAATGCCCCTGCTCTTGCTGCTGCGCCTCGTGCCCGCTTCGGCTTTAGCCTGCGTCGACGGTGTGGTGTCGAACACGAGGTACGGCAACACCGTTTGTGACAAAGTGGCCGCCATTGCTTTTGTCTCCGGTGTTGCTTTCAGCACTTCCGATGTCAATGTTTCGATGAGCGCCACCATGGCCACCGCACTCGACGACAGCACCCGATGTTCAGCCGGAGCCAGCAACACCGCGTCGGCCGTCGCGGCGAGCGGCGCGGTCGGGTTGTCGGTCAGGGCGACGACGAAAGCGCCGCGTTCGCGGGCAAATCGCGCAAGCTCGACCGTGTCGCGCGAATAGCGGGGCAGCGAGATCGCGATCAACGTGTCGCCTGTGCCAATGTGCGCCATGTGTCGTGCGGCTTGCTCGCTGCCGCCTCCAGCAGCGGCCCATACGACGCGCCGGTGATATGGCATCAGCGTGTCCGCCAATAGTCCGGTCAACCAGGTGCTCAAACCGAGCCCGAGACAATACACAGAGTGGCTCGCAACGATACGCGTCACCGTCTGGGCCAGTCGCTCCTGTTGCAACGACGAATCCATCGCGACAAGGTTGCGTTGATGATCTGCCAGCCATGCGCCGATACCTTGCTGGGCCGTCGGCGCTTCCAGTTTCTCCACCGGTTGCAACGCTTGCCGCACGACTGCGGCGAGTTCCGCCTTCAGCTCCGAAAACCCGCGATATCCGGCGTGCCTGGCAAACCGGTTGACGCTGGCAGCGGAGCCGCCGCACGCTTGCGCGACTTCTTCGATCGTGAGCGTCGCGGCGTCGAGCGAATGCGAGGCAAGCCATCGCGCGACGGGCTTCAACGCCGCCGACGCGGTGGCGGATGCATAGTGAATGCGCTCGATCACACCGGGGAATTCGGTTTTGCTCACGGGAGGAATGAGTCGTCCTGGTCAAGGTACGCGTGTAGTATGACCATGTGAATTTAAATTTTCAAGATGGTGAAAACGAGAAAAATTTTATTCACTGCGCTGCGGGAGACAACGAGGGTGCGATTCGTCTGACTACCGGGGACCCTCGGGGACCTCGGGGTCCGCGCTCCCGTGTCGGAACAGGCGACGGATGCACACTCGAAAGCGGCAGGCCTTCAGCGGTAAATCTCCGCACCGCTCACTGCCCGGTCAACATCCGAAGGATCTTCTGCACGATACGTTCGTGGCACTCGAGCGCTTCACCGAGCGTGCTTGCGCCATAGCTCTCGTTGTCATCTTGAACCGCCATTCCGGCGATGCGCGTCACGAAGAGCGCGGACTCCCCAGTCCGCGTGTCGGCCACACCGCGAAAGCGCGTCGTGACCGTCACGCCGGACTCCTCGAGCAGCGTGCGGCGAAAGATCAATTCGTTTTCGGCCATCCAGCGCGACCACTCGCTGCGATCGAACACTTCGACAGGCCTGTTCTTCGCATCGAGGACATAGAAGCGTTCACACTGGGGCGGGACGGAGCGGGATTTCATGATCGGGAAGGTGTAAGCAGGAAACCGATTGCCTCTCGCCACCAACTAGCGTCGACGCGGCCAATCCAGTCGTTGTGCTCAGCCGCCTCCACGATCTTCACTTGTTTCGGACCGTTCAACGCGTTGCAAAGCGCTTCGCCCAAACGTGCCGGGACGATGGTGTCCCGTTCGGCAACCATGACGAAAACCGGGCGGCCGAACGCAGCCAGGTGGGCCACGCTGTCGTATCGGCCATGCACCAGCCACTTCACCGGCGCCCATGGGTAGTGGAAAGCGGCGACGTGCTCGAGCCTGTCCCATGGCGTGATGAGCAGCAGGCCGGCAATCTTGTCGGGTTCGCGCGAGCCGGCTGCAGCAACCACGCCGGCCCCGAGCGATTCCCCGATGAGCAGCACCGGGGCGCCGTAGAAACGATGCGCAAGCTCGATGGTCTCTCGCGCATCGGCGACCAGCCCTTCTTCATCTGGCGAGCCCTCGCGTGGCCCGTAACCCGGATATTCGGCGAGGATCACGCGAAGCCCCAGCCGGTTAAGCGCCTCGCCATAGAAGGCACGGTGTCCCGCATGCCCCGCATTTCCATGAAAGACAATGGCCGTGCCGCGCACGGTTCCGGCCGGTTCGGCGACAAGGCCTCGGAACGATTCCATAGCCGGCCAGGCCGCCAGTCGATCGGATACCACGTCCTCGATTGCAGCCTTCTCAGGAAAGTAGATAAAACGTTCCTGCCACATGGCAACGCCTGTCAAAACGTCAGATCACAGCACGAAGCCCGTCCGGCAACGAGCCGTGAAGCGCTCCGATGCCGCATACTCAAGTTCAAGATACCCGAAGATCCAGGGACATGGTTGCAGACCTCGCACATTCCTTTGGCGTTCAGCCCCCCTGTCGCCGCTACAAGGATCGCCGGCAGCCGCCCGGTTGTCGCGCTGGAGTCGACCATCATCGCTCACGGCATGCCCTATCCGGAGAACGTTTGCACCGCGCGCGAAGTGGAAGCGTTGGTCCCTGATCCGGGCGCCGACCCCGCGACGATCGCACTGATCGGAGGGCGAATTCGCATCGGTCTTTCCAACGACGAACTGGAGAGGCTGCTGGCCCGCGCACTTCCACACGGAAGGCCTTGGCCGGCTTCTACCGGCTGCGTGGAGCACCGCAGTCGGCCATGAAGCGTCAGTCACAGGATGGTTCGGCCTGACATTCAAACGTCAGCGGCAGCCGGAAAGCGGTCGCCCATTCGGCGTTGCCGGCCTCGGACGGAATAGTCCATCAAGCGCCGGCCGCACAAGACATTGCGCCCTTTGTTACGTTTTTGCGACAGCTTTTTTTTTCGTTTCCTTGAGTTGCAGGGGGTCCCTTATCCTCCAGCGCGCAACAACACATAAACAATCCAAAAGACACTCAGGGAACTGAAATACAGATGAAACACAGCAAAATCAAGGCAAGCGTTATCGCTGTTGCCGCTTTCGCAGCATCTTCGGCAGCAATGGCACAGTCGTCGGTCACCCTGTACGGCATGCTCGACTCGAGTATCGGCTACACGTCGAACGTCGGTGGCAAGTCGTTGGTCGCGATGGAAGGCGGTGCCTCCGGTTCGAACAAGTGGGGCATGAAGGGTCAGGAAGATCTCGGCGGCGGCCTCAAGGCAGTCTTCAAGATCGAAAATGGTTACAGCATCGGTACCGGTAAAATCGGCGGCCAGGGCCCCATTGCCTTCAACGCCGCTGGGGCGGAGACGCGTTCGCTGTTCAACCGCCAGGCCTACGTAGGCCTCGCTTCGGACCAGTACGGTACCGTGCGTTTCGGTCGCCAGCTCGACGCCGTGACTGAAATGGTTCAATGCCTGACGGGCGACTGCATTTCGGCACTCGCATTCTCGACCCCGGGCGACGTGGACAACAACGACAACACGACGAACCAAAACAACGCCGTGAAGTACATCACGCCGGTCATCGGCGGCTTCCAGGCTGAAGGCGCGTACTCGTTCGGTGGCGTTGCCGGTTCTATGGGCCAGAATCAATCGTGGTCGGTGGCTGCTGACTACGCTCAAGGTGGTCTGACGGTCGCTGGCGGCTACTTCCGCGCTGATAGCCAGGACGGCTTCTGGGGTAACGCAACGGCACAACCGTCGTTCGGTACTGCGCTGGGCTACGCGAGCTCGGGTTACAACCAAGGCATTGCGTTCAAGAAAGCAGGCATCGCTCAAGTTGCAGGCCAATACCAGTTCGGCCAGTTCACGGCTGGCCTGCGTTACTCGAACGCTCAGTACCAAGGCAACGGCGCCGTTGGCCAGGACTCGATTCACTTCAACGTGATGGGCGCCCTTCTGCAATACCAGGCGAACGCGGCACTGTCGCTGGCTGCTGGCTACACGTACGTCTACGGTTCGGCAGCCGCACCTGCGCAAGCCGCTGAAGGCCGCACGATGGCTTCGATCAACCAGGCGTCGCTGGGTGCTACGTACTCGCTGTCGAAGAGCACCTCGGTGTACGCCATGGGCGCCTACGTCCATGCTCAGGGCGCTTTCGCTTCGGCTGCTGACAGCGGCGCCACCGCATCGGGCGGCACCCAGTGGAAAGCCAACGTTGGCATGTACCACAGCTTCTGATCGCCGGTTCAGATGCCTGGGGTAGTGAATGCATTACCCCGGCAAAGAAAAGCCCGGCTAGTAATTTGCACCCCAAAAGTTGGACATTGATCCAATCTTTGGGGTGTTTTTCCTCATGAGCGCGCAACGCACCGCGAACCGGTCGTGCTTCAGGTGGAAAGGCGTCGCGAGGCGTTCAACCTTTGCGAGGCGTCTGGGACGGCAATTCGCCGAACAGATCGCGGTACTCGCGCGCGAAATAGCTAGGGTGCGTAAAGCCCCATCGGGCAGCTGCATCCCCCACCATGAGCTCGTCCTGGCTGGTCGAACGCAACAGGCGGCGCACGCCGTTCAAACGCACGGAGCGTAAGTATTCGATGGGAGTCACGTTGGCAACGCGCTGAAAACTCGTCTGCAAGGTACGACGGCTGCAACGCAGCGCCACGCACAGGTCGAGGACCGTCTGCGGTTCCTCCAGGCGATCCTGAAGGATGCGCTCGCTGCGCCGAACGATTTCGGCGTAGGTCGCGTGCGTTACGTCGCGCTTGTCGGCGTGATGGGGATTGAAGAGTTCCAGCAGCATGCTCATGATTTCGTCACGAAACCGCTTGCCCGCAGCGGGATTCTCGAAAGCAGCGGGTTGCCGCTGGAATGCATCGAGGAATCGGGAAAGTTCGGCGCTAACCCGTTCGCCCTCCTCGGTCGGCACCGGCACCACGCTGCGCTCGAGCAGCGGCAGCGCCTTCTCGCCCAGCACTGCTGCCGCGAGTGCATGCAGGTCGCTGGTGGGGATGCTGACGCCGAGATAATGCATCGTCTCCGGCGTATAGAAGCGAAACTCCTCCCCGGACCCCAGCAACCAGAGGGCGTAGCCATCGAGGCGGCACCCCTGGAACGTCCCGGAAACGGGGCGTTGGAGCGGCAGCGCCAACGAAGAGAGCCCACGCGGTGCGATGCCCGCTTGCGCGACCCGCCGGTTCGTCGACTCGCGAAAAAACAGGAAACCGGGCGCCTGGGCCTGCATGACGACACTCTCGAAACGCCCCGGCGTGAGCTGGTTATACACCTGCTCCCAGCCGTTCACCGCGAACGAATGATCATGCACATCGGACGTTGCCCGGACCCTGAATTCCATCGCCACTCTCCCACAGGCTTACCTCGTGCCCATCAGCGCTTGAGCATACTGAAAGCCAGCGCTCGTTCGACATTTTAGTTCTAAATAAACGCCAGGGAGGGCCAGTGCGGAAGAATCAGTGCGCGATACAGATGGATTTCGTCTCCGTGAAGCTCTCGACGGCACCCTTGCCGAACTCGCGGCCCATGCCGGACTGCTTCATACCGCCGAACGGCATGTTCGGATCGAGCGGTACATGAGCGTTCACCCATACTGTGCCCGCATCGATCTCCCGCACCATGTTCATGGCGGCGCGCAGATCGTTGGTCCACAAGCTCGCCGCGAGGCCATAAGGCGACGCGTTGGCGAGCCGCAGCGCATCTTGAGGATCGTCGAACGGAACTAGCGCGATCACCGGACCGAAAACCTCGTCGCGAATGATCGCTGCATCGGGCGGCACGTCGGCAATCACGGTCGGACGCACGTAAAAGCCAGGCCCCTCTACGGCCGCGCCGCCTGCGAGAAAGCGAAGACCCGCTTCCTTCGCGACCGCGATGTGACGCTCCACCCGCTCGCGATGCGCCGCCGACACGAGCGGATTGATCTGCGCGTCCGGGTCGCAGCCGGGCCCGATTTTCATCTGCAGCGCAATGTCGGCGAGGCCATCGGCAATCCTGCGATATTGGCTGCGATGCACGTACACGCGCGACACCGCCGCGCAAACCTGCCCTTGATTGAGAAAGCCGCCAGCCAGCACGCCCTGAATGGCCTGGTCGACGTCCACGTCGGCCAGCATCACCGCCGGATTCTTTCCGCCCAGTTCGAGCGAGAAGCGGGTGAGGTTCTGCAGCGCCGCCGCGCCAACCAGCTTCCCGGTAGGCGTCGAACCCGTAAAGGAAATCTTCGCGATGCGGGGATGCGCGGCAAGCGCGGCGCCGCATTCCCGCCCGCCTGTCACGACGTTGAATACGCCAGGCGGAATGCCCGCCTCGATGGCCAGTTCGGCCAGGCGCAGCGCCGTGAGCGGCGTTTCCGGCGACGGCTTGATGACCACCGTGCAGCCCGCGGCGAGCGCCGGAATCAGCTTCCACACCGCGATCATCAACGGAAAATTCCATGGCACGATACCGGCCACCACGCCAACCGGCTCCTTGCGCGTGAATGCCGTGTATTTCGCGCCAGGCGGAAACGGAATCGACACATCGAGCGTTTCGCCGTGAATTTTCGTCGCCCAGCCGGCCATGTACCGCACGTACTCCACGGTCGCCCCGACTTCGATTGCGCGCGCAACGTTGATCGATTTCCCCTGATTCAAGGTTTCGAGCTGGGCGAGTTCTTCGCCGTGCCGTTCGAGTACGTCGGCAAGCTGCAGCAGGATGCGCTCGCGGTCGGCGGGGCGCAGGCCGCTCCAGCGACGCTGTTCGAATGCTTCATGCGCGCTCGCGACAGCACGGTCCACGTCAACGCTGTCCGCGTCCGGCACGCGCGCAATTGGCTCGCCCGTAGCGGGATTGAATACGTCGAGCCAGCGCCCTGAGTGCGCGCGCTGAGGGCCGCCATTGACGAAGAGACCGAGGTCGCGGTCGAGAAACTGCTTGAAGGCGGCTCGTGCCGCTTGCGTGGCGGGATTCGTCATTGTTTGCTTGCACCAAGAGAGGGGCCGAAGCCCGTGTATCGGTTTGAACGCAGCCTGGCGGGCCTCACGCGAATGCGAGGTAGTGCTTGACGAAGCCTTCCGATAGCACTTCCCAAACGGTCGACGTCCCCTTGGTCACGAACCACGAATCGCCGGCCGTGAACGTGCGCGTTTCGCCCGTCGATTCGTCCGTGATGCGAATCTGGCCATCGACCACGGTGGCCTGCTCCGAGAACGGATACACGAGGCGGAACTTACCCTTCGTCGTGCCGAAGTAGGCCGCAGAAATGGGATCGGTCGGCGCGCCATGCGTCATCTTGCCGAATGCAGCGATGTCACCCCCCTCCAGGATTTGCGCACCGAGGTCGCTCAGCTTGCCCCATGCATCGAGTTCCGAAATTTTGATGCCCTGTTGAATTGCGCCAAGACTCATGTTCAACGACTCCTTTTCAATAAATGGGTTGCGGCTCTCGTTCACCGGCGGCCGTGCCAGTAGCCCGAGCTCTGGTGCATCACTTTGCCCAGCGTGACCAGCAGCGCGCGATATTGATCCTTGCCGCGTATCGTGGCGCGCGGGATCGAGCTGACCAGGCGGTAACGGTCCGATCCGCCGAGAATGCCTTCCGTGAGAATCTTGCAAATGATCTGGCTCGGCGTGACGCCGAATCCCGAATAGCCTTGCACGAAGAACGCATTGGGCCGGTCGGGCAGCGTGCCGATCTGGGGGAACAGATTGAGCGTCGAGGCCATCGGGCCGCCCCACGCCAGATCGATCTTCACGTCCTGCAGATAAGGGAACACTTCGAGCATCAGCTTCCGGTTCCACGCTTTCAGGTCGGCGGGAATGTGCTCGACGAGCGACGTGGAGGAGCCGAACAGCAACCGGTTCTCGTTCGTGACGCGGTAATAATTGATGACGGGCCGGATGTCGCTGTAAGCGCCACGAATCGGGCTGATTCGCTCGATCAGTTCGTCGCTCAGGGGCTCGGTCATCGAGTTGAACGCGTAGACGTTGATCGTGCTTTTGTGCAGTTCCGGCTCGACGTTGTTGTTGAACCCGTCGCACGCCCAAACGATTTTTTTCGCCTTGACGCTGCCCTTCGCGGTGCGCACGTGTACCGTGCCGCCATAGGTGATCTGCAGCGCGGGACTGTACTCGAAGATGCGCACGCCATAGATTTCCGACGCGGCCCTGGCTTCGCCGAGCAGCAGGTTCAACGAGTGAACGTGGCCGCCGCCCATATGGAGAAGGCCTGCGTGATAGACGTCCGAGCCGATGATCTGCTTGACGTCCGCGCCCTCGACATAGCGAATTTCATACGAACTGCCAAGTGACTTGAAATCCTTTTCCCAGCTGCGCAGCGTTTTCGCTTGACGCGCGTTGTAGGCAAGATAGCCGTAACCGCTGCAAAAATCGGCGTCGATGTTATAGCGCTTGATGCGTTCGCGCATGATCTGCGGCCCCAGATCGCTGAGCGCGAAGATGGTGCGCAGACCGTCTTCGCCCACGTCCTTCTTGATGGCGTCGAGGTCGTGACCGATGCCTGCCATCACCTGCCCGCCATTGCGGCCGGTCCCGCCAAAGCCGAGATAACGCGCTTCGAGCACCACCGTGTTCGTCACGCCGTGCTCGGCCAGTTCGAGCGCGGTGTGGATGCCTGAAAAGCCGCCCCCGATGATGACAACGTCGGCTTCGATATCGTTTTCCAGTGAAGGAAAGCTCAGCTCGTATTTCTTCGTGGCCGTGTAGTACGTAGCCGTTTCGTCAGTGTGCATCGTATTTCCCGCTCGCGCGTTGTCGCGTCAGAACGCATTTCATTGATCAACCGGACCAGCCCGGCGTCTGCTCCCACCGTTCCATGATCGTCGCGCCGAGGCTGAGTCTCCCTCAGTGCCTGCCGCCGCTATCGCGAACGCTCGAAGTACTTTAAGCGTCCGGAAATGGCGACCGTCAGCACAGATCGGCAAGCAATGGAGGGCTTAGGGATAGTGCGGATACCTGCGGTCCGAAGGGGCACATCACCTGATGCAAAGGTCATCATCGCGCCGCGACCTGGGCTAACGCCGGAAGAGCACCCTGCCCGGCCCGACGCGGCGACCGCCCCGCCTTGGCGGGCGGCACATACACAAACCACTCCGCCTAGAAGTTCACGCGCACACCAGCCATCACGGCCAGCTGCCGGTCGGAATTGCTGTTCACGAGATTGGGGATCTGCGCGTAGTTCGTATTGGCGCCGGTAGCCGGGTCGACGCCGAGGCCCGCGCCCGATGACTTCTGGGCAATGGCCACCATGTACAGTGCCGTCCTTTTCGACAGTGCGTAGTTGGCGCCAAGATTGATCTGGTGGAAGCGTGTCGAACTCCCGCCGCTCACTTTCGCATTGTTGAAGAGGTATGCCGCGCCTAACGTCCACTCGGGACTCAGGTTGTAGACGGCGTTCAGTTCGGCGATATCGAAAGAAACATCGGAGCCGACCGGGTTCGTCGCGCTGGCGAAATACTGGCTATCCTCAAGGCGCGTGTGCGTATACACCAGCGCAAGCGTGAGCTTGTCGATCGCGACCGATCCGCCCACGCCCCATGCCTTCAGCGATTGCGCATTCTGCAGCTGGCAATACTGCGCGGCCGCGTTACTGCAGGCGAAGTCGCCGATGTAGCCGGTTTTCCCGCCAAGGGCTGCGTCTAAAGGCTGGTTCAACGACAGATAGCCGGCACTGAGCGAAAACGGGCCCTGATTGTATGCAGCGGCAAGCGCGTAACCACGCTTCGCCGCGAAATCCCCCGCCTGTCCGCCGAAACTGAACGTTCCCCCGAACGTGAATCCGCCAAAGTTCGCGCTCGTGAATTTGAGCGCGTTGTTGAAGTTGAAGGCCTCGTTGAGATTGTCGACATCGCCGATATGGGCGCCGTACAGCGTTGCCCAGCTATTGCTCGATGCGTACACGCCGAGGAAATCCGAATAGGAATCGTATTGGCGACCCGCGGTGAGCGTGCCGAAGCGTTCATCGCCCAGACCTACCCACGCTTGCCGGCTGAATAGCGCACCGCTTTGCAGCATGGCGCCCGTCCCGGTCAGGAACTGATTTTCGAGGGCGAACGTCGCTTTGACACCGCCGCCCAGGTCTTCGGAGCCCATCAGCCCCCAACGCGACGGCACGAGATTGCCGCCGCTCATCTGAACCGCATGACCGCCGCTCACCGAGCCGTCCGCATGCGTCACCTGCTGGTTGGTCGAATAGATCACACCGGCGTCGACAGTTCCATAAAGCGTTACGCTGCTTTGTGCATACGCACTGCCGCATACTCCAGCGGTTAGTATCACTAATGAATTGATGGAGATTTCGCGTTTCATGGTCGTTTTGTAGTTGGTTGGCGTCGCCTGGGTGCGCGCGCCGGCGCCCCCCAGGCGGACGTGTGAATCAGAGCTTCGAGCTGCCGAGTTGCGCGAACGCCCGCGGGTCGCGTCGTTTCAGACGGGAGGCCGCAACCACGCCAAGCACGGCAAATATGGGCAGCAGCGCCGTGAGGGAGTAGGAAAGCAGCGGACCCGCTCCCGTGAGCGTCGGGAAATTGACGATGGCCAGAACCAGTACCGCGCCCAGCGCAACACCGGAGACAAGCGGGAGGAACCCAACGCGCAGGGTGCTCTCCTCCCTCGCCGGCTGCCGGCTGAAGAACGCCATGACCGCTGCCGAAGACAAGGCCATCAGCGCGATGATGCACAACGTCGCGACGTTCGTGAGCCAGGAGAAGAGCGTCAGCACGGGATCGGCCCTGGCGACGATAAAGAACAGGACGACAGCCGCAGCGAGCGCAGTCTGCATCACCGATCCCGCGTGCGGGCTGCTATGCACCGGGTGGGTGCGGCCGAGCCGGGCAGGCAGCAGACCTTCGCGGCCCGTTGCGTAAAAATATCGCGCCGCGGAATTATGGAAGGCCAGCAAACCGGCGTACACACTCGTGATGAAGAGCACACTCATCGCGTCGGTGAGCGTTGCGTTGGCGTAGCGGCTCGAGAGCGAATAAAGGAAGGTCGTGGGGTCGGAGAGTGCCGTGAGCGTCTTCACTACGTCAGTGCTACCCGCGCCGATGATCATGCACCAGACCGAAAATGCATAAAAGGCACCGATCAGGAGTACGGAAATATACGTCGCCAGCGGCACGGTTCGCTTCGGGTCTTTTGCTTCTTCGCTATAGATCGTCGTGGCCTCGAAGCCAATGAAGCTCGCAAAGCAGAACAGAAAACCGATTGCGGGCGATCCGGCCATGAACACATGCGGCCTGAAGGAAACCGTGTCGATACCGTGTGCGCCGCCCGCTTTCAGAATGGCCAGGTCTAGAATCAGCACGACCACGTATTCGCCCATGACCAGCAACGAGAGCACCTTCG
Source organism: Paraburkholderia sp. JHI2823 (assembly GCF_038900695.1). Classification (NCBI taxonomy): domain Bacteria; kingdom Pseudomonadati; phylum Pseudomonadota; class Betaproteobacteria; order Burkholderiales; family Burkholderiaceae; genus Paraburkholderia; species Paraburkholderia sp. JHI2823. The sequence continues at coordinate 116,014 of NZ_JAYMRY010000003.1, read as the reverse complement.
CGGAGAGATCGATCTGACGATAGCCCAGCAAGGCAATGCTCGCCATCGCAGCGAGCGAACACGTCCACCACGGCACGTCGATACCCAGATGCATGCTGAGAAAGCCCGCTGAGACCGCGCCGAACATGCCATACAGACCGATCTGCATCGTGTTGTAGCCGAGCAGCGCCAGCAATGCGGCGGCCCCGCCCGCCGTGCCGCCCAAACCTCGCGCCGTGAACGCGTAAAAGCCGCCCGCATTGGTGATGTGACGGGACATGGCCGTATAGCCGGACGCAAACATCAGGAGGATTGCGACCGTCGCGATCAGGAGCGCGGGTGTGCCGGCGCCATTGCCCAGCATGATGCCGAGCGGAAAGCCACCCGCGATCGCCACCAGCGGGCCGGCTGCGGAGATCACGAAAAAGACGATAAAACCCAACCCGAGTGCGCCTTTGCGCAGCTCGGTCGAGGATGCTGGTTCCGCTATGACGTTCATTCGCGCTCTCTCCATTAAGCCGCTCTTGTGTCCGTTGAGGCTGCTGCCCTACGCCGAAGGCGTGTGCGACATCACGCCGCTGAGACGCAATGTAGGAGGCCAAAAATGAAGTCCGGCAGCACAAATTGGCAACCCGCGCGGGTAAAGCGGAAAAGCCAGGGTTTGTGCGGAGACACGCGCCGAGGCGCGAAGCCGAAGTATGCCTTTACAGGAACAACGCACCGACCAGTTCGGTGCGGCTCGACACGCCCAGCTTACGGAACATCCGCAGCAGATGGGTCTTCACCGTCGGCGGCGAAAGGTCGAGCTCGCGCGCGATCGCCTTGTTGGAAAGGCCCTTGCGTACCAGCCGGGCAATCTGTTCCTCGCGATGCGTGAGGCACGGCGCGAGGCTCGTTCCGTGCCGCGGCGCGTGCATGGCGGGCTCGCTGCCCCATGTGGCTGCCAACGCGACTTCGAGCAGCGGCTGGAGTACGTGCATGCGCTCGATATCGCAGGCACTGAAGGGCGCGTCGGGCGCGAAGCGCAGCAGCGAGAATGCCGCGGCCGCACGACCCTCTTCGCGCAGCAGCACTTCCATGACGTCGACCACCCTGTAAGGCTTCAGAAAGTGCAGCCAGTAGGCCGAAGCTTCACGCAGCGCTGCGGGCAGCTCGCCGTCGAGCGTGAGCACGTTGCCGCGCTGCTGCACGCTGCGCGAAGGATGCATGGGATCGAGCGCGCAATAGCGTTGCAGCCAGGTTCGATGCATCGACTCCGCGAGCCCGAACAGCTCGAACCCCGACGGTGCATGATCCGCGCCGATGCGATAGAAAACCACCGCGCCGGGCCGCAAGAGTCCCGCGATCGTGGCGACCGCCGCCTCGAGCGCTGCATTGCCTTGCGTATTGCTCTGCATGACCGGTCCTCCTGTTCCCGCGCGACAGACGTTCGATGCTACGCACGAGCGTTCGCACGGCGTGAGCGCTATTCGGCAAACGGCGCGCGACGGAGGCGGCGCGCCTTGTCATCCTTTTGCTCGATAGGCCGCTGCGCGCGCATTGCCTATGCTCGCCCCATGTTCATCGACACCCCCAGGAGCGCCCCATGAACTACCCCTCCGCGGCCGGCTTGGGCCACGTCGTCATTACGGGAGCCGGCACCGGTATCGGTGAAGCGTGTGCGCGGCGCTTCGCCGCCCAGGGCGCACGCGTCGCGCTGGTCGGCCGCAGGCGTGCGCCGCTCGAGCGCGTCGCAGCCGAGACTGGCGGCCTCGTCCTCGAAGGCGACGCTGCGAGCGCCGCCGACTGGACGCGCATCACGGCAGAACTGGATGGCGGCATCAGCGCGTTGATCGCATGCGCAGGCGGCCTCGGCGCGGGCCGCGCGACCGAAACCGCCGACACGGCATGGGCCGCCGCGATGCGCACGAACCTCGACACCGCGTTCGTCAGCGCGCGCGCGTGCCTGCCGCAATTGATCGCGTGCCGCGGCGCGATCGTGCTGGTCGCCTCGATCGCATCGCTCGCGGCCGGCCCGGATGTGTGCGGCTACACCACGGCCAAGCATGCCCTGCTCGGCCTGACGCGCTCGCTGGCGCGCGACTATGGCCCACATGGCGTGCGCGTGAATGCCGTCTGCCCCGGCTGGGTGCGAACGCCGATGGCCGACGAGGAAATGCAGCCCCTCATCGCACGCTACGGCGATACGCTCGACGAAGCCTATGCGCGCGTCTGCGCCGATGTGCCGTTGCGGCGCGCCGCGAGCGCCGACGAAATTGCCGCCGTGTGCGCGTTCCTCGCGTCGCCTGCCGCATCGATCGTGACCGGGGCCGCGATCGTCGCGGACGGCGGCTCCTCGATCGTCGACGTGCCGACGCTCGCCTTCGGCCGCCTGTGAGTCGCCTCAGTGCGGCTTGCGGCCGCCTCGAAGCCACGTACCGTCACGCGAACGCAGCGGACGCTTCGGGCAGCGTCGCGCCGCCATCCACCACGATCGTCTGGCCCGTTACATAGGCGGCATGCTCCGACGCGAGGTAGAGCATCGCGCCAGCGATATCGCGCGGCTCGCCAAGACGCCCGAGCGGCACCGCGCGGGCAATGTGCCCGCACAACGCGGCGTCGCCGAGGTTCTCCATGGCAGGCGTGCGGATCATGCCGGGCTCGACGCCATTCACCGTGACCCCGAGCGGCGCCAGCTCGAGCGCCGCCGCGCGGATAAAGCCGTTGACGCCGGCTTTGGACGCCGCGTAGTGCGCGAGCCCCGGGTACGCCACGCGCGGCCCCGTCACCGACGACGTCACGAGCACCCGGCCGCCGCCCTGGCGCACGAACGCGGGCGTGGCGGCCTGCGTGAGCCAGAAAGCCGCGCACAGATTGACGGCCAGCGTGCGCTCGAGGATAGCGGGCGTGATGGCGTCGAACGGCGTGAGCGGAAAATACGCCGCATTGTGCACGAGCACGTCGAGCCGGCCGAAGTCGGCCTCGACGCGCCTGATCAGGTCTACGGCTTCCTCGCGCCTCGCAAGATCCACTTCATAGACGCGATACGTCGGCCCTTCTGGTTCGTCGCGAGCGCATTCGAGCGCGAGCCAGTCGCACGCGACATTCGCCTGAAGATCGGCGAGCGCGACGCTCGCGCCGCACCGCACGAACGCCAGGGCGATGCCGCGCCCGATGCCCTGCGCGCCGCCTGTCACGAGCACCGTCTTGCCTTCGAAATCGTGCGAGTACGACGTTGCGCCGGTCATGACGGATAGCGCGTCACGTTGAGCACCTGGGCATGCGCGCCGACCGGAAAGTTCGAGAGCGCATCGAAGCGGCTGCCCTGGTAGCCGAATATCTTGCCATCGGTCTTCATGCGTTCGAGATCGATCATCACCACGCCGAGCGTAGGCACGATCTTCTCGCGCCACACGAACAGGTAGAGCTGCGTGTCGATGCCGATCATATGACAGCGGTCCACGTCGGCGAGCCCTGCTTCGACGCCCGAGAGACATTGCCACGCGTAGAAGTTGTCGTTGAGATAAATGTGTTCGTAGCACTCGGTCGCGCTATAAGCGTAGAGATTACGCATGCCGATGAGTTCGCGCGTCGGGGCATGCAACGGCGCTTGCGATGCGGACGGCGTGCCTCGCGCGCCGATGCGGCCGTGACGAAGCCGCGCCTGCACGCCCGTGAGCTCCAGACCGCGTTGTACACGCGTGAAGGCGTCGATATGGGTTTCCGCTTCACTCGGCAGCGTGCCTGTTACAGCCGTGCAAAGGTGCCGGCGTATGTCGAGCACGTAGCTGGTGGCGGCCGGGCGCAGCTTGCCTTCGTCGTCGCACAGGCGCTCGTCGGCGCCGAGATAGTCGACCAGATAAATGCCGTCGCGCACCGACGTCACGCGGCACGGATGCCGTTCGCGCGGCTGCGCCGGCATCGTCGCCCCTCTGAGCGTGCGTTCGACTTCGACGCTCTGCGCGAGCGCGAAATGCAGCGTGTCAGCGCCGCCGTCGTCGAAATGCAGCGCGAAAGTGCGCCCTTCGAGATCGTTCACGGGTTGAAGAATGTGGCTCGCGGGGGCGAATCCTTCGGCAAGCGCGCCGACCTGGATGAATACGGGTTGCGACATGATGGGCTGGGCTCCTGGCTGGCTCGTCGAACGGGTGCGCCGAACCCGTTGCCCGTGGCGAAGGCGGCGCGACCCTCACTCTATGCAGATGGCCTCGTGCACGGCATCGACCAGAAGGATGACAAGCCGCGCGCCGTGGCTGCGTAACGACGTCGCAACGCCGCTGCGAAGAACCAAAAAAAACCGGTTCGCAGGCGTTGCGCACCTCATGAGCGCGCAACGCACCGCGAACCGGTCGTGCTTCAGGTAGAAAGCAATTGAAACTGCGGGACTGGCCCGCGTGAAGCGCGGAACCCGACCGGCCGATCGGGTCCGCACGCTTCGTCGCTCCGACAGGGAGCGAGCAAAGGATGCTTAGAAGCGGTGACGCAGACCCACCGTTCCGGCGACCTGGTTCTGCGTGGTCGAAGGCGACAGCGTGTTGATCATTGCGACGTTCGTGCCGAGGTTGCCGAGCTGGCCAGAAGCGTGCTGGTACACGGCGCCTGCGTAGACGTCGGTGCGCTTCGAGAGCGAGTAGTCAGCCGTCAGCGAAACGGTGTGCCACTTCGGATCGCCGCCGCCGTTCGAACCCGTGGCCTTGCCGTCCGTGTACGTGTACGACGCGTTCAGCGCGAGAGCCGGCGTGAGCGCGTACGCGCCGTTCAGCTCGAAGTTGTCGAGGCGAAGGTTCGAGCCCGTCGGGATCGAGAACGTGTTGCCGCCCTGGCCGCCGGCGATCAGGTTCTGGTACTGCGTGTGCGTCCACACGAAGCCGACCGTCGCCGGACCGTAGTTGTAGTTCACGCCTGCGCCGAACGTGCGTTGGGTTTCAGCCGAGAGGTTGAAGTTGTTGCCGTTCGATGCCGAAGTCGCGCCGTTCGTGTTGCCGCTGCGCGTGTTGTTCATCTGCAGGTAGGCAGCCGCGAAGTTCAGCGGGCCGTTGCCGTACGAGGCGCCAACGCTCCATGCGCGGTTGTTCGCGAACTGGCCGGCGTCGTTGCTGAAGCCGTACAGGCCGCCGAACTTGAAGCCCTGGTAGTTGACGCTCTGGTACTTGACCGAGTTCTTGATCGAGAACGAGTGGTCGAGGTTGTCGTTGTCGAACGGGTGAGCGGCGAGATTGTTGCCGTAGCCTTGGCCTGCTTCCGAGAACTGGCCGAGGTAGTCGACCATCGAGTCGTACTGGCGGCCGAGCGTCAGCGTACCGAACTGATTGCTTTGCAGACCGACGAACGCCTGACGGTTGAACATCGTGCCGTTCTCGGTGTACTTGCCGTTGTTGAGGTTGAAGCCGTTTTCCAACGTGAAGATCGCATGCAGGCCATTGCCGAGGTCTTCGCTGCCCTTCAGGCCGAAGTACGTGTCGCCAACGGTGCCGCTACCCTGGTTCCATGCGGCGTGGCCGCCTGCATTGTTCGCGTAGACGATACCCGCATCCAGCGCGCCGTAGAGCGTAACGCTGCTTTGTGCATGAGCCGAGGCTGCGAATGCGCCGAGGACGCCCGCGATAATCAAAGTATTCTTCATGACTTTCCTTATGACATTCAGACCGCGCTAAAGCGGCTCCGGGTATTGGAGCCACCCCCGCAATCCCGGCGGAAGTCTACGTGGCAAACAGATTAAATCGGGCCAGCAAGGGCTGTAACAGTTATTTGCGAAATCTGGAAATATCGGATTGATATGCCGTAAGTGGTTGTACGGCATGGGAAATATGGGGTAATGCGGTGATCGGCACGAATACGCTGTGTGGCAATCACGCGACGCCTGCAGGCATAGATTCGATTATTGTGTAAATCGGTTTAATTACCGGGGATTTCAAACAGTCGATCGTTTTTCGATCGATGAAACTTTTTATGTGGGCTATTGTCGAATCGCGCGCGCGAATTATTTCTTTACGCGAAATTCATTATTGCGAGTAATCGTCAAATGAACGACGCGGTATCCATACTGCGCCGAAGCATGAAGTAATTCCGATGGACTCGCTCGGGATGTGGTTGCCTGCGCGCACCGTAACCCTAATCATCGACCGGCTTTGTGGCTTGCTGATAAGCGCTTTTAGATATTCATCGGCTTCAGCACATTTCGTGTGCTGTTTTCCCTAGTCAATGATCGTCTGAAGCCGCGCAAGTGCGTCCTCGACTACTTCAACGGGCGCGCGTTCGATCTTGCGCGCGCCGCGCCCTTCCAGGTCGAGCATGCGCACCATGTTCACGAGCGCTACGCCCTGCGTCTGCGTTCCCGAACCCGCGAGTGGCACCGCGAAGCCCGCAAAGCGGGCAAATTCGTCGCCTTGGGTGATCGGGGCGACGAGCGCCAAACCCAGGGCGTTGAACGCGGCGGGAGAGAGCACGAGCGCAGGACGAAAATCGCCTTGCTGCGGTTGTTTCTACAATGGATCTACGTGCCTTGCATCCTGGCCGGCGCACGGAGTTTCCCTAACCGTGGCGGGGATACTATCAACCGCAACGCCATCCCCCTCGCGCGAACACGCGCGCGGGCGCAATCGCCCGCATCCGTTAAAATCCCCAACGCGCGCATTCACCGCGCCCGCATCACCCGCATCGACGCCACTTCTACCGAACGGCCGCGTCGCCCTCACCCCGTCCGGCGCGAGACCCCGTCATGACAAACAAAGCCACTGCAACGCCCGCCACGCCCTTCAGCGAACTGCCGCTCGCACCCGCCATGCTCGAGAACCTCACCCGGCTCGGCTACGTCGACATGACGCCGATCCAGGCGGCGAGCCTGCCCATCGCTTTCGCGGGCCACGACCTCATCGCCCAGGCGAAAACCGGCAGCGGCAAGACCGCTGCCTTCTCGCTCGCTTTGCTCTCGCGTCTCGACGCGCGCCGCCAGGACGTGCAAGCCATGATCCTCTGCCCCACGCGCGAGCTGGCCGACCAGGTCGCGCAGGAAATCCGCCGCCTCGCGCGCGCCGAGGAGAACATCAAGGTGCTCACGCTGTGCGGCGGCACGCCCATGCGCCCGCAGGCCGCGAGCCTCGAACATGGCGCCCACATCGTCGTGGGCACGCCGGGCCGCATCATGGATCATCTGGAGCGCGGCAATCTCGCGCTCGGCGCGCTCAACACGCTCGTGCTCGACGAAGCCGACCGCATGCTCGACATGGGCTTCTTCGACGACATCGCCACCGTGGCGCGCCAGTGCCCCAAGGAGCGCCAAACCCTGCTCTTTTCGGCGACCTACCCCGAGGGCATCGCGAAGCTGAGCCAGCAGTTCCTTCGCAATCCGAAGGAAGTGAAGCTCGAAGAGCACCACGACGACAGCAAGATCCGCCAGCGCTTCTACGAAGTGACGGAGGACGAGCGCCTGCACGCCGTGGGCATGCTGCTCAATCACTATCGCCCCGTGAGCACGCTCGCGTTCTGCAACACGAAGCAGCAATGCCGCGATCTGCTCGACGTGCTGCGCGCGCAGGGCTTCCACGCGCTCGCGCTGCACGGCGAGCTCGACCAGCGCGAGCGCGACCAGGTGCTGATCCAGTTCGCGAACCGCAGCTGCTCGGTGCTCGTCGCCACCGACGTGGCCGCGCGCGGCCTCGACATCGCGCAGCTCGAAGCCGTGATCAACGTGGACGTCACGCCCGACCCGGAAGTGTACGTGCACCGCATCGGCCGCACGGGCCGCGCCGATCAGGACGGCTGGGCGCTCAGCCTCGCGAGCATGGACGAGATGGGCCGCGTGGGCGGCATCGAGCAGGCGCTCAAGCGCGAAGTCGAATGGCGTCCCCTCGCGGAACTCAAGGCCGCCAGCAACGAGCCGCTGCTGCCGCCCATGGAGACGCTACAGATCCTCGGCGGCAAGAAGGACAAGATCCGCCCCGGCGACGTGCTGGGCGCGCTCACCGGCGAAGCGGGCTTCAGCGGCACGCAGATCGGCAAGATCAACGTGACCGACTTCTCGACCTACGTGGCCGTGGAGCGCAGCATCGCGCGCGACGCGCTGCGCAAGCTCAACGCGGGCAAGGTCAAGGGCAAGAAGGTCCGGGCCCGCATGATGGACGAATGAGCCGACGAAACCGCAGCGAAGCGCGCACGGCAATTGCTCAGTCTCGATGCGTGGCGCCGCCGCTCAACCGTATCAGGAATGCCATGAAACAACCGATCAGAATCGACTTCGTCTCCGACATCGCATGCCCGTGGTGTGCAATCGGCCTCTCGTCGCTCAATCTCGCGCTCGAACGTCTGAGCGAACGCGTCGACGCGCAGATCGTCGTGCATCCCTTCGAGCTCAACCCGCAGATGGGTCCGGGCGGTGAGTCCGTGCTCGACTATCTCGGCAAGAAGTACGGCCGTACGCCCGAACAGATCGAGCAGACGCACGCCATGATCCGCGAGCGCGGCGCGAGCGTCGGCTTTGAGTTCGGCCCGCGCGAGCGGATCTACAACACCTTCGACGCGCATCGCCTGCTGCACTGGGCCGGCATCGAGGGCAAGCAGGTGCCGCTCAAGCTCGCGCTGCTGCGCGCGTATCACGGCGAGGGCAAGGACACGAGCGATCACACGGTGCTCGTCGCGGCGGCGCAGTCCGTGGGGCTCGACGCGCAACAAGCGCGCGAGGTGCTGGAGAGCGGCCGGTACGCCGACGAGGTGCGCGCCGAAGAGCACGAGTACCAGGCCGCGGGCATCCAGTCGGTGCCCGGGATCATCTTCAACGAGCAGTATCTGATCAGCGGCGGCCAGCCCGTCGAAACGTTCGAGCGGGCGATCCTGCAGATCCTGGCCGGGGAAGCCAGGGCCTGAAACCGCTGAAGCCCCGCGCGGCGGGGCCTCGCGACCGCGAGAACGCCTCCTGCGCTCGCGGCTCTCGCGCCCGTTACACCGCCGATCCCGGCCGCGCCCTCCCGGGCGTGTAAACTAGCGGGTTTTTGCCCAGGTGACCCAGGTGAAAAAGTGCTAGCCCCGCAACGCCTCGCGTTGAGCGGCCCGACGCTCGTTCGCTTACTCGCCCGCTTCGGCGACGCCGAGGTGACCGAATCCCGTCAATCGATCTCGGACCATCTGAGCCAGTGGCTCGGCTGGACGGACGCGATCGCGCTTTCGACGGCGCTCAGCGCTCAGGCGCCGGGCGGCGAGCCAGCGGCGCGCGTGGGCGCCATCGCCGAGCAGAGCCAGAGCGAGCGCGTGCGCGCGGCGCTGAGAAAGGCCATTGTGGGCGAAGATGCGTCCGCGCGCCGCGACGGACGGCGCACACCGGCCGCCAGCGCCCAGGCCCAAGCCGATGTGGAACCCGATTTCGCGGATTTCCGCCAGCGCTACCTCGCCCTGCAGCAGGCCATGGAGACGGACATCGGCACGCTGCGCGTCCGTCTGCGTGCCGCGCTGGCCGCGCGCGCGCCCGCGCTCGCACGCCTCGCCACGGTGGATGCCGTGATGGAGCAGGCGCTCGGCGCCCGCGAGCGCAGCCTGCTCGCCGGGGTGCCGGCGCTGCTGGGCACGCATTTCGAGCGTCTGCGCGCGGCGGCAGCCGCGGCGCAGGTCGAATCCTCAGGAGAAAGCGCGGCGCCCCACGCCTGGCTCGCAGACTTTCGCAAGGATATGCAGAGCGTGTTGCTCGCCGAACTTGAGATCCGGTTTCAACCGGTGGAGGGGCTCCTTGCCGCCCTTCGCACCCGCTAACCCAAACGCTATGTCCCGCGCTATGTCCCGTTTTCGCATTGAACCCGTTGTCTTCGTCGTGGGCCTCGCCGCCGTTTGCTGGATCGGCGCGGGCTATCTCGTCTCGAATCCGCTAGCGAGCGCCGTCACGCTGCTGATCGGCGCGTGCTATGTCACGGGCGCGTGGGAGCTTTATCGGTTTCACCAGGCCACGGCTACGCTGGCGAAGGCCATCGCGCAACTGAGCGCGCCGCCCGCGCGCCTCGCCGGCTGGCTCGACACCCTGAGCCCCGGCCTGCGCAACCCGGTGCGCGCACGCATCGAAGGCGAGCGCGCGGCCCTGCCTGGCCCGGCGCTCGCGCCGTACCTCACGGGCCTGCTCGTGCTGCTCGGCATGCTCGGCACGCTGCTCGGCATGGTCGTCACGCTCAAGGGCACGGGCGCGGCGCTGGAGAGCGCCGCGGACCTCGATGCGATCCGCGCCTCGCTCGCCGCGCCCGTGAACGGCCTCGGCTTCGCGTTCGGCACCTCGATCGCGGGTGTGGCCACGTCCGCCATGCTCGGCCTGCTTTCGGCGCTCTGCCGCCGCGAGCGCATCGAAGCCGCGCAACAGCTCGACGTGAAGATCGCCACGACGCTGCGCGCCTTTTCGCCCGCCCACCAGCGCGACGCCTCTTTCAAGCTGCTGCAACGCCAGGCCGACGCCATGCCCGCGCTGGTCGACAAGCTGCAGGCGCTGATGACGCTGACCGAGCGCCAGAGCGCCGCGCAGCACGAGCAGCAGATCGCGAGCCAGCAGGCCTTCGCCGCCAACGCCGAGGCCGCCTGGAGCCGCCTCGCGGCCTCCGTGGGCCAGTCGCTCAAGTCGAGCGCCGCCGAAAGCGCGCGCGCCGCGGGGGCGGCGCTCCAGCCGGTCGTGGAAGCGACCATGGCGGGCCTCGCGCGCGAATCGGCGTCGATGCAAACCGCGCTCACGCAGGCCGTGCAGCGGCAAGTCGAAGGGCTCGTGAGCGGCTTCGAGGCCTCGACCGCGAACGTCGCCGAAATCTGGAACCGCGCGCTCGCCCAGCATCGCGAGACGAACGAGGCGTTCGCCGCCGGCCTGGGCGGCGCGCTCGAGCGCTTCAACGCCAGCTTCGAGCAACGGGCGGCGGGACTGCTCGAAAACGTGTCGACGCGCATCGAAAGCGCCTCGGGAACGATGTCGCAAGCGTGGCAAGCGGCGCTCGAACAACAGCAACGCGCGGGCGAAACGCTCGCTGCCGGCAACGAACAGGCGCTCGCCAGGGCCGCAGCCGCGTTCGAACAACACTCGGCTTCGCTGCTGCGCGCGGTGGACGAGTCGCATGCCGAGCTGCAAACGAAGCTCGGTGAGCGCGACGAAGCGCGGCTCGCAAGCTGGGCCGAAGCGCTCGCGACGATGGCCGCCGCACTGCGCAAGGAGTGGGAAGCGACAAGTGCGGCCACCGCGCAACGTCAGCAGGACATCTGCGCGACGCTTGCCCAAACCGCGAACGAGATCGCTGCGCAATCCCAGCAGCAATCGAGCAAGACGATCGCCGAAATCGATCGTCTGGTGGAAGCGGCCGCCGAAGCACCGAAGGCCGCCGCGAACCTGCACGCGGAAATTTCTGCGCGCGACGAGCAACGCCTCGAAGCCTGGACCGCCTCGCTTGCGACGATGTCCGCCGCGCTGCGCAAAGAGTGGGAAGAAACGAGCGCGGCGAGCGCGCAACGTCAGCAGGAAATCTGCGCGACGCTTGCTCAGACCGCAAACGACATCGCTGAGCAATCCCAGCAGCACTCGAGCAAGACGATCGCCGAAATCGATCGTCTGGTCGAAGCCGCTTCCGAAGCACCGAAGGCCGCCGCGAACCTGCACGCCGAAATCTCCGCGCGCGACGAGCAACGTCTCGAAGCCTGGACCGCCTCGCTTGCGACGATGTCCGCCGCGCTGCGCCAGGAATGGGAAGCCACGAGCGCGGCCACCGCGCAACGCCAGCAGGACATCTGCGAAACCCTGGCCCGAACCGCCAGCGACATCACCTCGCAATCGCAGGCCCATAACGCGAGCACGATCGCCGAAATCGGCAGCCTCGTGCAGGCCGCGTCCGCCGCCCCGCAGGCAGCCGCCGAAGTCATCGCCGAGCTGCGCCAGAAGCTCTCGGACAGCATGGTCCGCGACACCGCGATGCTCGACGAGCGCAACCGCCTGCTCGCCACGCTCGAAACCCTGCTCGACGCCGTGAACCGCGCCTCCACCGAGCAGCGCTCGGCGATCGACGCGCTCGTCTCCACCTCGGCGGACCTGCTCGAGCGCGTGGGCGGCCAGTTCAGCGCGAACGTCGAGGCGCAAAGCGGCAAGCTCGGCGCGATCGCCGCGCAGGTGAGCGGCAGCGCCGTGGAAGTGGCGAGCCTTGGCGACGCGTTCGGCGCGGCCGTCACCGTGTTCGGCGAATCGAACGACAAGCTCGTGGCGCATCTCGAGCGCATCGAGGCCGCGCTCGACAAGTCGCTCGCGCGCAGCGACGACCAGCTCGCCTACTACGTGGCGCAGGCGCGTGAAGTGATCGACCTGAGCATGCTGTCGCAGAAGCAGATCGTCGAGAACCTCCAGCAGCTCGCCGGCCAGCGCGCCACCGAAGGAGTGGACGCGGCATGAACGACGAAATCGACGGCGGCGCGGCCCCCGCCGCGCCGGTCTGGCCCGCGTTCGCCGACCTGATGTCGGTGCTGCTGGGCGCGTTCCTGCTGATCCTCGTGGGCGTGGTCGGCATGCAGCTCGAACTGTCGAGCCGCCTCGCCGACGAGGTCAAGCAGCGCAAGGCCGAGACGCAGCGGCGCAAGACGCTCGAAGAGGCGCTTGCGGGCCCGCTCGCCGCCGGGCGCGTGACGCTCGTGAACGGGCGCATCGGCATCAGCGGCAGCGTGCTGTTCGCGCTGAACTCGGACCAGCTGACGCCGCAGGGCCGCGATCTGCTCAAGAGCCTCGCGGGGCCGCTCGCGGCGTATTTGAAGAGCCGCGACGAGATCCTGATGGTGAGCGGTTTCGCCGACGATCAGCAGGTGCACGCGGGCAACCGCCGCTTCGCCGACAACTGGGAGCTTTCGGCCGAACGCGCGCTGACGGTCACACGCGCGTTCATCGATCAGGGCGTTCCGGCGAAGTCGGTGTTCGCGGCCGCGTTCGGCTCGGAGCAGCCGGTGAGCGCGAACACCGACGAAGCGGGCCGCGCGAAAAACCGCCGCGTCGAGATCGCGCCGGTGCCGCGGCCGACTGTCGGCGAGGGCAAGCATGGTGAATGACGCGGGCCCGCATCGAGCGCCTGCCGCGCCCGAGGCATCCGGCGCGCGCGCCCTGCTCGAAGTCTGGCGCGCGCGCGGCGCCGACCGGCTCGACCCGGTGCGCTTTCATCTGATCGAGGCGCTGGAGCGGCGCGCCGCCGCGCACGCGGGTGAAGCGCGGCGCCTCATGGACGCGCGCCTGGCGGAACTGCTCGACGCCTTCGCCGGCGACCTCGCGCGCGGGACATCGAAGACCACGCGCGTGCTGGGCGACGAGCCGGCGAGGAGCGAGCTGGGCCGCCTCGTCGATTCGCTCGCGCGCGTGGAGCCGGCGCGACCGGCGGGAAGCGCGCGGCACGAGCCGGACCCGGAGCTGGTCGAATACTTCCGCAAAACCTGGTCGCGCGTACGCACCGAAAAGCAGCTGCGCCAGTCGCTGGACCAGGTGCCGAGGAACGCGGGGCCGCTCAATTCGAGTAGCCTCGTGCATCGCGCGCTCTCGCTCATGCGCGAAGTCTCGCCGGGCTATCTTCAGCATTTCCTCGCGTATGCCGATGCGCTTTCGTGGCTCGAGCAGTGGAGTGCGAGCGTGGCGGTCGCGGCGCCGGTCAAGGAAGCGCCGCGCGCTTCATCGGCGAAGAAGGGGGCGCGGGGGAAGGGGCGCTAATCCCGGCTCCGATCCCTTTGGTGCACTTAGGCATCAGTTTTCGAGGCAACTCCCATGCGCACCACTGTCACGATCGACGACGCCCTGTACCAGCAGGCGCTCGAATTGGCCGAACCAGGCATCGACAAGGCGGGACTCATCCGGGAGGCAATCCAGACCTTCGTCCGCGTCCAGGCCGCCAAACGCCTCGCCGCACTCGGCGGCGCAGCGCCCGACATGCCGGCCATCGAGCGTCGACGTCCCGAGCCAACCGCGTAATGAGCGTATTGATCGATACGTCGGTCTGGGTCGACCATTTCCGTCACGGCAACGAGCAGCTCGTCGAGTTGATCACGAGCGACCAAGCTCTCACGCATCCACTCGTGCTCGTCGAGCTGGCCTGCGGGACACCACCCGCGCCACGGGCGCGCACGCTGCATGACATCGGGTTGCTGCAACACGCCCAACACGCAACGCCAACTGATGTCATGCAGTTCATCGAAGTCGAGCGGCTTTACGGCAAAGGCTGCGGCGGCATCGACCTTACGCTGCACGCATCGACCTTGATGACACCCGGCGCCCGCCTCTGGACTCTCGACCACCGACTGGCAGCACTCGCCGCTCAACTCGGCGCAGCTTGGCCACCTACAGCGCACTGATCGCTATCCGCCACACCCTCACCCCGCCTTGCGCCGCGCCCGCACCGCCTGCGCCAGCCCATCGAGCACGGGCGCCGTCTGCGCCCAGCTGATGCACGCATCGGTAATCGACACGCCGCGCTGAAGCGGCACGCCCGGCTTCAGATCCTGGCGGCCCTCTTCGAGATGGCTCTCGATCATCACGCCGACAATGCGCTTTTCGCCGCCTTCGAGCTGCTCGCCGATGTTGCGCGCGACGTCGATCTGCCGCTGATGCGCCTTGTTCGAGTTCGCATGCGAGCAGTCGATCATGACCTGCTCGCGCAGCCCCGCCTTCGCGAGCGACGCGCAGCACGCCGCCACCGAGGTCGCATCGTAGTTCGGCCCGCTCTTGCCGCCGCGAAGGATCACGTGGCAGTCGTCGTTGCCGCGCGTTTCGAAGATGGCGGCCATGCCCATCTTCGTCATGCCCATGAATGCGTGGCTCGCGCGCGCGGCGACGATGGCGTCGGTGGCCACCTGCACGCCGCCGTCGGTGCCGTTCTTGAAGCCGATCGGGCACGAAAGGCCCGAGGCGAGCTGACGATGGCTCTGACTCTCGGTCGTGCGCGCGCCGATCGCGCCCCACGCGACGAGGTCGGCGATGAATTGCGGACTCAGCAGATCTAGAAATTCCGTGGCCGTGGGCAGGCCCAGCGCGTTGATGTCGAGCAGCAGCTGGCGCGCCGCGCGCAAGCCCTCGTTGATGCGGAAGCTGCCGTCCAGACGCGGATCGTTGATATAGCCCTTCCAGCCCACGGTGGTGCGCGGCTTCTCGAAGTACACGCGCATGACGATCAGCAGATCGTCCTCGAGCGTGTCAGCCTTCGCCTTGAGCAGCTTCGCGTATTCGATGGCCTGATCGTGGTCGTGGATCGAACACGGGCCCACCACCACCACGAGCCGGTCGTCGCGCTGCGCGAGCACCTCGGCGATCTCGCCGCGGCTCGTCTCGACGAGCGTTTGCGTGTCCTGCGGCACGGGCAGCTCGTCGAGCAGCAGCGCGGGCGAAATGAGCGGACGCACGGCGCCGATGCGCGTGTCGTCGATGCGGGTCGTGTCCTGGGTGGCGTCGGCCACGCCGACTTCCTGGTCGTGCTGCGGATTGTCGATACGGCTCAAGATGTTCTCCAGCTACGGGCTAGATGCATGGGGGATCAAGCCACGATTATCGCATCCGGCGCGCCGGCAGCCTCCGAAACGAAACGAGGCGGCCCGAAGACCGCCTCGCGAAAGAACCCGCAACGTGCGCCGCCACGATCAGCGCGCCGCATCGCCCATCGGATAGCCCTTGCCCGCCAGCCGGCGCGCGATGCGCACCAGCGCGAACCACTGCTGGGCGAGCAGCCCTTCGCCATAGCTCACGCCCTTGCCGTGCGGCGCGGGCAACTGGTCGCGAATGCCGGTGGGTTCCTGCGCCTTGCTCCACGACGCGGTGCGGAACATCATGTCCCACCAGGGAAACAGCACGCCGAAGTTGCAGCCGTAGCGCGTGCCTTCGTGCCCGTAGCCGATCGCATGATGACGGCGGTGAAACGCCGGGCTCACGACGATCCGTTCGAGCAGCCACCCGAAATCGAGGCGCGCGTTCACGTGCTGCACGCTCTGCATGAAGTTGCTCATTGCCACGAGCACGACGAACTGCGCGGGCTGCACGCCGATGAAGAGCGAGATGCCAGCGAAAAACGCGGCCTGAAGAACATCGTCGAGGAAATGATTGCGATCGTCGCACCACATCGACATCTGCTGCTGGCTATGGTGCACGGCGTGCAGCTCCCACCACACGCCGAAGCGATGCTGCCAGCGGTGATACCAGTAGCCCGCGAAGTCGAGCACGACGAGATAGATCAGGAACGACACCAGCGGCTTGTCGGTCACGCCGGGCCACAGACTGTCCACTTCGATGTTCGGGACGCTGTAGATCGCCATCAGGCTCTGCCAGTGATTGAACAACGGCGTCAACAGAAAGAAGAACGCGATGTTCAGGATGCCTAGCTTGGCGATCCACGTGTACCAGACGTCGGCGCGCAGCGCCTTGCGGTCGCGCCATTGCTCCGCGGGTCGCAACGCTTCGAGCGGGCGCAGCAGCAGATACGACGCGCAAACCTGCAGCACGCCCACGATCACCCAGTACAGCGCGTCGTAGGTGTCCTCGTCGTAGCCCATCAGGCCGATCTTGTAGAAGGCCGGCTGCACCACGTCCACGTAGACGAGCGTCTGCAGCCACGACACGAGGTTGTCGGCCTGCGAAATCAGCGTATCGATCATTCGGACCCCTGCATCAATCCGCGTTGGGCGCGTAGACGGGCGCGCGGTTCGCGAAATAGATGCCGTGCGGCGAACGGCCCACCGCAATGGTGTCGATCAGCTGGCGCGTGTTCAGGTCGATGATCCCCACGTGTCTCGCGAAGCGGAACGTCACCCACAGGTAGCGCTTGTCGGCGGACAGCTCCATGTCGTCGGGGCCGGGACGCAGGCCCGTGATGTCGCCGACCTTCGTGAGCGTGGTGTAGTCGAGAATGCTGATCGTGCTTTCCACGCGGTTCGAGACGGCCACATGCGTGCCGTCGTCGAGATTGCGGAAGTTATGCGCGCCACGGCCGGTCTGGATCCTTTTCACGACCGTGCGGTTGTGCCAGTCCACCACGGCCACGTCGTCCTCGCCCGTCATGCCGACCAGCAGGTACTTGTCGCCGGGCGTCATCCACAGGCCCGCGGGCGTGCTGCCCACGGGCAGCTTCCAGAGCACCGTTTGCGTCGGCAGATCGATGGCGGCCACTTCGCCCGTGTCCTGCAGCGTCACGAACGCGGTCTTGCTGTCCGAGGCGAAGGTGATGTGGCTCGGCGTTTTCCCGAGCGCGATGCGTTTCGCGAGCGTGAGGTTCTTGCCGTCGTAGCGGTATACGTCCACGCGGTCGAGGCGCAGGCCCGCGGTCACGAACCATTTGTGGTCGGGCGAAAAGCCGAGCTGGTACGGATCTTCGATGCCCTCCAGGCGGCTTTGCACCTGCCCCGTATGCGGGTCGAGGAACAGCAGGTCGTTCGACACCGAATCCGCGACGATCAGCGACTTGCCGTCGGGCGTGATCATCAGGTGATGCGGCTCCTTGCCGGTGGGCTCGGTGCCGACCACGGTGCGGCTTGCCTCGTCGATGAGCGAGAGCCTGGCCTCGCCCGAATCGAGCACGATGACCTTGTCGTCGGCGTGGGCGAGCGCGCCCCATGCAAGGCCGCCGATGAGGCCGCAATTCAGCAGCGCAGTCGCGAGCGTTTTTTTTATGCGCACCGGTGTAAGCGAAAAGATCGGGAATTGAGGCATTTCGTAAGGGAGAAACTGCAGCGAAGGCGCGCGGCGCCGGTTTGTGCTGAGATACCGCTAAGGCAGGCGCGCGGATTGCCTGCTTAACGTGTGAGGCCCCGATTCCGATGACGCCTGTGCAACGCATTTGCAGCCACGCGATGCGACGGTTACGGCGATGGGCTGCGCGTACAGACCCTAACTCTCGCGAGAAGTTGCATGGACCATCGCGCCCGCGAAGACCGCGCAGATAGCGCGGACACCGCCGTGCGCGCCCCCGACGGCCTGACCCGCAGCACGGCCGCCGCAGTGCGCGAAGCGCTCGAAGGACGCCGCCGCGGCGTCGCCCTTCTGCTGCCGCTCGCGGGTCCGGCCGTGGTCGTCTCCGTCGCCTATATCGACCCCGGCAATTTCGCGACCAACATCCAGGCCGGCGCGCGCTACGGCTATGCGCTGCTGTGGGTGGTACTGCTCGCCAATGTGATCGCCATGCTTTTCCAGGGGCTCTCGGCGAAGCTCGGCATCGCCACGGGCCGCAATCTCGCCGAACTGTGCCGCGACACGCTGCCCGCGCCGCTCGTGTGGCTCATGTGGATCGTGAGCGAAATCGCGGCCATGGCCACCGATCTCGCCGAATTTCTCGGCGGCGCGATCGGCCTCGCGCTGCTCTTTCATCTGCCGCTGCTGGCGGGCATGGCCGTCACCGCTGTCGTGACCTATGCGCTGCTGTTTCTGGAGCGCGCGGGCTTCCGGCCGCTCGAACTCGTGATCGGCGCGCTCGTGGGTGTGATCGGCATCTGCTATGTGCTCGAACTTTTCATCGCGCCCGTCGAGTGGCCGACTCTCCTCCGCCAGCTCGCCACGCCGCGCCTGCCCGATGCGCAAGCCGTGACGATCGCGGTGGGCATCATCGGCGCAACGGTGATGCCGCATGCACTCTTCCTGCACTCCGGGCTCACCCAGGCGCGCGTGCTCGCGCGCGACGACACCGAGCGCGCGCGCCTCGTGAAGTTTTCTAACGTCGAAGTCGTGGTCGCGCTTTCGGTGGCCGGCCTCATCAACATGGCGATGGTGGTCATGGCCTCGGGCGCCTTCCACCAGGGCTATGCCGATGTCGCCGAAATCGGGACCGCCTACCGCACGCTCGCCCCGCTGCTGGGCGCGGCCGCCGCGAGCATCTTCCTCGTCTCGCTGATCGCCTCGGGCATTTCCAGCTCCGTGGTCGGCACGCTCGCCGGGCAAATGATCATGCAGGGCTTCGTGAACTTCCGCATTCCGCTATGGCTGCGCCGCGTGGTGACGATGGTGCCGAGCTTCGTCGTCGTGGCGCTCGGCGTGAACGCGACCGAGGCGCTCGTGATGAGCCAGGTCGTGCTGAGCCTCGCGCTGCCGTTCCCGATGGCCGCGCTCGTCTGGCTCACGTGCCGCGCCGACATCATGGGGCCGCATCGCAATCGCGCGCTCACGGCGATTGGCGCCGCTGCGGGCGCGCTCGTCGTGCTCGTGCTCAACGTTGCGCTGCTGCTGGTGACCTTCGGCGGGGCGCTGCCTGGACTCGGGTGACGCGCGCGTAAAAAAGCCGGATGCCCGCGCGATCGTCAAAATGAACGGCCGGTCGGTTTATCGATGTGAGCGTGCCGCGCAACGGCCCCTTCGCGCCACGCGTGCAAACTCGGGCGAAACCATGCACCATTAGCGTTTTCGCCGCGCCCCGTTCTCGTGACGGGCGCGGCTTTTGCAACCGCGCGCGAGCGTCCCCGCCCGAAAGCCGCATGGATGAGCCCAAAGTGAGCCCTGAGCGAATCCAGAGCGAGCCCAAAGCGCAGACCCGAGCGCGCGCCACCTCCGACCTGCCATGACGAATCAGCCTGCCCAAGCCTTGCCCGAACAGCCCGTCGACATGATCATTTTCGGCGGCGGAGGCGACCTGGCCGCGCGCAAACTGCTGCCCGCGCTCTACATGGCGCACCTGCACGGCAACCTGCCGCCCGAAACGCGCATCATCGCCGTGGGCCGCAAGAACTGGACGATCGACGACTACCGCAGCTTCATGGACGAGCAGTCGCGTCCGTTCATCGATGCCAAAGCGTTCGACGCGCAGGCGTGGGACCGCTATCTGAACCTGTTCCAGTACGTGATCATCGACGTGAACGCGCCCGCCGACTACGCGAACCTGAAGGCGGCGTCGCGCGAGCATGCGCTGCGCGTGTTCTATCTCTCGACGTCGCCCGAACTCTTCACGACGATTTGCGACAACCTCACGACGGGCGGCCTCGTCGACGGCAGCTCGCGTGTGGTGCTCGAAAAACCGCTCGGCCACGATCTCGCCTCGGCGCAGCAGATCAACGAGTCGGTGGGCCGGCATTTCGCCGAGTCGCAGATCTACCGGATCGACCACTATCTGGGCAAGGAAACGGTGCAGAACCTGATGGTGCTGCGCTTCGGCAACCCGATCTTCGGGCCGCTCTGGCAGGCGCCGTACATCCGCAGCGTGCAGATCACGGTGGCGGAAACGGTGGGCGTGGGCAGCCGCGCGGGCTTCTACGATCACACGGGTGCGCTGCGCGACATGGTGCAGAACCACCTGCTGCAACTGCTGTGCATCGTGGCAATGGAGCCGCCCGTTTCGCTCGACCCGGACGCCGTGCGCGACGAAAAGCTCAAGGTGCTGCGCTCGCTGCGCCCGATGTCGCTCGCCGATATCGCGCGGGACACCGTGCGCGGCCAATACGCGGCGGGCGCCGTGGACGGCCAGCCGGTGAAGGGCTACCTGGAAGAAGACAACGTGCCGGCCGACAGCAAGGCCGAAACGTTCGTGGCGCTGCGCGCGCACATCAACAACTGGCGCTGGGCCAACGTGCCGTTCTTCCTGCGCACCGGCAAGCGCCTGCAGAAGCGCCAGTCGGAGATCGTGATCGAATTCGCGGACCTGCCGTTCTCGATCTTCCCGAGCGGTCCGCGCAATTACGGCAATCGTCTCGTGATCCAGCTTCAGCCCGAAGAATCGATCCAGTTGCAGATGCTCGCGAAGGAACCGGGCAGCGGCATGAACATGCTGCCGGTGAGCCTGAACCTCGATCTCCAGCAGGCCATTCCCGAGCGCCGCGCGGAAGCCTACGAGCGCTTGCTGATCGACGTGATTCGCGGGCGCCTCACGCACTTCATGCGCCGCGACGAACTGGAAGCCGCATGGAAGTGGGTCGAGCCGATTCTGCACGGCTGGAAGGAACTGAACGACCGCCCGCGCACTTACACGTCGGGCACGTTCGGGCCGGCGGCATCGTCGGCGCTGCTCGCGCGCGAGAACCTCTCGTGGGCCGAGGAAATGTAATGTGAGACACGGCGGGCGCCGCGCGGCGGCCGCCGGCTTTTATTGCTGATCGCCGGAATCGGGACGAAAAAGATCGAAGCCCGCAAACACGATTACACCGCTCAGCGCCATCAACGGCACCGAGTGACGGCCGAGAAAAAGAACGGCGGCCGCGAGCCACGTCGAAATACAAAAAGCGCCGATGCGCCGCATGATGCAACTCCGTATTTTTTGATGCCACTTTGATGCCGCTTTGATGCCCTTCTTGTAGCCTGCCGGGCTTCGCGCGTGCCGTGCGGATTCAGCCCAATGTGGCGCGCGCCGTGCGCAGGCGCGACACCGTATCGACAAACGCTTCGCCACCCAGCGTGCGCTTCATGCGGCTCGTGACCGTCGCGCTCGCGGCGTTGAGCGCCTCGCCAATCGCAAGGGCCTGTGCCGTGGGCACGATCGCCACTTCGCGTCCGTCGCCCTCCGTGCGCTGGCGCTCCACATAGCCGCGCGCCTCCAGACCGTCGAGCACGCGCGTGGCCGTGGGCCGGGCGATGGAAAGCAACTCGGCCAGTTCGCGCTGGAGCGAACCGGGCCGCTCCAGCACCGCGCGCAGCATGAAACCCTGCGGCGGCGTAAGCTCGAAGCGCTCGAAGGCCTCCGCCCATTCGCGCTCCAGGCGCCGCGCGAGCGCCGTGGTGTTGAAGTAAAGGCAATGATCGAACATGTGCGTAGCATATCCGGATATCGTTAGCTATGCAACGATCAGCATGTGTTGCGTCTACCCTCGGACGAATCGAGCACCCTGCAAGGGAAATAGCGTTTGCACCGCATCCGTTATGATGCGAAGCAATCGTCATCGCCTGGCCGTCGAACACCACAATCACGGAGACATCGATGCAAATGCGCTGCTACTGCGTTATCCATCACGGCAAGCCACTGGAACTGATCGAGCGCGAGGTGCCCCAGCCAAAGGGCACCGAGGTGCTGCTGCGCGTGAAGGCCGCGGGCCTGTGCCATTCCGACCTGCACATCTGGGAGGGCTACTACGATCTGGGCGGCGGCAAGAAACTCTCGCTCGCCGATCGCGGCATCAAGCTGCCGCTCACGCCGAGCCATGAAATCTGCGGCGAGGTCGTGGCGCTCGGGCCCGATGCGCAAGCCGCTACAGAAGCACTCCCAGCGGGGACGTCCGCAGTCGTGCATCCGTGGATCGGCTGCGGCGAATGCGCGGCCTGCAAGCGCGGCGAAGAGAACATCTGCGCGAAGCCGCAGTCGCTCGGCGTGCTGCGCGACGGCGGTTTCGCCGACTACGTGATCGTGCCGCATCCGCGCTATCTCGTGGATCTCGCCGGCCTCGATCCCGTGAAGGCCGCACCGCTCGCCTGCGCGGGCGTGACGACGTATTCGGCCGTGAAGAAGTTTGGCGAGCGCATACACGAAGGCCCCGTGGTCGTGATCGGCGCGGGCGGTCTTGGCATGATGGCGCTCGAAGTGCTCAAGGCGCTGGGCGCGCAGGGCGCGGTCGTCGTGGACGTGGACCCCGCCAAGCGCGAAGCGGCGCTCGCCGCCGGCGCGCTAGCCGCCATCGACGCGCGAGCGAGCGACGCGCTACAGCAGGTCATCGCCGCGACGGGCGGCGGCGCGCGCGCGGTGCTCGACCTCGTGGGCGCGACGCCTACGGTCAGGCTCGCGCTCGATTCCTGCGCGCGCGGCGGCCATGTCGTGATCGTCGGGCTGATGGGCGGGGATCTCACGCTCTCGCTACCCATCATCCCGATGCGGCCGCTGAAGATCGAAGGCAGCTATGTGGGCACGCTGCCCGAGTTGCGCGAACTCGTGACGCTCACGCGCGAAGGCAGGATGCAGCCTTCGCCGGTCTCGGCGCGGCCGCTCACGGAAATCAACGACGCGTTCGAGGCGCTCGCACAAGGCAAGGTGGTCGGGCGGCAAGTTCTCGTGCCGTGAGCACGCGGCATGGCATTGCGCGCGGGCGCTCGCCGCACGCGATGCCATGTCATCCGGATGCCGAATCAATTCACCGGTTGAGTCGCCTCCCGTTCCCACGCATATCGCGCCTGCGGGCGCCGGGGCCCGGATTCTCGTGTCGCGCGAGTGTCGGCGTGAGCGCGTGGCGGCTCTTGCTCGCGCGGGTTTCCGGCAGTTCGGGAACGTGGCCGCCGAGCGCGCGGCGCCAGCGAGAAATCGGCACATCCGGTCTGCCCGTGCGTGCCGAACAATGTCCCTTACGGTCTCCCCACTGCGCCGCGCCATTTCGCAAGCGTTCTGCAAGCCTTGGCCAGCCAACCCGGCTCATTGCGCGCTCATTGCTCGAATAAGGGCAACGTATGCGCCCAGTTCGCGCCGTTGCCTGAAGCGCAGCTGTCGTAACCTCGAGACTGGCCCATTGTTCGTGCGAGGCAGACAGCTGCGCACCACCGCTTCTACCGTTCACCGTGATCATTACGACGCCCCTCGCGCCCGCCCCCGACGACATCCTGCGCGAAGCCAACGCGCATTGCGAGGCGCACCGCTTCGCGCAAGCGCTCGCGCTGCTCGAACCGCTCGTCGGCGAGGGCGCGACGACCGACGACACGACGCTCGCGCCGGCGCTCAATCTCGCGGCGCTCAGCGCAACGGGCATGGGCGACGTCGCGCGCGCCGAGACGCTCTGGCAGCGCTGCCTCGCCGCAAAACCGGACTTCGCGGAGGCGTACCGCGGACTCGCTGGGCTCTATGCGACGCTCGGCGCCCTCGCGCCAGCGCAGGCGCTTTATGAACGGCTGCTGAACCTCACGCCCGCCGACATCGACGCACGCAGCAATCTCGGCGTCGTCCTGCAGCGCCAGGAGCGGCACGCCGAAGCGGAAGCTGCGTTTTGCGCGGTACTCGCGCAATGCCCCAGCCACGCCGACGCGCACTACAACCTGGGACTGCTGCTGCACCGGCAAGGCCGCCTCACCGAAGCCGAAAGCGCGTTGCGCGCCGCCATTGCCGCCAATGCACGCCATGCGAAGGCGTACAACGGCCTCGGCACGTTGCTGCGAGACCTGGGACGAGGCGACGACGCGGCGGAGGCCTTTCGCCAGGCCCTGCTGATCCAGCCGCAGTATCCGGAGGCGCTCAACCATCTCGCCATGCTGCTCAAGGCATCCGGCAGGCTCGCCGAAGCGGAACTCGCGGTGCGCCTCGCGCTCCAGATACGCCCCAATTTCGTGGACGCGCTCAACAACCTGGGTTGCGTGCTCACCGATCTCAAGCGCGTGCCCGAGGCCCAGGCGGCCTTTCGCGAGACGCTCGCGCTCGCGCCCGATCACGCCGAGGCGCATTACAACCTGGGCGTCGCGCTGCATACGCTGGAGCGGCTGCCCGAAGCTGAGGCCGCTTATCGCGAGACGATGCGCCGCTTGCCCGGCCGGGTCGAGGCCTGGAACAATCTCGCCTGCGTGCTGATGGCGCTCGGGCGGCGCGGCGAAGCGCTCGACGTGCTTCACGAGGCGCTTGCCGTGCGGCCCGACTTCGCCGAGGCGCATTTCAACGTGGCGAGCCTGCTGAAGGAATACGGCCGGCTCGACGAAGCGGAAGCGGCCTACCGCCGCGCACTCGACGCGAACCCCGAGTACGGCGACGCCAAATTCCGCCTCGCCACGCTGCTCATCAGCATGGGCCGATTCGAGGAAGGCTTCGCGCGCTACGAATGCCGCTATACGATGCCCGGTTTCGTGCATCACGCGACACAAGGCCTGCTGCAGTGCCCCGTCTGGCAGGGCGAACCGCTGGCCGGCAAGTCGCTGTTGCTGTGGCAGGAAGACGGCCTCGGCGACATGCTGCAATTCGGGCGTTATGCTCGCGTGCTCAAGGCGCAAGGCGCGGCGCACATCGCGTTCGCGTGCCAGGCGCCGCTGCATCGGCTCTTCAGCGGCGCCGACGGCATCGACGCCGTGCTGGGCCACGAAGCCGCCGCCGCTGCCACCGCGCAGTTCGACTACTGGGTGAGCCCGATAAGCGTGCCTCACCGTCTTGGCACGACGCTCGACACGATCCCCGCGCCGCTCGTCGTGACGCCCGAGCCCGCGCTCGTCGAGCACTGGGGCGCGCGCCTTGCCACGCTCGCGCCGGGGCCGCGCATCGGCATCGTCTGGAAGGGCAACGCGAAGCATTTCAACGACGCGCACCGCTCGCTGCCAACGCTCGCCGCGCTCGCGCCGCTCTGGAACCTGCCGGGGGTGCGCTTCGTGAGCCTGCAGAAAGGTCAGGGCGAAGACGAAGCCCGCAACCCGCCCGCGAGCCTGCCGCTGCTGCACCTCGGCTCGGACGTGCGCGATTTCGTCGATACGGCGGCCATCGTCGCGCAGCTCGATCTCATGGTTTGCGTGGATACGTCCACCGCGCATCTGGCGGCGTCGCTCGGCAAGCCGTGCTGGGTGCTGCTGCCGCATTACGACCTGGACTGGCGCTGGATGCACGAGCGCGAAGATTCGCCGTGGTATCCGGGCACGATGCGCCTCTTCCGCCAGCGCGTCGACGAAGCGTGGCCGGCCGTAGTGGAGCGCGTGCGGGTGGCGTGCGCCGAGCGCTTCGGGATTTGAAAGCGGTGCTGGGCGCGCCTCAATCCCAGATGTTGCGGAACGCCACGGCGACGATCACCGGCACGCACATCACGAGCGGAATGGCGAAGTACGGAATCTCCATATCGACGACCCACTTGTAGACGATCCAGCCGATACCGAGCGCGAGCGTCAGCACGCCCACGAGCGCCGTGAGGGTGTTCAACAGCCATTTGGGCGGCTGCTTGCGCGCAGGCTTGTTCTCGGGTGACGGGTTCATGGCGGCGGTGGCGAAAAGCGGGAACGTCCCGGGCCGGGCTTCGGAATGTGCGTATTTTACTCCGCCGGCCTTACCTCCCAGGTAATCGATTCGCCGCCCGGCGCGCCCTATTCTCGCAAGCGTTAGCCCCTTTCATCCTGCTTCACGCTCACGAGGACTGCCATGACCGCTTACGCTATCGCCCATCTGCGCGACGTCGAACCGTGCCCCGCCATCGTCGAGTACCTGGGGAAGATCGACGCCACCCTCGCCCCCTATGGCGGCCGTTTCATCATTCATGGTGGACGCGTCGAGCGGCTCGAAGGCAAGTTTTCCGGCGACCTCATCATGATCGAGTTCGCGAGCCGCGAAATCGCGCGCGAGTGGTATCGCTCGAGCGCCTATCAGGCGATCCTGCCGCTGCGCACCGGACATTCGCGCGGCGACGTGTTCCTGATCGATCAGGTCGAGATGCCGCATCGCGCTACCGACGTTCTGCGCGCCGCCCACCATGACAGCGATCCTCCCGCTGCGTGACACACGACGCGAAAGCATTTCGTTAGCAGAGAATCTGCGAGCACATGCTTGTAATGCGGAGCGTTGAAGCGCTGATTTCGACTCGCGCAAACGTTTTCTCGCGTTTCACAATTTTTTCTTCAACGGCGACGAAACTGTGCGCGACCCATCCTCAGAGAACGGATGCGCACGTGAGAATGCACCTCCCCTACCGCGTGTCGGCGACCCTGCCGACCGCAGTTATCGTTGTGCTCGCAACGATCATGCTCGATGCATGCGGCCCCGGTTACGGCTCATCGACGCCGCTAACGCCGACGTCCGCGCAAAGCCAGCAAGCCGCAACGCCATCGCCATCGCCATCGGCAAACAGCGCGGCGACATCGCCGCAGCCCGATGCGCGCGTTTTGGCGAACCCGGGCGCCACGCCCGCTCATGGCGCGAACGTGGCAACCACCGCGAGCGACTCCGTGCAGAGGGCACAGGCCAGCCTCGCCGCCGACGGCGATCAGGTCACGCCGGTCATGAGCTACGCGCCAGGCGAAACCGCGCAAACCCAGGCCAGCAACGGCAACGATTCCAGCAGTTCGGCCATGCCCAGCCATTGAAGCACCGCACCTGCGTGCCCCTGTGCCAGCCCACCGTCGGGGCACGACACGCCAACCTCAAGCAGAAAGGTGAACAGCAATGACGTCAACCAGTCGCCGCCGTTTCCTGCAGACCGTCGCGCAGTCGGGCGCCGCCGCCGCGATGACCGTTCTCCCCGAATCGATCCGCAATGCGCTGGCCATACCGGCCAATTCGCGCACGGGCACGATCCGCGATGTCGAGCACATCGTCGTGTTCATGCAGGAGAACCGCTCGTTCGACCACTACTTCGGCCATCTGCGCGGCGTTCGCGGCTACAACGACCGCCTGCCGATTCCGCTGCCCGGCGGCCTGCCCGTGTGGTATCAGCCCTCGAAGGCGGACGCGACGAAACCCGTGCTGCCGTTCCATCTCGACACGTTCAAGACGAGCGCACAATGCGTGGGCGATCTCGACCACGCGTGGTACCCCACGCACTACGCGATCAACAACGGTCTTTACAACCAGTGGCCGCAGTACAAGACCGACATGACGATGGGCTACTACCTGCGCGCCGACATTCCATTCCATTACGCGCTGGCCGATGCCTTCACGGTGTGCGACAACTACTTCTGCTCGCTGCCCGGTCCGACGCATCCGAACCGCGCCTACCTCATGACCGGCATGGTCGATCCGACCGGCACGATGGGCGGCCCGCTGCTCGACAACAACGACTACGTGGACAACGACGTGCCGCCCACGTATCAACTCCTCTCGTGGACGACCTACCCCGAGCGCCTGCAAGCCGCCGGCATTTCGTGGCAGATCTACCAGCAGGGCACGAACGGCAGCGATCCGCTGAACGGCAACTACGGGACGAACATCCTGCAGAACTTCGCGAACTTCATCAACGCGCAGCCGGGCTCGGCGCTGTACCAGCGCGCGCAAACCGTGCGCACGATCGCCGAGCTGAAAAACGACGTACTCCAGAATAATCTTCCGCAGGTCTCGTGGCTCCTGCCACCTGCGGCGTTCTCGGAGCACCCGAAGTACACGCCGGCCTATGGCGCGGAGTACACGTCGCAGATTCTCGACGCCCTGACTTCGAACCCCGAAGTCTGGAGCAAGACCGTGTTATTCATCATGTATGACGAGAACGACGGCTTCTTCGACCACATCGTGCCGCCGCAGCCGCCCACGCTGCCTACCCAGGGCAAGTCGACCGTGAGCGTGGACGGCGAGATTCACAACGTGGTCAACCCGCTGCGCGGCGGCAAGTACACCGCCGACGGCCTGCCGTATGGCCTGGGCCCGCGCGTGCCGATGACCGTGGTTTCGCCGTGGAGCAAGGGGGGCTTCGTCTGCTCGCAGGTGTTCGATCATACTTCGGTGATCCGCTTCATCGAAGCACGGTTCGGCGTACAGGAGCCCAACATCACGGCATGGCGACGCGCGGTGTGCGGCGATCTCACGACATGCTTCGACTTCCGCACGCCCGACGCCACGATGCCCTCACTGCCCGACACGAGCAACTACATGGCGCTGGCCGACAACCAGTGCTCGGTCAACTCGGCGCCGACGGTGCCGGCCACGCCCCAGCCGATCGACCCGCAGGAGCCCGGTGTGCGTTACGCACGCGCGCTCCCTTACGAGCTTCATGTGAATGCGAAGCCGGAAGCGCTGAACAACACGCTTTCAATCACGATCGCAAATACGGGCCGCGAGGGCGCGCACTTCTACGTGTACGGCACGAATCGCAGCGACGGTCCCTGGCGCTATACCGTCGAAGCGGGCAAGTCGCTCGACGACACATGGGATCTGAGCGTGACGAACGGCATCTACGCGTTCGAAGTGCACGGCCCCAACGGTTTCGTGCGGCGCTTCGCGGGCACGGCCGCGCAATCGGGTCCGGGGAAGTCAGGCCGCTCGCCGCAACCTTACGTGTCGGCGCACTACGACATCGCCAACGGCAATCTCTTCCTCGCGTTCTCGAACACGGGGACGAGCGTCGCGCACCTGAACGTGACCGACAACGCCTATGGCGCACACGGGCGCAATGTGATCGTGCCGGCAGGCGGCCACATCGAGGAAGTCTGGGTTCTTGCGTCGAGCCATCACTGGTATGACCTCACGGTCACCAGCCGCGACGACGCCACCTTCGCGTGGCGCTTCGCCGGACACATCGAGAACGGCCGGCCGAGCATCAGCGACCCGGCGGCGGTCGTGCCGGTGAGCAGGCTAGGCTGAGCCCGGTGCGAAGCTGCTTACACCATCAGGTTTCCTGTCTATTCCCTGGTTGCGGCGTCTTCCGGGCGCCGCTTTTTTTACCTCGCCCCGTGGTTCACTGGATTTCGACCAGGCGCTTCAGCGCTCGGGAATTCGACGACCGAGCACTGAGTTCGCCGCATTGCATTTTCGTCATCCTTCTTTCATATACAACAGCCCCGGAGCGCTGTGAAACTCCACCTTAGTCACGCCGCGATCGCCTATGTCGCCGGGCGTGACGGTCTTGCGTGTCAGCCGCGCGGGGTTGACTTCACCCTGCTTCCAGCCTTCTTTGGCTTTGGCGGCGGTATCGGTATAAATGTTCGCCAGATTAATTTTGCTCGTATTTGTCTCCTTGTTTGTCGTGATGCTGATCCAGTTCCTGTTTGAATATCTTTTGTACAGATAGTTGGAAACGAAATGCCCGGCAATGGGCTGGAAGCCATTGCGGTTCCCAAGCAGGTAGCGGGTGACATTTTGCGGGCAGCGCCAGGAATCGGTTAGCAGCCGCTTGTCGGGATCCCGCGCGGTGGTGCCGGTGGCAGGAAAACTGTCGACGAGAAGCTGCCATAAATTGATGGTGTCCACGCCCCGGCTCATGATCCAGTAGTCCACCGTTCTGGCGTACAGGTCGGGAATGCTGCTCGTTGTCTGGCCGTTCAATAGCTGCGCGGCCACGAGCCATTGCAGGCTGTGACTGTGTTCACCATGATCGGCGCTGATGGCATCTTTCCAGAACAGCTTCGCCCTGATCAAGGAGCCAATGAACGGATCGCCGGCGATGAGCGTGGTCCCGATTGGCGCCGTATTGAAATCCGTCTCGGCGGAAAGCCCTTGTTGAAAAGTGAAGCCATATTGATGTGCCAGCATGCCCAGGCACCGCGTGAACAGATTGCCGGGAGGAGGCGCAGGAACAGGCGTGTAGAGACGCTGGTTGCGCTGATTGGTGATCGTGCGATAGTTCTCCCACAACAAACCCGACACGGTCTCGAGGCCCGCTTTGAAACTATCGAGATTTTCAAAGAGATCAAAAATCTTCCCAAAGTCCCGGTAATCGGCGTCCAGCGCATCACCGTCCTGCTTCACGATTTCCCGGTCCTTGCCCTTCTCCTTTTTGGTTTTCAGGAATCGATATTTACTGATGACCTCATAGCCGGGCATTTGCTCTCTCCTTGTTCGCTGACATGGAACGATCCAGAACCGCCAATCGGCACGGCCACGAGGACCGACATTAACCCGATCCAAAAATTGTAGTAAGGATTTCTGATGGGATGAATATCATATGCACCGAGCATCAGAAAATCGTCCAGCGTATCGGCGAGCGTCTTTGTTTTGAACGAACGTAGCAGTAGTCATTCGAAATGCAGGTCGAATTTCAGCAAGCTAATCCGAATGTTAGTTAACGTGCTCGCTGACCGGACTACCGGTGGAACCGATACTCGTTCTTTATCACGCGCTCCTCCATTTCGGTCCTTCGAGCAGCAGGTTCGCGGCGGCAGCACTGCAACAGTCTGAGCGGATGGGTTACGTCCCTCCGATCGCGATGTTGGCTCCGCATGGCAATAGACGCTGTTCGCTGATCTAGGTCAATCATCGCAAAGTGCGTTCTCTTAGGCTTTAAATGCCGAGCCGCTACCCGAGCACTCTCGTCGTGTTCAACTCGTGGGCGGTCCGACAGAATCGGTCATTCTGCTCGCATTCCCTGCACGGTGACACGACTGGAAAGTGGGCATGGCTTTTTCCAGGAGTAGCGAAATGTCTGGAACACCTAAAGAAGCCAGGGGCGACAAGCCGAACGCAGACGGCAAAGTCGACGACAAGATGTATCTGGAGGCACTTCGTCACCTGCACGTCGAACTGGTCAAGATGCAGGAATGGGTTGTGCACACCGGGGCGAAAGTCTGCGTGGTGTTTGAAGGGCGCGACGGTGCCGGCAAGGGGGGCACCATCAAGGCTATCACCGAGCGCACGAGCCCGCGCGTGTTCCGGGTGATTGCGCTGCCTGCGCCGTCGGAACGCGAAAAGACCCAGATGTACATGCAGCGTTATATACCGCACCTGCCGGCCGCCGGCGAGGTCGTCCTTTTCGACCGGAGCTGGTACAACCGCGCGGGCGTCGAGCGCGTCATGGGCTTCTGCACGGAGGATGAGGCGCAGGAATTCCTGATGATCGTGCCGCTCGTGGAGCGTGCAGTCATTCATTCGGGCGTCATCCTGATCAAGTACTGGCTTGAGGTGAGTCCCGAGGAGCAGACCCGGCGGCTCGAAGACCGCATCCACGACGAGCGCAAAGTCTGGAAGCTTTCGCCGATGGACCTCGAGTCCTATCGTCGCTGGTATGACTATTCACGGGCCCGCGACCAAATGTTTGCATTGACCGACACCGACATCGCACCCTGGTTCGTCGTGCGTTCCGACGACAAAAAGCGCGCGCGGCTGAATGCGATCAGTCATTTGCTCAGCAAGATTCCGTACCATAGCGTACCGAGGGAGAAGGTGTCGTTGCCTCACCGGCAAAAGGCCGGGGGGTACCGCGAACTGGACCATCCTTTCAGGTACGTGCCCGAAAAATATTGAGTAGCGCCGCATCGCGTCCGCCAGAAAGGAGACCCGGGATTGCACGCCGAAGTCGCAAACGACGCGCGACCGAATGCCTCCACGTGTTCCTGCAACGCGCGGGCAAGGACATGATCCGATTGGTCAAGCGGCAGTATGGAAAGCAGGTTATTCGTCCGTGCCCTCCATGAATGGTTCGGACTGCAATTCAAAAAGCGGATTCGAGGAATGATCGGATGTACCGGATCGCAGAACCACGCCTTGGCGGACTACGCATCCAGGAATGGCACCGCCGCGCACGCTTCGCGATTGGCCTGCTGATTCTGGTGCTGCTAGGTTCGTCGGTCGGGCTGGTGCTGCTCGATCGTTCCGATGCGCCGTTGACCACGAAGATGTTCACGGCCCTCTGGGATGCGGTGAATCTCGTCACGACCCTGGGCGACTTCTCGGATTTCAATACGGACCAAAAGGTATTCATGCTGGTCGCGATGCTTGCGACGGTGGTGGTCGCCGGCTATGCATTACGGCAACTGGCAGGGATGCTGTCGGGCGACGACGTGATGGTCTTCTGGGAGAACAGGGCCATGGAGCACAAGCTCGAAACACTGAACAACCACATCGTCGTGTGCCCGTTTAGTCCGGTCGGTCAGTTGGTCGCCGCCCGTTTGCTGGATGCCGGAGCGACCGTGCTCGTGCTGGATAGCGACGCAAAGCGCGCCGAAAAAGCCTCTGGACTGGGATACATGGTCATTCTCGGCGATCAGACGTCCTTCGACGACGTACTTGAGCGCGCCAGGCTGGATACCGCCCGTGCGTTGTTCGTGACGGGCGCCGATCCCAACAGCAACCTCGAGATCACGCTGGTGGCGCACACGCTCAATCCCGCGCTCAAGATCGTGGTGTCGGGCGAGAACGAACTGCGCAGATTGTTACTCCTGAGGGCAGGCGCGTCGACTGTCATTGACGAGAACGACATCGTTGCGTCCGCCATGGTGCGCGAGAGCGATGCACGGCAGGCGCAGCACCGCTCATAAAGCATATCGCTCGACAGGTGCGATCTGCGGGTAGTCTGCCGCCCGTTGTCGGCGCGATTGCACGTTGCTCCGCAAAACTGGCCTCGTGGCTTCGGGAGTCGCTCATGAGACACGCTTCATCAACCCATCCCGCAGGCGGCTTTCGCATTCCGGTGCTCGAGTGGGTCCACGACTACCAGAAGGACTGGCTCAGGCCGGATGTCATTGCTGGCGCGACCGCTGCGGCGGTCGTTCTTCCGAAAGCCATGGCCTATGCGACTGTCGCGGGTCTGCCAGTCCAGGTCGGGCTGTATACGGCCTTCCTTCCGATGGTGATCTATGCGTTCCTGGGGTCGTCAAGGCCGCTCAGCGTCAGCACCAGCGCAACGATCGCCATCCTCGCCGCAGCCGCTCTCGCCCGCGCGGCCCCTCGAGGAGGGACGGCGGAACTGCTGAGCGCCTTGGCAACGTTGACCTTGCTGGTCGGGGGCATGCTTACGCTCGCCGCGGTCCTGCGGTTGGGATTCGTTGCCAACTTCATTTCCGATCCGGTGCTCACCGGATTCAAGGCAGGGGTAGCGGTCATCATCGTGCTGGATCAGTTGCCGAAGCTGCTCGGCATTCACTTCCCGAAGGGATCGTTCTTCCACAACGTGCTGGCCATCGTAACGGGTATTCCTCACCTGTCAGCGGCGACAGTCGCTGTGGGAGCGATTACCGTGGGCATCCTCGTGGCAATCGAGCACTTCTTTCCACGTGCACCCGCACCGCTGATCGCGGTGGCCTGCGGGATCGGCGGCGTGAGCCTCTTCGGCCTGCGCTCGTATGGGGTCGAGATCGTCGGCAAGGTGCCGACGGGCTTCTCGCCCATCACCATGCCCGACGTTTCCCTCGTTGCGTCGCTTGCGCCAGTTGCCGCGTGCATTGCCTTGATGAGCTTTACCGAGACGATCGCGTCGGGGCGAGCATTCGCTGAGAGCGGCGAACCTGCGCCACAGGCGAATCGAGAACTGCTGGCCATTGGTCTTGCCAATGTCGGAGGCGCGCTGCTGGGCTCCATGCCAGCGGGCGGCGGAACGACGCAGACGGCCGTCAACCGTCTCGCGGGCGCCCGCACTCAGCTCGCCGAACTGGTCACGGCTGCCGTCGCGCTCGGCACGATGTTGCTTCTCGCGCCCTTCATCGGATTGATGCCGCATGCCACGCTGGCAGCCGTTGTCATCGTCTATTCGATCGGCCTGATCAAGCCCGCGGAATTTCGTGCGATCGCCGCTGTGCGACACACAGAGCTGGTGTGGGCGCTGGTTGCGCTCGCCGGCGTCGTACTGCTTGGCACGTTGCAGGGCATCCTCGTCGCCATTGTCGTGTCACTGCTGGCGCTTGCCCACCAGACGTCCGATCCACCCGTGCATGTGCTGCGCCGCAAGCCGGGCACGAACGTGTTTCGTCCGGTGTCTGCCGAGCACCCCGACGACGAGGCGTTTCCCGGCCTTCTGCTGTTGAGGCCCGAAGGGACCATCTTTTTCGCCAATGCCGAGCGCGTCGGCCAAAAGGTCCGCACGCTGATCGAGCAGACGCATCCCAGGGTCGTCGTGCTCCATCTGCGCGCCGTAACCGACCTCGAGTACACCGCGCTGAAAATGCTGACAGAATCGGAACAGAAGCTGCGCAAGCAGGACATCATGCTCTGGCTCGTGGGTCTCAACCCGGGCGTACTGGCAATGGTGCAAAATTCACCGCTCGGCAAGACGCTCGGACGCGACCGGATGTTCTTCAATCTGGAGCGGGCAGTCGAGGCATGGGAGGCGCAGCAACCACCAGGAACCGTGAGCGGAGCGTCGCACTGAGTTTGCCGGGTGCCTGCCGACGCATTCGCGAGCCCAGCAAAAATCGCTGGTCCGGCCTCTGGACGCCCCACGCCTCGACTCGACGCATGCGATTTCGTTGCTCACGCAACGAGATTGAACGCACTCCACGGCACGCTGACCCAGCCGACGTACGGCGCGCCCGATGCGCGCCGGCCACCCACGCAGTGACACACCGTGCTGCCAGGCGGCGCAGCCAAGATCTGGTAGCGGAACCCTTTCCGCGTAACCAGCCCAGTCAATGTTGCTCTTTCACTTCGCGCACGATTCGTGCATTCACCGCCCGCTTATCGCGCAGCTATCGAATTCCGCGCTTTCAATCCCGTAAACATGACGCCCGAGCACGCTCGCATTATTTCTCTTCGCATTGGGAATAGAACGCAGCCATGCGTTGTTGACGCCAGTAACGGCCCTCCGGCCATCGACTGGAATCGTTCATGCACACTCTCGCACACCTTACGCTTTCACATGCATTGCCGGGCGCGCGCCCGTGCACAGGGGCCCGTCCGTGAATCGCGCCTCGATCTGCGTGCCGTGCCGATTCGCGGCCATCGCAGCCGTGGTGGGCTGCGCGGGCGCCGCGTTCGCGTGGACGGCCGGCTGGCTCACGCCGAAGCGCCTCGACGCCCCGCATATCATCAACACGTTCGAGTCGAATTATGGCGTCCACCCGGGCTATCGGCGCAATCACGCCAAGGGACTCTGTGTGGAGGGCTGGTTCGAAAGCAATGGCAACGGCGCGAGCGTGTCGCGTGCCGCCGTGTTCGCGCCGGGACGCACGCCCGTAGTCGGACGCTTCGCCATTCCCGGCAGCAACCCCGCCGCGCCGGACGCCAGCACGCCTGTGCGCAGCATGGCTCTGCTATTCCAGTTGCAGAACGGCGAGCAGTGGCGCACCGGCATGAACTCGGTGCCTGTCTTCATCGTTCGCACTCCGGACCAATTCTATAGGCAGCTCGTGGCTTCGAAGCCAGACCCGGCGACGGGAAAGCCCGACGCAGCGAAGCTCGACGCTTTTTTCCGGGCGAACCCGGAAACGCTGCCGTTCCGCAATTGGGTGAAGGCGCATCCGCCCTCCTCCAGTTTCGCGAATACGGCGTTTTACAGCGTCAACGCGTTCATCGCCACGGACGCCGCCGGCAACCGGCACGCCGTGCGCTGGCAAACCGTGCCCGAAGCGGCCTGGGCGCCGGAGACGCCGGCGCAAAAGGCCGACCCGAACTTCCTCGCCGACGACTTCGCCGCGCGCTTCGCAGCGGGCCCCGCGGCGATCCCTTTGCGCTGGAGGCTCGTGCTCACCGTCGCTGCCGCCGCAGATCCGACGAACGACGCCACGCAGCAATGGCCCGCGGACCGCGAGCAGATCGACGCCGGCACGCTGGTATTGCAGCGCGCCGAGCCGCAAAGCAACGGCATGTGCCGCGACGTGAACTACGATCCGACCATTTTGCCCGACGGGCTGAAGCCTTCCGACGACCCGTTGCTCGCCGCGCGCTCGGCGGCCTATTCAGTTTCGTTCAATCGCCGCACGCGCGAGGAAGCCGAACTCGCGCAGACGCATGGAGGCTCCCAGCCATGAAACAACCGGGCCAACATTTCAGCACGTTGCAGCGCCTCCTGCATTGGTCGATGGCAGTCCTTATCGTCACGATGCTGTTCGTCGGCGTGGGGATGGTCTCCACGGTCTCGCGGTTGCATGAGGCCCTGCTTGCGCTCCACCGTCCGCTGGGCATCGTGCTGCTTGCTCTCGTGATCGTGCGCATCGCAACGCGGCTCCGGTGCGGAGCGCCGCGCCTGCCCGCCGGGTTGCCGGCCTGGCAGCGCGCGGGCGCGCACGCCTCGCACCTCGCCCTTTATCTGTTGATGATCGCCATGCCGCTGATCGGCTGGTCGATGCTATCGGCGGGCGGCTATCCCATCGTGCTGTACGGCGGCCTGCATCTGCCGCCCATCGCGCCGCATGACGTGACGCTCTATGCATGGCTGCGCGCCGCGCATACCTGGCTCGCCATGGCGCTCTACGCGACGATTCTGTTGCATCTGGGAGCCGCGCTCTTTCACGCGCTCATTCGCCGGGACGGTGTGCTCGCCAGCATGGCGCGTGGCGAAGCGCGCGGTTGACGGGTGGGACTGGAACGCATGACCGGCATACCGGCGCGTGATCCCCTCAGCATCGTGCGCATGTTTGGCCTGTACGGCCAATTTCTGCTTTTCTTCATCGCGCACCGCTCGACGCTCTCGACGCTCGGCTGGGACGACATCGACACGGACAAGGCGGAATTTCTGAAGGCGAATATCGCGGAACAAACGCGCGTGCTAGTCTTCGAGGTTCCCTCCCTCATCGGAGCCCCGTCATGTCCGCACTTGCCGCCGTCGCCAGCATTCTCCTCGCCGTTCTGCTCGGGGCCATGAGTCCCGGCCCGAGCTTCGTGCTCGTCGCGCGTAACTCGATCGGCCTGTCGCGCCGCGACGGCGTGGCCACCGCGCTTGGCATGGGCAGTGGCGCGATCTGCTTTGCCGGCATCGCGCTCGCCGGGCTCTACACGGTGCTCGCCACGGTTGCCTGGCTCTACGCGGCGCTGAAGATCGCGGGCGGCGCCTACCTGCTCTATATCGCTTCGCGCATCTGGCGCGGCGCCGGCACGCCGGTCACCGTGAGCAAGACGGCCGCGGCCGGCGAGCGGCCCGGCAAGTCCTACTGGAGCGGCCTCACCACGCAGTTGAGCAACCCGAAAACGGCCATTGCCTATGGCGGCATCTTCGTGGCGCTGTTGCCGCAGCATCCGCCGCTCTGGTGCTACTTCGCGTTGCCGCCGCTCGTGTTCGCGATCGAAACCGGCTGGTACACGGTCGTGGCGCTGTGCTTTTCGAGTCAGCGCCCGCGCGATCTGTATCTGCAGGCAAAAGGCTGGATCGACCGCATCGCCGCAGGCGCCATCGCGGCGCTCGGCTTGCGCCTGATCTTCAGCGCGGGGCATCGCGGCATCTGACATCGCCCGGCGCGGTCCCCTGGCCGCGCCGGAGCAGCGGAAACAAATTGCCCATTCCGCTTGACAATCTATCTTCCAGTAGATAAATTGGAGTCCATGGACACGAAACTGACAGTGCGGGAGCAGCTTCTCGACCACGCCATCACCCTCATGATGCTGCGCGGCTACAACGGCTTCAGCTACCGTGACCTGTCGGAACTGGTGGGCGTGAAAACGTCCAGCATCCACTACTACTTTCCATCGAAAGACGACCTCGTGCTGGAAGCGGTAAGCCAGTACAGCAGCGAGGTCATGGCAGGACTGCAATCCATCGACGCAGCGCTCCCGGCGCGCGAAAAGCTCGCGATCTACACGCGGCTCTTCGGCAAGACGCTGGGCGACGGCAACCAGATCTGTCTGTGCGGCATGCTGGCCGCCGACATCGAATCGCTGCCCGAAAACGTGCGCCAGGCCGTGCAGGCGTTCTTCCGCGCCAACGAAGACTGGCTGGCCGAAGTGCTGGCGCAAGGGGCCAGGGAAGGCACGCTGGTCGTGAAGGGTAAGGCGCAAAGCGCCGCGCGCACCCTGTTCGCGGCGTTGCAGGGCAGTGTTCTGGCAAGCCGGCTGTTCAAAACGAAGTCGCGCCTCGAAGATGTAGAAGCCATGTGGCGCGTGGCCCAGTGAAATGCTGAAGCTGCAAGCCGGGGCGGTACGCCGCCTCTTTTGTTGGGCTACGGTTTCTATCTTCTGATAGATAGCCGTAAAAGGTGCATCATGATCGAGTTTCTACGACTACGAATCTATCTTGTGGTAGATAGAATACAAAGACTGACAACGATGAATTCGCAAGCTGCTTTGCTGTTCTGCTGGACCCCGGTGCATATGCCTGTCGCCTTGCACCGCTAGATTGGAAGTCGCACCGAGCCGTACCTTTAACTCACCGTCTTTGCTCAAAGGAGCCTGTCATGTCGATCGAAAAAGTCCTCTACCGCGCCGAAGCCACCGCTACCGGCGGCCGTGATGGCCGCGCCGTCATTCCCGCCAGCCAGCTGGATCTCAAGCTCACCACGCCGCGCGAACTGGGCGGCGCGGGCGGCGACGGCACGAACCCCGAACAGCTTTTCGCCGCCGGCTATAGCGCGTGTTTCATCGGCGCGATGAAGTTCGTCGCGGCGCGCGACAAGATCGCCCTGCCCGCCGATCTTTCGATCACCGGCAACGTGGGCATCGGCCAGATTCCGAATGGCTTCGGCATCGAAGTCGAACTGAAGGTCTCGCTGCCCGGCATGGACCGCGCGGCCGCCCAGGCGCTCGTCGACAAGGCACATATCGTGTGCCCGTACTCGAACGCCACGCGCGGCAACATCGACGTGACGCTCACGATCGTTTAACGCGCACACTCGACGAAGTATTTCGCACTACGAGCGAAGGGCCGCCACTGCGAGCGGCCCTTCGTGCTTTGGCGACCGCTCACGCGGCCTGCGCGTCGCGCGCGAGTCCCGCCATGAGGCCGCTTGCGCGCTGCACCCTGGCGAGCACCGCGCGATCGAGCACGGCGCGCCCCTCGGGCACGGCGAGCGTGAGAAACGACCGCGCACGCGTGATACCCGTGTAGACGAGTTCGCGCGTGAGAATGGGGCTGTACGTGTCGGGCAGCACGAGTGCGGCGTGCGTGAATTCCGAGCCCTGCGACTTGTGGACGGTGAGCGCGAACACGGTTTCGACGCCTTGCAAACGGCTCGGCGACACCCACTTCACGGTGCCCGAGCCGTCGCCGGCCGGGAACGCCACCCGCAGCACGGTCGGCTCGCCCGCCGCGACGGGCAGTTCCAGCGCGATGCCGATATCGCCGTTCATGAGCCCGAGTTCGTAGTCGTTGTGCGTGACGAGCACGGGGCGGCCCGCGTACCAGTCGCCATGCGGATCGATGAGACCTTCTTCGTGCAGCAGCCGCGCGACGCGCCGGTTCAAGCCCTCGACGCCCCACGGACCGCGCCGCAGCGCGCACAGCAGTTGAAACGCGCCGTGCGCCTTTAG
The DNA here is from genome assembly GCF_038900695.1 of Paraburkholderia sp. JHI2823. Lineage (NCBI taxonomy): Bacteria > Pseudomonadati > Pseudomonadota > Betaproteobacteria > Burkholderiales > Burkholderiaceae > Paraburkholderia > Paraburkholderia sp. JHI2823. The sequence goes on along the minus strand of NZ_JAYMRY010000003.1, from coordinate 76,544 downwards.
CACGCCGGCGGCCCAGGCGGCGAGCGCCTCGGGCGGCGCGCCGGGCTCGGGCCGCGTCGCCCGCATCGTTTCCAGGTAGTGGCGGTAGCCGTGGCGCTGCGCCCGCACCGATCCACTTTCATCCACGCGGCCTTCGACGACGAGTGCGCGCAACGGACCATCGTCGTCTGCCTGGCAGACGATCCGCGCGAGATCGTCGTAGCCGCGCGACCAGATCTTCGCGACAGCGACTGCATCGCCCGCGTTGACGAGTTCGGCCAGCGCGCCGATGCCGCTCTCCGATGCGAAACGATGGCTCTCGCGCAGCATCGCAATGGCCTGATCGAGCGGCAGTCCGTCCTCGTCGAGCATCGCGGCGTCGATGCGCTCGCCCGTGGCCGCTTCGAGCCACGTGCGCGACGCTTGCGTGTAGTGCCCTTCGCGCGCGCGGTCGCACAATTCGCCCAGCACCGCGCCGGCTTCGACCGATGCGAGCTGGTCCTTGTCGCCCAGCAGGATCAGACGCGCGGATGACGGCAGCGCGTCGAGCACGGCGGCCATCATTTCGAGGTCGACCATCGAGGCCTCGTCGATCACGAGCACGTCCACGGGCAGCGGATTCGCGGCGTCATGCCTGAAGCGCCGGCTGCCGGGCCGCGTGCCCAGCACGCGATGCAGCGTGGCGACGACGGTCGGGATCGCGTTGCGCAGCGTCGCGGGATCGACGTGAGCCTGCAACGCCTCGAACGGCAATCGCTCCACCGCGCCCGCTATCGATTCGTTCAAACGGGCCGCGGCCTTGCCCGTGGGCGCAGCAAGCCGGATGCGCAACGGCCTCGCCGCACGCGTTCCCTGCCCGGCGCGGCCGAGCGCCAATGTCTGAAGGAGTGCCAACAATCTGACGACCGTGGTTGTCTTGCCCGTGCCCGGCCCGCCCGTGACGATGCTGAACGCGCTGCGCGCGGCGAGCGCACACGCGAGCTTCTGCCAGTCGGCGGCGCGCGGACTTTCCTTGGAATGCGGCGCGAACAGCGCATCGAGCGCCGCGCGGGCCACCTCCAGCGGCAATCCTGCTTCGACCTGTGCGGCGCGCGCGAGGCGCCGTTCGATGCCTGCGCGCACGTCCTGCTCGTACTGCCAGTAGCGCCGCAAATAGAGCCGCGTGCCGGCGAGCACGAGCGGCGTGTTGCCTGCTGCCTCGTTTGCGGGCTCCGCGCTCGCGCTTTCCTCGCTCACGAGATCCGGCACCGCGAGCGCCTCGCGCCATTGCGCGAGCGTGACGCCCGCCAGCACTTCGGCCGGCGGCTGGGCCGGCGTCGCCGCCAGCACTTGCGGGCCGTCGGGCGGCAGGGAGAGCGCAAATGCGGGGTCCTCCAGCGTGGCCTTCAAGTCCAGACAGACGTGACCGCGCCCGAGCTGATGGCTCGCGAGCGCCGCCGCGAGCAACAGGAGCGGCGGACAGTGCGGCGCTTCGGTCCACAGAAAGCGGGCAAACGCGGCATCGAGCGTGCGCAGCCAGCCGCGCTCGACCCAGTTTTCGAGGACGCCGAGCATCTGCGCGGCCGTCTCGCGCGCGGCGCTGCGCGTGGGTGTCGGCTCGGGTTCCGGCTCGGCGTCGGGCAAGGCCAGATTCTGGAACAGATCGCCGGTGAAACAGTCCGGTCCTTTCGTGCGGCGCCTCGTCATGCCACATCCTCCAGCGCATTGCGACGCGCGAAACACGCGTCGAGTCGTTCGATCAGCTCGCGCGACGGCCGCTCGCAATGCAGCCCCTGCCCAGGCGCATGGCCGCCACGCAGGAACAGATACACGGCGCCGCCCACGTGACGGTCGTAGTCGTAATCGGGCAGGCGCGCCTTGAGCAGCCGGTGCAGCGCGAACAAATACAGCGCGTATTGCAGTTCATAACGCGAATGGAGGATCTGCGCGCGCATTTTCGCGGGCGTATACGACGCATCGTCGGGGCCGAGCCAGTTCGATTTGTAGTCGGCCACGTAATAGCGGCCCTCGTGTTCGAATACGAGATCGATGAAACCCTTGAGCATGCCGTTGAGCGTCGCGGCGTCGAGCGCGGGCCGCGCCTCGCCGTCCAGCGTGAAGGCGGTGACGAGCGCATCGATTTCGAGCGTATCGACGTCGTGCGCCGTGACCCAAAACTCGAGCTCCGCCATGTACGAGCCCGGCTCGAGCGCCGCGAACGCAACGGGCGCAACGCTTTCGCCTTCGATGTCGGGCAGGCGCAGCGGCGTACGCACGAGCCCCAGCATCCATTGCGTGAGCGGCTCGATCCAGTGCGACCAGCCGCGCACGTTGCAGCGGCGCGCGACCATGTCGCGCACGCGCGGCTCGTCTTGTGCGATGACGGCGAAGCCTTCGTTGGCCGCCCATTCCATCAGCTCGTGCAGGAAGGTGCCCGCGTCCGCACCGCGTTCGAAGCCATGCATCGGCGCGAGCGCGGGCGCGACGCTCGCTTGCCCGGCGTTTGCAAAGCCTTCGTCTTCCTCGGGCGGCACGCTCGCATCGAGCAGTTCGAGGAAGACGTCTTCGCTGCGGGTATCGGGCGCGCCGCGGGCATCGTCCGCTTCGACGGGCGCGGTCGAGCCGATCGACGATTCCACGGTCTTGAGGCTCGAATAGCTCGCGATCCACCAGCGTTCGCGCTCCCGATGCGCAAGCGTGCGCGCATGGCCTCTCACCGCGCCGGTATCGCGCAACGCGAACACTTCGCGATGCGCCTGCGGCGCCGGCGCCACGGCGATGTCCGTGCACGGGCCGCGCAAGGCATCGAGAAATGCTTCGGTCTCCTCAGTTGGCAAAGTTGCACCGCCATTGAGCAGATAACCGAACGCGCTCGCTTCTACGCCCTGCACCGGTCCATAGCCAACCCAGGTCGCGTAGCGCGCGCGCGTGAGCGCGACGTAAAGCTTGCGCAGATCCTCGCCAAGCCGTTCGCGATCGGCCTGATACAGCACGCGCGCGTCCGCTTCGAGCGTGACTCGCAACTCGCCTTCCTCGTCGTGCCATTTGAACGGCACGTCGTCGGGCTTGACGGCGCGGTGCGCACAGGCGAACGGCAGAAACACGAGTGGATATTCGAGGCCCTTCGACTTGTGGATCGTGACGACCTGCACGAGTCCCGCATCGCTCTCCAGGCGCAGTTGGCGCGCGTCGCCCCCGCCGCCCGCGCTTTCGTCCTCGCGCTGCTCGTCCAGGTAGCGGATCAGCGCGTGCTCGCCGTCGAGTTGCGTGCTCGCCTGCTGCAACAGCTCGGCGAGATGCAGCAGATTCGTGAGCGCGCGCTCGCCGTTCATCCCCGCGCCCGCCGCCTCGCCGATGAGACGCTGCGGCACGTGAAAATCGTTGAAGAGGCGGCGCAGCATCGGCAGCACGCCCTTCTTGCGCCAGCAGTCGCGGTACCCCCGGAACTGCAGCACGCGTGCTTCCCACGCGATCTCGTCACGCCCGAGCAGATCGAGTTCCGACCATGCGAGCCCGAGCGTGGGCGTGGCGAGCGCCGTGCGCACGAGGCGGCCGTCGTCGGGCTCGGCACAGGCCGCGAGCCAGTAGCGCAGTTCTTCGGCCTGCGGCGTCTGGTACACCGAGTCGCGATCCGAGAGATAGACACTGCGCACGCCTCGTGCGGCCAGCGCCTCGCGTATCGCCTGCGCCTCGCTGCGGTTGTTGACGAGCACCGCCATGTCGGCGGGCTGCAACGGCCGCATGCCGCGCTCGCCCGAAAAACCGGCGGCATGCTCCTGGCCGAGATTGAGCAGGCGCACCATCTCGGTCGCGCAACTCGCGGCCATGCCGGCGAGATACGCGCCTTTGCTGAGCGGCTTGCCATCCTCGGCCGGCGGCATCCACCAGACGTTGAGCGCGGGCAGCGCCGCGCCCGCCGCGACCAGTTTTTCGGGCCGTCCGTGCGCATCGGCGGCGACGAACGGCAGCGCGTTCCCGCATCCATCAGGGCTGCGAAACAAAAAGGCTCCGCTACCCTCGGGCCGCGACTCGGCCGCTTCGAAGCAACGGTTCACCGCTTCGACCATCGCGCGCGTGGAACGGAAATTCTTCTTCAGCGTATAGAGCCGCCCTTCGCAGGCTCGGCGCGCGCGCAGATAGGTATAGATGTCGGCGCCGCGAAACGCGTAGATCGCCTGCTTCGGGTCGCCGATCAGGACGATCGCCGTACCAGTGTCGTTCTCGTCGATCCGGTAGACCGCATCGAAGATCTGATACTGAACCGGGTCCGTATCCTGGAACTCGTCGATCAGCGCGACCGGGTACTGCTTGCGGATGATCTCCGCGAGCCTCGCGCCATTCTCGCGCTGCAGCGCCGCGCGCAACCGCGTGAGCAGATCGTCGAAGCCCATTTGCGAGCGGCGCGCCTCCTCTTCCTCGAAGCGCCGCGCCACCCAGCGTGCCGCGTGGCACAGCAGGTCCTGCTTCGCCTCGGGCGGCGCGGCCAGCGATGCGCGCAGGCTTTCCATCGCCACGAAGGCGGCATGCTCGGGCGGATCGCCCTTTACCCAGATTTCCGCGAGGCCGGCGGGCGTGAGGCGCGTCCACACCGCCGCCTTGTCGTCGAAACCCGGATGCGCGGAATCAGCATCGTTGGCCCAGTCGCGCAGCTTGCCGATCCATGTTTCGCAGTGCTTCGAATTGAGCTTTCTGGCATCGAACTGCTTCGCCGCGCGCGCCGCGTGGAGCAGCGCCTCGACTTCGTCGATCCAGACTCGCCACGGCGCCTTCAGCGCTTCGAGTTCTGCCTGCGCGCGTTTGCGCGCGTCGTCGAGCGCCGCGCCGGGGTCGCACGCATCCGGCAACAGGTCGGCGTGGGCAAGCAGCCCCCGAATCGCCTTGTGCAGATCGTCCGGGCTCGCGAACCACGCGCGGACCTCGGCGGCGCACCGCGCGTCGAGCGGCGCCATGAAGGTGCGCCAGTAGTCGCGCACCACCTCGGCGCGCAATTCCGTCTGGTCGGTTTCGAGTGTCTGCGAAAAGAGGCTGTCGCTGTCGAATGCGTGCTCGCTCAGCATGCGATTACACCAGCCGTGGATCGTCGAGACCGCGGCCTCGTCCATCCATTCGGCCGCGAGTTGCAGGCGGCGCGCGCAGGCGGGCCATTGCTCCGGCGGATAGTCCTCCCGCAGATCGTGCAGCAGGTCTTCGCCGGACTCGCGTTCGAGCACGTCTTCAGGCTCCACGCGAAAGCATTGCGCGGCTTCGATGAGTCGCGCGCGAATGCGCTCGCGCAGTTCCTTCGTCGCCGCGTCGGTGAACGTGACGACGAGGATTTCGGGCGGCGTGAGCGCGCGCCCCGACGTGCGCGCCTCGTCCGCGAAATCCGCAGCGTCCGCCGCCGCATCGAGCGCGCCGTGGCCGAGCACGAGGCGCACGTACAGCATGGCGATCGTGAACGTCTTGCCCGTGCCCGCGCTCGCCTCGATCAGGCGGCTGCCGTAAAGCGGGAAGCGCAGCGGGTCCAGCACCTGGGCGTCCATGTTGTCGAGCGGATTCATGCAGTTTCTCCAGCCTCGACCGAAGCGCGCTTCCCACGCGACGACGCGAGCGGCGCGCGCGCGACGGGCAGCAGCAGCGTCGTGGCGAGCGTGATGAAATCGTCGTGCGCGGCAAGCGCGTCGAAATCGGAAAAGGCGCGGCGCAAGTAGGCGTTCGTGTCGCGCTCGCCACGCGTCAGCGCGTTGCCCTCGTACGCCATGCGAGCGGCTTCCCACGCTTGCGCGGACGCTGCGGCGCGCGTGCCGTCGAAGGTATCCGGCAGCTTGCGCAGCCATGCAAACGCAGTCTTCACGGCGAGCGGCAACGGCCGGCGGGCACCATCGTCCCACGCGGCGAGCAACGCGAGCAGATAGTCGCGCGCGGCCTGCTCGTCGAGGGGCGCGAACTCCGCCACGCCCACCTTGCTCACGATCACCGTGGTCACCGGACCCGCCGCGATCTGTGCGGCCACGTGCGCGACCCAGTACGGGACGAGACGGTCGCCGCGATAACGGTGATCCTTCACGAGCGTGCCCGGCTCCAGAATCACGCGGCCGAGCGCGCCTTGCGGGCCCTCACGCAGATCGTCGAGCCAGTCGTCGAGCGACACCACGCGGCCGTCGAACGTCGCATCGAGACGTATTTCGTATTGGTGGTCGAGCGGCTCGGGCCAGCGCGCGAGCGCCTTGCGATATTCGACGAAAAGCTCGGGCATGGGAGCAAGCAGTTCCTCGCCGATCACTTCGCCAAAGCCGCCCGACGCGAGATCGCCGCTGCGATGCATCCGTTCCAGGCGCGCGAGCGCCGCGGGTTCGAGATCGTCCTCGCCGCGCTCCATCGCCCTGACCTGCGCGCGGATCAATTCGTCTTGCAGCTGCCACGCCTGCAAGGCGTCCACTTCGAACGGCTCGTGATTTTCGCTCGCCGCGTCCTCGCTTTCGAAGGCGACACGCAGGCGCTGCCGGAAGAAGCTGCGCACCGGGTCGCGCAGGAATTCGCCGAGTTCGCGAATCGTCAGGGGCTCATCGCGCTCGGGCGGCGCCAGGGCTTGCGCATTCGCTTCGGCCCCGGGGCGCACGTCGGCGAGCTTGCCCCACTCGTGCGCATACGTGTAAAGCAATGCTTCTTCGGGCCGTGCCGGAAAATAGTCCGGGCTGAACGGTTGCAAGCGATGCTCGATGGTCAACGCGTCGAGCAGCGCCTGGCCATCGGCATCTTCTTCGCCTTCGAGCCGCCAGCCGGCCTTCAGGTGGTCGCGCAACTGCCCGACCAGCACCGAGGGCGGGCGCGGCGTGTTGTCGGTCACGCTGCGCCCGATCCACGAAACATGCAGATGGTCGCGCGCCGAAAGCATCGCTTCGAGGAACAGATAGCGGTCGTCCTCGCGGCGCGAGCGGTCGCCGGGACGATAGTCGCGGCGCATGAGGTCGAAGTCGAGCGGCGTGCGGCTGCGCGGATAGTCGCCGTCGTTCATGCCGAGCAGGCAGACGCGCCGGAACGGAATCGCGCGCATCGGCATCAGTGTGGCGAAGGTCACCGCGCCCGCGAAGAAGCGCTGCGAGAGGCCGCCGCCTTCGAGCGCCGCGAGCCAGTTCTCCGCGACGATGGCGAGCGGCAACGTGTCGGTGAGCGCGGCTTCGTCGCACGCCTCACGCCACGTTTCGAGCGCGGCGTCGAGACGGTCGAGCGTGTAGGCGTCTTCGTCCTGCGCGGCGAAAAAGGCCGCCTTCAACGCGCGCAGGCGCTCGCACCACACTTCGACCGTGGCCGGCTCGCGCAGCGTGCGCCACGCATGGTCGAGCGCATCGACGAGGCGCGTGAGCGGGCCGAGCAACGCGGCGTCGAGCCCGCCGATCTCGCTGTATGGCTCGATACCGCGCCATGCGCCCGCGCGCTCGCCCGCCGCGTAGCCCAGCAGCATGCGCCGCAGGCCGAATGCCCAGCTATTGGGCGCGCTCAGTTCGTCGGCCTGCGGCAATCCCAGGCTCGCGCGCTGCGCCGCATGCAGGCCCCAGCGGATGTTCGCGCCGTCGATCCAGTGGTGCAAGGTGGGCACGTCTTCGGCGTCGATGCCAAAGCGCGCGCGCACGGCCGGCACTTCGAGCAGGTCGAGCACGTCGCTCACCGTCACGCGCGAGTACGGCAGCGACAGCAGCATTTCCAGCGCGCCGATCAGCGGATCGAACGCGCGCTGCGCGCGGTCGGCCACGCTGAACGGAATGCTGCGCGGGTCACTGGCGTCGAGCAGGCCGAACACGGCCTGGATATGCGGCGCATAGACCTCGATGTCGGGCACCATCACGATGACGTCGCGCGGACGCAGCGTCGGGTCCGCCGCAAACGCGGCGAGCAGGCGGTCGTGCAGGATCTCCACTTCGCGCTGTGCGCTGTGCGCGACGTGAAAGCGAATTGATTCGTCCTCCTGCACATTGACCGGATCCCAGTGTTCGCGCGTCTCGGCGAGCGGGCGCAGATCGCGAATGTCGTCCTGCAGTTGCTGGAGCAGCGTGAGCGCGTCTTCGCCTTCGAACAGATCGATACGTTGCCCGATGCGCGTGAAATGCGGTGTATAGGTCTCGCGCGCCTCGTCGCTGTCGTATTCGTCGAGCAGGCCGATGAAGTCGCGCCCTTGCTTGCCCCATGCCGCGAGCAGCGGCTGCGCATGCAGATGCAGCTGCGCTTCGTCGAGGCGGTCAGGCGCGCCCGCGCGGCGGCGCTGCCGCGCGTGGCGCGCGCGCAGCAGGTCCTGGTCCGCGACGATATCGGCCCAATAATGCATACACGGGTTGTGCACGCACATCAGCACCTGGCACCAGCGCGCGAGCGCGGCGAGCACTTCCACCGACTGGCGCGGCAGGCTCGAAATGCCGAACACGACGAGGCGGCGCGGTAACGCGGCCGGCCGCGGTTCGCCCTCCTCCCACGCCTGCGCGCGCTGCATGAACGCCTCGTGCACGGCGGCGCGGCCCGTGTCGCGCAAGCCGATGCCGTCTTGCGCATGAGCGCTCACGTCCGCGAGCAGGGCGCGCCAGAGCGCCGCCTGCCAGCGCGCCTCCTCGGGCAACGGCACGCGAGCGTTGCGCGCATCGATCAGCACGTCCTCATGCGCCGCCCACGCGGCGAGCCAGTCGGAGCGATAGACCTGATACTGGTCGAGCAGGTCGGCCACGCGCTGCGCGAGCTGGAAGCACTTGCGCTGGTCCTCGTCGTGCGTCATGAAGCGCTTGAGCGGTTCATAACCCGGTTCGTCGAGCAGCGCGGGCAGCATGCGCATGAGACGCCACACGAGACGCGACTTGTCGAACGGCGAGACCGCGGGCACCGCGTCGTTGCCGAGCACCGCGCGATAAACCTGCCACAGGAAGCGCGACGGCAGCGACATTTCGAACGCCGCGGCGATGCCGCAGCCGCCCTCCTCCGGATCGGCCGCGAACGCGAGCTTGAGCCACTGCGCGATGCCGTTGCTCTGCACGAGGAACATTTCCTTTTCGAGCGGTGCGAGCGGATTCTGGCTGATCCAGTTGACGATCAGATCGCGCATGCGCTCGGGCTGATTGCCGTGTACCAGCATCAGCCCCGTGGGCAGTTCGCGCGCGCTCAAGCGGGGCTCCGGCGCGCGATACGCGCAATACGTGCGAAACGTGCGAAACGTGCAAGCCGCGCGTTAACTGCGCAACGTGCGAAACGCGCGGATAGGGCGAGAAAGCGAAGAGGAGGGATTGCGGCCATGTCGCCTGTTCGTATGGGGTGCCGGTTCATGCCGGCACGTGCCTGTGTCGATCGCGCCGGCAGCTTCGCGCCCGCGCAATGCGACAGTTTACGACAATCGAGGCCGCCGCGAGCGGCGCAGCCGCATGCCGGACGCGTTCTACCCGAGGCGCTTGCCCGTCGCCGGATCGAAGAAATGCAGCCGGGCAGGCGGCAGGTGCACCGCCAGCCGCTCGCCGGGCGCGGGCCGCGTTTCGTGCGGCAGGCGCACCACCGCATCCGCGTTGCCCCAGCGGCCGTGCGCGAGATTGTCGGCGCCGAGCAGCTCGCAGGTCTCGACTTCGAGCGTGACCGGCTCCGCGGCGCCTCGCGCGTGCATATGCTCGGGCCGCACGCCGAGCACGCATTCCGTGCCCTTCGGCAACCAGGCCGGCGGCTCGCCGAGCGGCAGATGGGGCCCGTTGCCCGCGATTTCGAAGCGCCGGCCGTCGTCGCTCACGCGCCCGTGCAGCAGGTTCATCGCCGGCGAGCCGATGAAGCTCGCCACGAACATCGAGGCGGGCCGGTCGTACACCTCGCCGGGCGTGCCGATCTGCTCAGCACGGCCCGCGTTGAGCACCATCACGCGCTGCGCGAGCGTCATCGCCTCGATCTGGTCGTGCGTGACGTAGAGGCTCGTCGTGCGCAGTCGCGCGTGCAGGCGCTGGATTTCAAGGCGCATCTGCACGCGCAGCTTCGCGTCGAGGTTCGACAGCGGCTCGTCGAACAGGAACACGGAGGGCTCGCGCACGATCGCGCGCCCCATCGCCACACGCTGACGCTGGCCGCCCGAAAGCTCGCGCGGCTTGCGCTCGAGCAGCTTGCCCAGTTCGAGGATTTCTGCGGCCGCGCTCACGCGCGAATCGATCGTCTTGCGGTCGAGCCCCTGCAGCTTGAGGCTGTACGCCATGTTGCGCGCGACCGTCATGTGCGGATAGAGCGCATAGTTCTGGAACACCATCGCGATGTCGCGATCCTTTGGCTCCACGCGATTGACCACCTTCCCGCCAATGGCGATCTCGCCCGACGTGATCGTTTCGAGCCCCGCCACCATGCGCAGCAGCGTGGATTTCCCGCACCCCGACGGGCCGACGAGCACCATGAACTCGCCGTCCTGCACCTGCACGTCGATGCCGTGCAGAACCTGCTGCGCGCCGTCGTACGACTTCGTCACGCCCCGTATGCTCAATGCCGCCATGCCGTCTCCCGAATTGCACCCATCGTCATTTCTCCACATCCACGAGGCCGCGCACGAACCAGCGCTGCATGGCCAGCACGACCACGAGCGGCGGCAGCATCGCGATCATCGTCGCGCACATCACGAGATGCCATTGCGTGGCCGCGTCGCCGCTCGAAATCATGCTCTTGATGCCCACCACGGCGGTCGTCATCGAAGCCGTGCTCGACATGAGGATCGGCCACAGATACTGGTTCCAGCCGTAGATGAACGTGATGACGAAGAGCGACGCGATGTTCGTCTTCGAGAGCGGCAGCACGACGTCCCAGAAGAAGCGCAGCGCGCCCGCGCCGTCGATGCGCGCGGCCTCGATCAGTTCGTTGGGCAGCGTGAGGAAGAACTGTCGAAACAGGAACGTGGCCGTGGCCGAGGCGATGAGCGGCAGCGTGAGGCCCGCGTAAGTGTTCGTGAGATGCAGCGTGGCCGCCACCTGCACCGTCGGGAAAATGCGCACTTCCACGGGCAGCATCAGCGTCACGAAGATCAGCCAGAACGCGAGACGCCGGAACGGAAAGCGGAAGAACACGATCGCATAGGCCGAGACGATCGAAATGGCGATCTTGCCCACCGAAATCACCAGCGCCGTGATGACGCTGTTCATGAGCATCGTGCTGAACGGGCTCGCCGCGCTGCCCGTCCCGGTGTTCCATACGGTTGCCATGTTCGCGAGCAGGTGCGTGCTGGGCGCGAGCGAGAGCGGCACCGTGAACACCTCCTTCTCGTTCATCGTGGCCGCGCAGAACGCCACGTACACGGGGAAGGCCACGACGGCCACGCCGAGCAGCAGCATGACGTGGCAGAACAGGTTGAAGTATTTGCGGTTTTCGACCATCAGTACTGCACCCGTCGTTCGATGAAACGGAACTGGAAGATCGTGAGCGCGGTGACCATCAGCATCAGCACGACCGACTGCGCGCCCGAGCTGCCGATGTCGAGCCCGCGAAAGCCTTCGTCGAAGATCTTGTAGACGAGCGTGCGCGTGGCCTGGCCGGGGCCGCCGCCCGTGGCGGCGTCGATCACCGGGAACGTATCGAAAAGCGCATACACGACGTTCACGACGAGCAGAAAGAAGCTCGTGGGCGAGAGCAGCGGAAACGCAATGCCGAAGAAGCGCCGCACGGGCCCCGCGCCGTCGATGGCGGCCGCTTCGAAGAGCGATTGCGGAATCGACTGCAGGCCCGCGTAGAAGAACAGGAAGTTGTAGCTGATCTGCTGCCACACCGATGCGATCACAACGAGCGTCATGGCCTGGCCGGGGTTGAGCGCGTGATTCCAGACCACGCCGAAGCGCGCGAGCGCGAACGTCACGAGGCCGATGCTCGGGTTGAACAGGAAGCCCCACAGCACGGCGGCGATCACGGGCGCAACCGCATACGGCCAGATGAGCAACGTTTGATAAAAGCGCTTGCCGCGCGTCACGTGGTGGGCCATGGCCGCGAGCAGCAGCGAAATGGCGAGGCCGCCGAACGTCACGAGGGCCGTGAAAACGAGCGTGGTCCTGACCGAGCCGAGATAGAGCGGATCGTGCAGGAGCCGCGTGAAGTTGGCAAAGCCGACGAACACCGAAGCGGTGCCGAAGGCGTCTTCGGCCTGGGTGGACTGCCAGAGCGCTACCCCGGCCGGCCATAGGAAAAAGATCACGGTCACCGCAAGCTGCGGGCCGACGAGCAGATAAGGCAGCAGGCTCGCCCCAAAGCGGGAGCGTTGTTCCATTGCGTCATTCCCCTCGAATCGCGGCGTTCGTCCTGGCGCGAACACCGTGTGGCGCGGCTTCTTTATCGGATCGAGCCGCCTCGTGGGCGGCGCCGCGTTCGCATTCTAGCCGAGAGTCGTGACAGTTCGGTTCGAGGTTTTGTTCGCCCTGGTTCGGCGCTGTCCGGATCGATGCTTCACGCCGCGCCTCTCGATGAGCCGGTCCACATCGCCGCCCACTGCTCCCTTCACGCAAGCGCCGCCGCCACGAACTTGCCCATGTCCGTGGCCGGATCGCGCAGCGCGTCGAGGTCGAGCTTCACGCCCTTGCCCACCAGTTTCTTGCCGCAGAGAAAGTCGGGCATCGAACTGACCGCATCGACCGCCAGCAGCACGCGGTCCTTGAGGTAGTACACCGCAAAGCGGCGCGCGGCGGGGTCACCGCGCACGATCGCCTCGTCATAGCCTTCGAGCAGGCCGACCGTTTGCAGCTTGAGGTCGTACTGATCGGACCAGAACCACGGCGCGTCGCATGCGGGGCGCGGCTTGCCGGCGATCGCCGAGGCGGCCAGCTTCGCCTGCTCCACGGCGTTGTGCACGCTTTCCAGCCGTCCCGCGCGGCCATAGTGCGCGAGCGGCCGGTGCGCGCAATCGCCGATGGCGAAGACGTCCGGGTCGCTCGTGCGCGCGTCGTCGTCCACCTGGATGCCGTTCGCGCACACGATGCCCGCCGCCTTTGCCAGCGCCTCGTTCGGCACGATGCCGATGCCGACCAGCGCGAGCGTGGCGGGCACGATCTCGCCGCCGGCGAGCTTCACGCCGGCGAGCTTGCCGTGCTCGCCCACGAGCGCCTCGATCTGCGCGTTCAGCCGCAGATCCACGCCCTGCGCGCGATGCTCGTTCGCATAAAAGGTGGAGACGGTCTCGCCCGTCACGCGCCCCAACACGCGAGGCGCAGCTTCGAGCACGGTGACTTCGTGGCCGAGCGCGCGCGCCGCCGCAGCGGCTTCGAGGCCGATATAGCCCGCGCCGATCACGACGAGCTTCTCGCCAGGCTTCACGCGCTCACGCAGCACGTCCGCGTCGGCGAGCGTGCGCAGCGCGATCACGCCCGCGAGATCGTGGCCCGGCACCGTCAATGCGCGTGGTGCGGAGCCGGTCGCGAGAATCAGCTTGTCGTACTGAAGCTCACTGCCGTCGGCAAGCGTGAGCGTGCGGCTCGCGCGGTCGAGCGACTGCGCGCTCGCGCCGAGCTTCAGGTCGATGCGCTGCTCGTCGTAGAACGCGCGCGGCTTGAGCCACAGGCGCTCGACATCGGACTCGCCTTTCAAGTAACCCTTGCTGAGCGGCGGCCGGTGATAAGGCGGCACCGGCTCTTCGCCGACCAGCACGATTCGGCCGCTGAACCCATATTGACGCAGCAGCGCCGCCGCGTTGCCGCCCGCGTGCCCTGCCCCGACGATCACCACCGTGCTGCCCTCTTCTTGCATGTCCGCTCCCGCTTGTATTGCGCCTGTCCCGTCTTGATCGATGCATCGCGCGCATGGGCCGCTGCGGCTCATACGCGCGTCTCGCAACCGGCGTGCCTATTGACCGTGGGCCGCCCGGCGCGTGAGGAACGAGATGATCTCACGGTTCGGGCACGCGGGCCACGCTCAGTCGAAGGCCTGGTCGTTCGGCGTCGCATAGAGCGCGCGCAACTGCTCGCTCATCGGGAACTGGAAATTCGCGCCCTTCGGCGGCACCGGGCTCTCGAACCACTTCTTATAGATCGTATTGATCTCGCCGCTCTTCATGAGTCCCGCCATCGTGCCGTTTACGAGTTGCCGGAATTCGGGGTCGCCGTTGCGCATCATGAACGCATACGCCTCCGATGACTGCGGCGTGCCGACGATCACCCACTCGCCAGGCTTCGACGTGAGCGAGCGCGTGCCCGCGAGCAGCACGTCGTCCATCATGTAGGCCACCGCCCGGCCTGCTTCGAGCATCGCGCGCCCCTCGGCGTAATCGCGCGCGCTGATGATGCGCATGTTCATCTGCTTGTCGAGGTTCATTTGCCGCAAGATGCGCTCGGACGTCGTGCCCTGGTTGGTGAGCACCGTCTTGCCCGCGAGGTCCGCAAAGTCGTGAATGCCCGAATCCTTGCGCGTGAGCAGCCGCGTGGTCGCGACGAAGAACGTATTGGAAAACGTCACCTGGGCCTGGCGCGCCTTCAGGTTGGTCGTGACGCCGCACTCGAGATCCACCGTGCCGTTCTGCACGAGCGGAATGCGGTTTTGCGAAGTGACGGAAATGAATCGCACCTGCAGATCCGGCCGTTTTGTCTTCGCCCTGACCGCCTCGATCACCTTGTCGCAGATGTCCTGCGAAAATCCGGTCACCTTGTCGCCGACCACGTACGAGAACGGCACGGAAGTCTCGCGATAGCCGATGGCGATGATGTTCGCCGAGCGCACCTTTTCGAGCGTGGGCTGCGCGACCTGGGCGGCCGCCGGCTGGGGCAGCGCAAAGCCCAGCGCGATGGCCCAGCAGGCGAGCGCCGGCAGCTTCGGTCGGTTCATGGGTGGGTCCTCGTCATGTCTGGTTCGCGCCGGCGCGCTTGCGCAAAAGCCTCTAATTGTCGTCATGGCGAATCTTCGCACAATATGTGGGAAATACCAGGCGCGTCAGCCGTTTTAAGCCGTTGATGAAAATAACAAGGAGCGGCAATTGATTTGCAGTTCGAATCAAACGGGCTTGATCGGACATCCATTGAAAAAAGCAAGCGGCAGATCGTACCCAGGTACAGCAATTGCCGTCAATCGTCGGAAAGTCACGGTCAGACGCGAGCGCGCGCCTCCCGCTGGAAGGTGGCGCTACAATCGCCGAACGACGAAGCAACCCCGACCAGTGAGGAATCTAGCGCAATGAATACCGCTCCGCTGCCCCGCCGTCCGCGGGTGTATCTCGCCGGCTTCGACGTCTTCCGGCGCGACGCGCTGGAGCACGGCGCGCGCCTCGTCGCCGCGTGTGCGGAATTTGGCTTCGAAGGCGTCTATCCGCTCGACAAGCAAGCGCCCGCGGACCTCGACGGGCCGCGCAAGGCCGCATGGATCTATCGCGCGAATATCGAATCGATCCGCACCTCGGACATCGTGATGGCCAACGTGAACGATTTCCGCGGCCCCGGCGAGCCCGACTCGGGCACGGCCTTCGAGATCGGCTATGCGGCCGCGCTCGGCAAGGAAATCTGGGCTTATGCGTCCGACACGCGCGCACTCATCGAGCGCGTCCCTTCCCTGCCCGACGCGCAAGGGCGCGTGTGCGAACGCGGCTATCTGGTGGAAGATTTCGGCCTGCCCGTGAACCTCATGATCGCGTGTGCGGCGCACCTCGTGCAGGGCGACGCACGCGCCTGCCTCGAAGCGATGGCGCAGGGCCGCACGCAATAGGTGCGAGCCACCGCGCACGGGCGCATCAGTGGTGCATGGCGCTCATCGTGTTCATGCGCTGCAGTGCGCGAATGCGCGCGACCGCGGGCTGGTCCGTGACGGCGGACTGATAGAGCTTCGCGAGATCGGCCTTGAGCGCCGTGCGCGAACCCGCATCCAGGTACACCATGTGGCCCGACGGATAGAAGCGCGCGCTCAGGTTGTTGCGCACCTTCTGGTCCAGCAGCGGCATCTTCTGCAAATCGATCACGGTCTGGTAGAACGGCGTGACGTAGTCGTAGTAGCCGTTCGCCGAAAGCACGCGCAAATCCGGGTTCAGCGCCATGACCGCCGCGAGATCGCCCGCCGTGTAGAGCACGATATTGCCCTGCTCGTCGACGCCCTTTTGCGCGCCGGTCGGATCGATATGGCCGAAGTCCCAGTTCTTGAACGCCTGGTCGTTCAAGTCCGTAAACGACGAGTTCGTGCGGAACTTGAGCTGCTCGTTGAGATAGCTGTTCCACATCGCCGTATAGACGCCGCTCACCGCCGTCATGGTCGGATCGTTGCCGCCCGAGTTGGGATCGATGTTGCCGGCAATGCCCGTGTCGATGGCGGTCACGCGGCCGTCGTAAGAGCCGAGCGCCACGCCCTTGTCTTTCATGAGCGTGGTGAGGAAAAGCGAGTTGCCCCGGCTGTCATAGGAGGCGATGTCGAGACGCCATGACTCCAGCGTTTGCGTGTCGATGCCCGTGTATTGCGACAGTGTCTTGAGCGTAGCCGCGATGGTCTTGTCGTTGGCGTCGGGAAACTTCGAGAGCGCCTGAAGATAATCGGTGCGCGCGAATTGCGCGACCTCTGCGGCAAACGCCTGCAAGTCCTTCGGCGCGGGCGTTACGCCGAGGCGCTCGTGGTACCACGCATCGGCGGCCGCCGTGGGCAGCGCCCCCACGGGATTGCCGCTTTGGGTGTAATCGAGAATCGAAGACTGCAGCGTGATGCCGTTCAGATCCACGCCGTCCTCGTGCAGCCGGTAGGCCAGCACACAGCTGCGCGCCGTGCCGTACGATTCGCCGTAGAGAAACTTCGGCGAATTCCAGCGATCGTTCGCGCTGAGGTAGCGCTTGACGAACTGCTTGAGCGAATCCACGTCCTGGTCCACGCCCCAGAAGTCGCGGTTGTGATGTGGCGCGATGGCCGCCGAATAGCCCGTGCCCACCGGATTGATGAACACCAGGTCGCTCTTGTCGAGCAGGCTGTCCGGATTGTCTTCGAGGGCATAGGGCGCGGGCGGCGTGAAGCCCGGCATCGAGGTCTTGATGCGCCTGGGCGCGTACGAGCCGAGCAGCACGAACACCGAAGACGACCCCGGCCCGCCGTTGTAGAAGAACGTGACGGGACGGTCCTGCGCCTGCACGCCGTCCTTCGTGAACGCCACGTAGAAGATTCTGGCGTTGGGCTGCGAACTGCTCGGGTCGACGGTCACGAGATGGCCCGCCGTCGCCGTATAGGCAATGACTTCCTTGCCGATCTGGATGGCGTGATGCGTGATCGCGGCGCTCTCGGTCATGTTGGTCACGAAGTCGTCGGGACCGTTGCCGTAGGCCGTGGGATCGAAGTACGGCTCGTCGGCCTGGGTGCGATGCTTGCCGTTGCCGCTCTCGGGGCCCACCGCTCGCGCCGCGCCGCTTCCGCCGTTTCCGTTGGTGGACTGCGCCTCGTCGTTCATTTCGTGTCCTCGCGAATGAGCCCGTCTTGTGACCGTCCTGGAAAGCACATGCGACCTCGCATTCGAGCGTCCATGCCGCGCGCATCGCCGCGTTTCTATCCGCCTGTCGTCACGTCACGCTGCTGCTGCATACGGCGCTCATGCTGCGCCCCGCCGAGCGCGGCCGCCACCTTGCTGCCCACCGGCGTGCCGAGGCCCGTGCAGGCGTCCCAGCCGGGCGCCGCCGAGAAGTCGCCGTTGCTGCCGCTCGTCACGTCGTTGAAGGCGCTGGGCTGGGCATAGAGCCGCGCGTTCGCGAAGCCGACGGGCGTGCCGCGCGCCGCGTTGATGCGTGCGATCAGCGCAGCCCAGAGCGGCGCTACCGCGCTCGTGCCGCCCACCACCGTGTCCGCGCCGGCCACGCGCACCACGTAGCCCGTGGCCGGATCCGCATCGGCGGAAACGTCGGGCACGCCGCGCCGCACCAGCGCGCCTGCCCCGCCGCCGCGCACGACGCGCAAACCCTTTTGCCAGTCCGGCAGCGCGAAGGTCGCGCTCACGCCGCCGCCCGTCGCGCCATTGTCGCCACTGCTCCACACCGTTTCGCTCTTGATCCGCCCATTCGACGCCGCGATGTGCGTGCCCCCGCAGCCGAGCGCATAGGGGCTGGAAGCGGGAAAGTCGACGTGATCGGCGCCATCGCCCACCCCATCGGCCGAGCCGCTGTCGCCCGAGGCCGCGCACACGGTGACGCCGAGCGCCACGGCCGTCTGCATCGCATCGTTGAGCGCGCCGAGCGATTGCTGCGACCATGCCGACTCCGGCGCGCCCCAGCTGATCGAGATGACCGTTGGCTTACGCTCGCTGTCGTGGAGCGCGGCGCTCACGGCATCGACGAAGCCGGCTTCGCTGTTCGGCGCGAAATACACCGCGATGAGCGCGCCCGGCGCCAGCGCACCGGCGATTTCCACGTCGAGGGTCACTTCGGCGTCGGGGCCGTTCGGGTCGCCGTTCGGGGCGTTCGTCACCTGATCGACGGATACGTCTTCCACGCGCGGCGCGCTCACACCCAGTTCCCCGAAATAGGCGCTGAGATCGGCCGTGTCGTAGCCGCCGCCCATCTCGATGATCGCGATGCACTGGCCCGTGCCGTCGCCCGCGGGAAAGCCGTAAAGCTCCGCGAGTTGCAAGGGCGTGAACGAATGAGTGACGGCGCGCGCCGCGCGGATGGGCGGGCGGATGGGCGCCCCGCTCGCTTCCGTCGCGACGCCCGGAATCGGCGAAACGATGCGAAAGTGCGGTTGCACCTTCGCGCGATTGTCGAGCCCCACCACGGCGGTCACGACCTCATGCATGTCTTCCGGCAAATGCACGGGGCCGCTCGGCTGCCGAAAGTGATGCACGGTATGGTCGACCTGATGTTCGTAGCGTTGCAGCTCGATGCCGAATGCCGCGTTGTACTGCCGCACCGTGCCCGACAGCACGACGCGGCGCGAGGAGGCATCGGTGCGGGCCACGGTGAGCGCGTGCGCGCTCGCGAACTGCTCGACGCGCGCGATGTCCGCCGCCGACGCGCCGAAGCGCCGCTCATAGTCCTCGCGCGAAAGCGGCTGCGCGCCGGGATCGTTCCGGGTGAGCCGGTTCACCAGCTCGTGAAATTCAGCCGACGCCTGGCGCCGCAGGATCACGACGATATCGAAATGCTCCTCCGGATCGCATGCGCCGACGCATTGCGCGCCGGCAGGCGCGGGATGGTCACTGCCTGCCACGGGTGGGTGCCTGCTCATGGCCGATTTCTCCTCGATGAAGCGGGTGCCTGGGTCTGGAATCTGGCGGTCGGACACGCTGCGTGTCTCACGAGTTCCGCATGCCGAACCGGCACGGCATGCCATTCAGGACATCGGCGATCCATGGCGCATCGCCGCCGTACGGCCGAAACCCGCCCGTGCTGGGTGCAACAGGTGAGCGCAGCACGTAGCGTGCCCGGCGGCCACGCGAACGCCGGCAGCAGCGGCGAGGCGAATGATCAGCAGTCGCGTGGCAGCCGTGATGAACGGACTTTCAAGTTTCCTTTCATGGAAATCGTTACCCCGAGCGCACTCGAAAAGCACCGCCAGCATCCCGCACAGCAACGTTATCCTTTGTCATGTTGCGCGTCGCGACGATACGGCATTTTCATAGTCATACTAAGTATCTATCCCGCGTTCGCCGTTTCGCACGACTGCAGACGCGCTTCGCCGAAGCATGCTCCGCGATTCTCCAGGGATTTTGCCTGGATGGTCGATGCGCGCTCCGGCAGGCGCGCCTTGCGAGCGCGCGCCTGCGCCTGTTATCGCATCGCTCGGAGCCCGCAGTCGCCTCTCACGCCGCCGCGGCCAGCGCAGCCGGCAAATGCGCTTGCAGGTAGGCCTCGAATTCGTCCTTCACTTCCGGGTGGCGCAGCGCGAACTCCACGGTTGCCTTGAGGTACCCGAGCTTGCTGCCGCAGTCGAAACGCGTGCCCATGTAGCGGTATGCGAGCACCTGCTCTTCGGTCAGCAGCGACTGCAAGGCATCCGTGAGCTGAAGCTCGCCGCCCGCGCCGGGCTTGAGCGAACGCAGATGCTCGAAAATCGTGGGCATCAGCACGTAGCGGCCCACCACGCCGAGATTCGACGGCGCGACTTCGGGCGCCGGCTTTTCGACGATACCCGAAAGCTTGAACACGTCCTCTTCCCACTCGCGGCCATCCACGATGCCGTACGAAGCGCTGTTTTCACGCGCGATCGATTCCACGCCCACTACGGAGCTGTGATAGTGATTGAACGTGTTCACGAGCTGCTTCATGACCGGCGTGGGGCTGTAAAGCAGGTCGTCCGCGAGGATCACGGCGAACGGGGCGCCGCCAACGAGCTTTTCCGCGCACAGTACGGCGTGGCCCAGACCGAGCGCCTCGGCCTGCCGCACATAGAAGCAGTCCACATTGGCCGGCTTGATGCTTCGAACGACGTCGAGCAGCTTTTGCTTGTTGCGGGCTTCGAGTTCGCATTCGATCTCGTACGACTTGTCGAAATGATCTTCGATCGCGCGCTTGCTGCGGCCGGTCACGAAGATCATTTCGGTAATCCCCGCAGCGATCGCCTCTTCCACCGCGTACTGAATGAGCGGCTTGTCGACGATCGGCAGCATTTCCTTCGGACTCGCCTTGGTGGCGGGCAAAAAGCGCGTCCCAAGGCCTGCAACAGGAAATACCGCTTTGGTTACTTTCAGCATGATGTCCATTCCCAGATCGTTCGTTTGAGTCTCGGTCCCGCAGCGAGGCGGGCCGACTTCCCCGAGGTTCTGCCTTTGGCAGCGCTTGTATTGATGGCTGTGTTTTCAAAAACAAAAAGGCAACAAAAATATTTTTATTTTTTTTAACGCATAACCGGAAACTATTGCCATTCATTTCGAATAATCGGCATGAATTCCGCGATCCGGATTCGAGCGTTGTTGTATGCGTTGCCGCGTTTCGCTGTCAATGGCGCGTCGTGTCGGACGAAGTCTACTCGACTTCGTCGGCGGGCGGCAAGGCGCCTGATCGCGTGCGGGCGCGCCGTATAGGCTCGTTGCGCAAGGCCTCGCGATACGCGGACACCCCCACCAGTATCAACAGCACGGCCACACCGGCCAGCAAGTGCAGGTTCATCGGATTCTCCAGCGACCATAGTCGATCACATCCAAAATATCATTCCAAATTCCATAAATAAACCGTCTTTTCTTTTATGACATTTTCTTCTCTATTTCCATTGACGGCGCGAATACATTTTGAAAATCTTTTGCTCGTTTCGCTCGCGCGGGCGCCCCTAAGATCGTCGGGTACTCTTCCCACGGACTGGCCGACACCGATGAGCGACCCTGCACTCCACACTGCCATGGCACCCGCATCCGCCCTGCCCGCCGCGACTGCTGGCACGTCGGCAAGGCCAGTCGCGGCGGCGCGCGAGCATGCCGGCGACCACCTGATCGACGGCTTGCGCGGCTTCGCGGCCCTGCTGGTGGCCTATTTCCATTGCCGCCAGGTGACCTGGATCGGCATGGGTGCATTTCACCAGCTGAACGCGAGCCTCGCCAGTCCTGGCACCATCGCTGCGTGGCTTACGTTCCCCGTCGCATGGGGATCGGCGGGCGTGCCGATTTTCTTCGTGATCAGCGGCTATTGCATTCACCGCAGCGGCGCCGCGCGGCTCTTTTCGAACCCCGGTTTCCGGCTCGACGCGCGGCAGTTCTGGCTGCGCCGCTTCGTGCGCATCTATCCGGTGCTGCTCCCCGCGCTGCTGCTGACGCTGGCCGCCGATTCGATCAGTCTTACGCTGCTCCCGGTCAGTCACAAGATCAACGCCATCGGCGCGCGCGATTTCTTCGTCAACCTGTTCTCGCTGCAAGGCGTGGCTGGCAAGACGTATGGCTCCAACGGCGCGCTCTGGACGCTTTCTCTCGAAGTGCAGTTCTATCTGCTCTATCCGCTCGTCTTCGCCGCGCGACGCCGATTCGGCCTGAATGCAGTGCTTGTCGCCGTTGCACTCGTCAACGTGGCTTCCGCGTTGACGCTCGAACGGCACGACATCGTTGTGTTCGCGTCGTACTGGTTCTCGTGGATGCTCGGCGTCTGGATTGCCGAAGTGCGCTTGCGCGGGTCTTATGGCTATCGCTTCGCCTATCCTGCAGCGGCGCTATTCGCTGTAGCCGGTTGCGCGGCATTTCACTTCGGCCAGTTCGGCGCATTCCAGCTCTGGGCTTGCGCGTTCGCCTGCTATCTCGTCAAGGCGCTTGGCCGGCCTGCGGCTCGGTCTCGCGGCGTGCTGCTGGCACTCTTCGCGAAGCTCGGCGAGTTCAGCTACTCGCTGTATCTGATTCATTTGCCGCTCTTCGTCTTGCTCGGATCGCTGCTGTTTCGCTCCGAACTGCAAACGTCGATCTGGGCCTCGTTTGGGTTCACGATCGCCGTGCTGCCGATTGCCTGGGTGTTCTATCAACTCTTCGAGCGTCCAGCGCTTCTTGCCGCTGCGCGGCTCAGGAAGCGGGTTCGGGCTTGATCGGTTCGGTGCTGTTTTGGCCTTTCCTTGTATTCGCGTCGGTCTGTTAGCGTTGCCCCTGTGCGGGGCGGCACCTACTTTCTTTGCCGCGGCAAAGAAAGTAGGCAAAGAAAGCCGCTCACACCGCCAATGCCTGCCACCATTCACCTCTCGTCGTAAATGGTGAATGGCTCCGGAGCGTCTGTCACCTCGCACCCTCAAAGCCAGTGACAAGGCGCTCATTCATCCCGCTGCTCGCTACGCGCGCTGCGGAAGGGTCTACAAGGGAAACCGGATGGTGCGCGTTCGCGAGAACACACGCGCCCCAATGTTTTGGTTATGCCCTTCGGGGCGCGGAGCGCCGCCGGAAGGATGAGCGCCTTGTCACTCCGTTTGTGGGCGAGTGGTGACGGACGCTCCGGAGCCATTCACCATTTACGGCGAGAGGTGAATGGTGGCTGGCGCTGGCGGTTTGAGCGGCTTTCTTTGCCTACTTTCTTTGCCGCGGCAAAGAAAGTAGGTGCCGCCCCGCACAGGGGCAACGCTTGCATACCGACGCGAAAACAAGCAAGGCCCAAAGGCCAAAACGGCAACGGACCAAAACACTCAGGAAACCCGAAAACCCGTGACCATCATTTAGCCCGCGCAGCAACATCATCGAGCACCCGCTCGACCGCATCGACATACCGCTGCCTGCCAAAGCGCTCACGTGCAACCGCGAGCCCCCTCACAGCGAGCCCTTCCCGCAACGCCACATCGTCGTGCAGCTTCGCGATCGCCGCAGCCAACTCCCCGGCGTCGCCCGGCGCGCAGAGCCACCCGCTCTCACCATGCTCGACGATCTCCGTCACCCCACCATCGCGCGAGGCGACGACCGGCCGCTGAGCCAGCATGCCTTCCACCACCACTCGCCCAAACGGCTCGGGCGTAATCGACGTATGCGCGACGACATCCACGGCACGCATGCACGCCGCGATGTCATGGCGAAAGCCAAGGAAATGCACCCGCTCCTGCAGCCCGTTCGCTTCGACGAACGCACGCAACTCGGCGGCATAAGCGTCCTCACCGAACAGCGGCGCACCAACGAACACCGCATGCGCACGCGGCTCCTCGAGCAGCGCTTCGAGCAGCACATGCTGACCCTTCCAGCGCGCGAGACGGCTGAACGCGCCAACGAGGAACGCGTCCTCCGGCAACCCGATCTGCGCGCGCAATTGCACCTGAGGCACGCGCGCGAGCGCGCGGAACGGCGAATCATCCACACCGTTATGCACGACGTCGATGCGCTTCGCGTCAAAGCGCGTGAGCTGCGAAAACACCTTCGCCGAAGCGTGCGAGTTCGCAATCACGTGCGCGAGCCCAAGCTTCGCACATACCTTGATGACGGCGCGTTGCACGCGCCCGAAATGCTCTGCGCTCACGATATCGCGCAGGTGCCAGACCACCGGCTTGCGCGCGAGCTTGCCCGCGAGCACGCCGATCACCATGGCGCGCTGCGTGTTGGCGTAGAGCACGTCGGCTTTGCGCGCGCGGCGGCGCGTCTCGCGCACCAGTGCGGCAATGCCCGCAAGCACGCCCAGGCGCGGCGCGGCGCCGCCGTCGCGGCGCACATTGCTCAACGCGCCTGAATCGAGCACTTCCACGCGCGCGCCAGCCTTGTCGAGCGCCTCCCTGAAGGGGCCGTCGTTGAAGAGCAGCACGTCCACGCGCGAACGCAATCCCTTCACCACCTCCAGCAGCGAAAGCTCCGCGCCGCCCAGCACGCCGCTCTGGTCGATCGCAAGCACGCGCGGCGCGTCCGTCGTTTCATCATCGAACTCGAACGGCGGCGCGCCGCGCGCGGAACCCGACTGCGAGATCGCGGGAACCGCCCGCGCCACACGTGCAAAGAACTGCTCGCGAAAATGCGCAGACGAGAAGCGCTCCGCGTTCGCGCGGCAATCCTCGGCGCGAAACCGGCCTGGATCGCTTTCAAACGAATCGACGGCCGCGATGATCGCGTCCGCCGTTTGCTCCTCGAAGAAGAGACCCGTGGGGCACGTGTCCGTGTCGCGCACCGTTTCGAGCGCGCCGCCCTTGCCGAACGCGATCACAGGCGTGCCGCATGCCTGCGCCTCGACCACGGAAATGCCGAAGTCTTCCTCGGCCGCGAACACAAATGCCTTCGCGCGCCGCATACGGTCGTGCAGAACTGCGAACGGCTGATAGCCAAGCACTTCGACGTTCGGTGTCGCCTTCGCGCGCACCTTGTGCATGTCGGGCCCATCGCCGATCACCACGAGCCGGCGCTGCGGCATGCGCGCGAACGCCTCGACGATCAGGTCGATCTTCTTGTACGGCACGAGCCGCGAGGCGGTCATGTAGAAGTCTTCCTTCCGCGCTTCCAGCTCGAATGCGTCGATATCCACGGGCGGATAGACCACTTCGGCCTGGCGCTGATACACCTTCTGGATGCGCCGCGCGATGAACTCCGAGTTCGCCACGAACTGGTCCACCGAATTCGCCGTGCGGACGTCCCAGTTGCGGATGTAGTGGAGGATGAGGCGCGCGAGCATCGACTTCGGCCCGCGCGTGAGGCTCGACTCCTGCAAATACTGATGCTGAAGATCCCACGCATAGCGGATCGGCGAATGCACGTAGCTGATATGGAACTGGTCCGGCCCGGTCAGGACGCCCTTGGCCACCGCGTGGCTGCTCGATATCACCACGTCGTAGCCCGATACGTCGAGCTGCTCGATGGCGAGCGGCATGAACGGCAAATAGGCGCGATAGCGCTTGCGCGCGCCGGGCAGCTTCTGGATGAACGACGTCGTGGCCCGCTTGCCGCGCAGGAACGCGCGGTCTTTGGAATCGACGAAGTCGACGACCGAAAACAGGTCCGCCTCCGGAAAGCAGGCAAGGATCTGCTCGAGCACGCGCTCGGCGCCGGCATAGGTGACGAGCCAGTCGTGCACGACGGCGACGCGCGGCGCGCGGCCTGCCGCGAGCGCCGGGCGCAGGGGCATGACGGCGCCCGTTTCGGAGCGTCGCGGTTTCGTGGCGTCGCGCCGTTGAATGGGCGCGGCGGCGCTTTCGGGCGGCGCCGCTTCGTCGATCAGTTCGTGACTCATGCGCTTTTCCGTGAATTCAATCGAAAGAGAAGGGAACGGGCGTAGCCGCGCAGCATGGGCGTGGTCGCGACCGACCACACCGCGTTGGCGAGCGCGAGCACGACACCGGCGCCGATGGCGTACAGCGCGTCGGGCAGCCACCACGCAATCGCCAGCGCGGCAGCGAGAAAACTCAGGTGTGCGAACATGTCGACGATGATCGTGCGGCTGTGAATACGCGAGAGCCACAACAGCACGACGTAATCGAACAGTGCGCGAAGCAGCACGGCGGCAGCCGCGCCCGGCAAGCCGAAACGCGCAATGCCGAGCCACAGGATCCCCGCGAAGAGCGGCAGCTCCACGAGCCCCACGCGCGCGGCGGCGGCAGGGTTGTTCTGCGACTGGATGAGAATGCGCGTCACGCTCGCCTGCCCGACGAGCCAGACGGCGATGATCAACACACGCCCGACCGGTGCGCCATGCTCGGCAATCACGGGCCCCACCCACATCTGCAGGAAAGGCTGAAGCACGACGATCGCACCGATGCCGATGGGCGTGAACACGGCATTGAGGAATTGCAGCGACTGTGCGGCGATTTCATCGGCATGCTCGCGACCCAGCGCCGAAAGGCGCGGAAACAGCGTGCGCACGAGTGCGTTGGGCACCATGTTCAAACGCGTGACGAGGTTCTGCGGCACCGTGTAGTAAGTCACGAAGCGCGCGCCGAGGCCCGCGCCCAGCATCATCCGGTCGAGCGAATCGGCGATCATCGTGGTGATGCTCGCAATGAGCATCCACCCGCCGAAATTGAATAGTGCCTTGGTGGTATCGAGGCGCGGCCCGCGCATCTTCCGGATCCCCAGCACGCGCAACGCCGAGCGGCCGAGCAGCACGGCCGCCGCAAAACGCGCGAACACGGCGGCGGCCAGCACGGTTTGCAGATTCGGTGCAAACGCCCAGGCGGCGCCGAGCGGCAGCAGCTGGAACAGGAACGTGCCGATCGTCTGATTCGTGTTGTAAATCCCGAAGCGCTCCGCGCCGTTGATCGCGCCCGCGAACACCCACGAGACATTCGCGAGCGGAATCGCGACGGCGAGCCAGGGCAGCGCGAGATAGACCTCGTGGCGCAATTCGGGCGTGATGTGCGTGAAATACGCGGTATAGAGCGCGCCGCCCGAATAGATGAGCAGGCCGCCAATCGCGCCGGTCGTGAAGTTGAGCCAGAAGGCGCTCCAGAACACACGCTCGCAGGCGTCGGCGTCGTTCGACGCATACGCTTTCGAGATCTGGTTCTGCGCGGCCATGCTCATGCCGAGATCGAGCACGCTGAAGTAGCCGATCAGGGTCCACACGAGTGCGATCACGCCATAGCGCTCGACGCCGAGGAGGCGGATATACGAAGGCACCGTGACGAGCGACACGAAGGTCGGCATCACGAGACCGAACAGATTGATGGCGACGTTACGCAGTATTCCTTTGTCCATTGGCTATCCAGTTGCGTGGCCCGGGAGGGGTCAGGCCGGTTTCCAGCGGTACATGAGCACCTTGCCGCGCGCGTCTTCCTCGACGAACACCAGGTATTCGCCGTTGGGCTCGCGATGCGCGGTGATGCCGAACGGCACGTCGACCCAGCCCGAGGCGCGGCCTACTTCCGGCCCTGGGCCGAAACTGCCGATTTCCTTCGCGCTGTCCTTGTCGTACACGTGCACGTTGCCCGCCGGCTCGACGACGAACAGGTACTGGCCTTCCACCGTGACTCCCGCGGGCGTGACTGGCGGCTTCGCTTTGGGATCCCACGGCAGGCGCAGCAGGTAGCGCTGCTCGGGATGCCCGCTCGACCACTTGTCGTAGCGCACCAGCACGCGGCCCGCTTCTTTCCAGAACCCGGGTTCGTGCGGCGAATCGGCGGTGTAGCCGGTGACGTAGAGCGTGTCGGTCTGCGGCTCGTAGATCGCGCGATGCACCTCGGTGAACGGCGCGGGTATCGCGTACTTGTCGAGCGTGTCGTACGAGTAGATCGGGTTGCCCTTTGCGTCGAGGCCGCCGAAGCGGAAACGCCAGATACCCTTGTCGTCGCGCGCGCGCCAGATGTCGCCGCGCGTGTCGATCCACCAGCCCCAGCCGCCCGCGAGATGGTCGCGGCCCGGGTTGCGCGTGAACTCGTCGGGGTCGAGCGCACCGTTGCCGTTCGCATCGCGCCAGATCCAGTCGCCGCCGGCTGGCGCGTTCGGCACGTTCTGCACCCCGCGGCCGCGGCCCGCTATCAAACCCGATGGAATCGCCGTCTCGCCGTCATGCTGCGCGTCGAAGCGATAGATCTTCAGGTGATCGGCGTACATGTCCGTGAGGAACAGGAACGTGCGGCCACCCAGCGCGCGCGCGGTGGGTAGCCCCGGCCACTGGTCCGTGTGAAAAACCGGGTCGTCCGGATAGCGAAACCGGTTAGACAGGAATCCGACATATTTCCAGTCCTGCCCCGGGGGCTTCGATAAATCGAGTTCGAAACGCTTGTTGCCGGTATAGACGCTGTTGGGGCGCTGGGGGTCCACCCACGCGCCGTCGACAAAGAGCAGACCCTCCAGATTCCAGAGGCGCTTGCCCGCCGGCGTCCAGGCTTCCAGCGTCGCGCCCAGACCGGCGCCGATGCTGTCGTCATGTTGCGGCCCGACACCGTTGGTCGAGACGTAGATGTTGCCGCGCGCGTCGGTGGCGACGCCCGTGAGGCCGTTGAAACGACCCGGCCCAGGCCGCCCTGCGACGCCCGAGAAGATCCCTCCGCGTTCGCCGAGCGAGGCGCTCTGCGTCCACGTCTTGCCTTGGCGCGTGTAAATGAGGATCTGCTGGCGGGGCCCGTTGTCGGCGATCAGCAAACGTTGCTGCGGATCGAACGCGAGGTCCACCGCGACCGAATCGTCGGGCAGCGTGAGCGTTTCGTCGAAACGCCTGCCTTGCGCCGAATAGTGCTCGACGCGCGGCGCGTGTCCGCCGCCGCTCAGCACCCACACCGACCCATCGGCCGCGAGCGCGATGCGGCCCGGCGCCTGCACGTCCCATTGCGTCTTGCGCTGCATCGAGTTCGCGTCGTACACCTCGATGCGGTTCATCGGCGTGTTGCTCACGTACAGCGTCGAATCCGTCGCGGCGAGTCCGCCAATGTCGGCATGCGTGCCCGCGGGCACCTCGTTGATCTTCAGGAACGCCCCGGCAAGCTGCGCATGCGGATTGAGTGCGTCGGGCGAGGCCTGAAACGCGGCGGCGCGCCTCGGCTCGTCGAGCGGCCGGCGCGTAATGCCGAACCACTGGCTGCCTTTCTCCGGCCAGATGCCGTTGCCGACCAGGTGCCCCTTCTCGTTGCCCACGCCAACGGCCGCAAACAGATAGCGATGATTCACGGCCACGGCGTTGCCGCCCGCGCCGCCCCAGCCATGCGTGCCCCCGGCGAAGCCGAGCGGCTTGCCGTCCTGGTACGCGCTGATCTCGGCGCCGCTCTCGTCCCACGGTGCGTTGGTGAACACCTTGCCTTCAGGCGTCACTGCAATCGCGGTGACGTTGATCTGCATCCACGTGCCCTGGCCGTTGCCAAAGGTATTGCCGATCCACGAGGTCGTCACATTGAGTTGTGGGGCGGCGATGGTCTGAACCGAAGACGTGCAGATGAACGCGCACATCGCGGCCAGCGCCTGCGTCCTGCGCAAGCGACGATCGGGATTGGAAAACGGCAAGGCACTCTCCGGTCTCGTTACGGAAGACTGCCTGGATCATGCCGTACAAATCGCGCTAAAAATCACCACAAAAAAATGGAAAATAATTCAAAACAATTCAATACTTGTGATTTATTTGCGCGCAAAAAGAAAATGATTCAGCGAACCCCAGACGCCCTGCCATAACTCCATGCCCAGCGATGTCCGATTGAGACCTGCTCACCAAGATGCGAATTTCATATCACGCAGATCAAGACAATTAATCCATAAAAATATCACCGATATATTTCGCGTTTTTTGAACAATTTAATTATTTCTAGAATGAAACGCCCCCCCACTGCGCATGAACGAATCCACAGGAGAACCGATGACCGTTAGCCGCCTGGTCAATCAACAAGGAATCGCCGACCATTCCCACCGCATCGTCCAGCTGGACGGCCTGCGCGCCATCGCCGTGCTTGCCGTGTTCGCGCAGCACGCGTTGCACGCGCCGCTGTGGATGGGTGTCGACCTGTTCTTCGTGCTGAGCGGCTTTCTCATCACCGGCATCCTGCTCGAACGCAAAGCGCGCGGGCAATCGTATTTCAGCTACTTCTATGCGCGCCGGGTGCGCCGCATCCTGCCGCCTTATGTACTGCTGCTCGTGGTGTCGTCGCTGCTGTTCGGCTTCGGCTGGGCGCATTACTGGCCGTGGTATGCGTTCTTCGCCACCAATATCGGCGACGCGCTGGGCCAGAACGGCCACGACAGCCTCAATATCCTCTGGTCGCTCGCCGTGGAAGAGCAGTTCTACATCGTGTGGCCCTTCGTCGTGCTGCTCCTGCCGCAGCGGCTCATGGCGATGGCGGCCGCCGCGCTCATCCTGCTCGTGCCTGTGCTGCGCGCCGTCGCGACGCCCTGGTTCGCCAGCTACTGGCCGATCTACTACCTCACGCCGTTCCGCATGGATCTGCTCGCCTCGGGCGCGCTGCTCGCGGTGCTGGTGCGCCACGACCGCAACGCGCTCGAACCCTTCAAGTGGCCCGCGACCGTATTTTTTTTCGCGGCGCTTGGCGCGCTGGCGTGGCTGCACCTGCACTACCCGCGCTTTCGCGCCATGAACACGCCGCTATCCAACGCGACGCTCTATAGCATTTCACTCGTGCTCTGCACTTCCATCGTCGTACTCGCACTCCAGTCCAAAGGGATCCTGCGCCGCCTGCTCTCCAATCCCGTGCTCGTATATATCGGCACCATCAGCTACACGATCTACCTCATTCACCTCACGATTCTCTATGCGGTATGGCCGCTTCACTACGGCCGCATCGCGAGCGCCGCGATCGCGCTCGTCCTCACGCTCGCTTATGCAAGCGCGAGCTGGTTCTTCTTCGAGCGTCGCCTCACGCGCGGGCCGGTGCGCCGTTCTTTCGCCGAGCCGGTGCATCTCTCCGCCCGCATGAGGCAGTCGAGCCCGCAATCGTAACCCTTGAATCCCGTTCGATACTTCAAAGGCACATCACATGAACGAACGTCGCAATGCGATCATCACCGGTGTTTCCGGCCAGGACGGCGCCTACCTCACGCGCCTTCTGCTCGACAAGGGCTACACGGTCACCGGCACCTATCGCCGCACCAGTTCCGTCAACTTCTGGCGCATGAACGAGCTGGGGATACTCGATCATCCCTCGCTCGAACTCGTCGAGCACGACCTCACCGATGCGGGCTCGACCCTGCGCCTCGTCGAACGCGCTCAGGCCAGCGAGGTCTACAATCTCGCCGCCCAGAGCTTCGTGGGCGTCTCGTTCGACCAACCCGTCACGACGGCCGAAGTCACCGGAATCGGCGTGCTGAACCTGCTCGAAGCGATTCGCGTAGTGAACCCGAAAACGCGCTTCTATCAAGCTTCGACTTCCGAAATGTTCGGCAAGGTCCAGGCGATCCCGCAATGCGAGGCCACGCCGTTCTATCCGCGCAGCCCCTATGGCGTTGCCAAGCTGTTCGCGCACTGGTCCACCGTCAACTATCGCGAGTCCTACGACATCTTCGCGACAAGCGGCATTCTCTTCAACCACGAGTCGCCGTTGCGCGGCCGCGAGTTCGTCACCCGCAAGATCACGGACAGCGTTGCCAAGATCAAGCTCGGCAAGTTGAACATGCTCGAACTCGGCAACCTCGACGCAAAGCGCGACTGGGGCTATGCCTCCGAATATGTAGAAGGCATGTGGCGCATGCTGCAGGCCGACGAGCCCGACACTTACGTGCTCGCGACGGGCCGTACCGAAACCGTGCGCGACTTCGTGAAGATGGCCTTTACAGCGGCCGGCTTCCAGCTCGAATGGTCGGGCAAGGGCGACCGCGAGACCGGCATCTGCGTCGCCACGGGCCGCACGCTCGTGCGCGTGAGCCCCCGCTACTACCGCCCCGCCGAAGTCGATCTCCTCATTGGCGACGCGACCAGGGCACAGGAAAAGCTCGGCTGGCAACCGCAGACTTCGCTCGAGCAGCTCTGCCAGATGATGGTCACGGCCGACCTCGCACGCAACGAACGCCATGACACATTCTGATGCCGCAGCCCGGCCGCGCGCGCTCATCACCGGCGTTGGCGGCTTCACGGGGCGCTATATGGCCGCCCGCCTCGCGGCGGACGGCTACCGCGTGTGGGGCACCGTGCGGGACGGCGAGTCGCTGGGCGACGAAGCCTTCCCCTTCGGTGTCACAGCGCTCGAAGCGGACCTGCTCGACCGCGCCGCCATCGCGCATGCTGTCGAGTCGGTGCAGCCCGACGTCATAGTCCATCTCGCCGCGGTGGCCCATGTGGCCGATAGCGACGTGGCGCGCACTTACGTCGTCAACGTGGTCGGCGCGCGCAATCTGCTCGAAGCGCTCGCGCATCAGAAGCACGTGCCACGCGCCGTGCTGCTCGCGAGCAGCGCAAACGTCTACGGCAACGCCACGAATGGCGTGATCGACGAGAAGGTCGTGCCGCAGCCCGCCAACGACTATGCCGTGAGCAAGCTCGCGATGGAATACGTCGCAAAGCGCTGGGAAGCGCAATTGCCGGTCATCATCGCGCGCCCGTTCAACTACACGGGTGTGGGCCAGTCGCTGGACTTCCTGATCCCGAAGATCGTCGATCACTATGCACGCGGCGAGAAAACCATCTCGCTCGGCAACCTCCACGTAGCCCGCGACTTCTCCGATGTGCGCGATGTCGTGCATGCCTATGCACAGCTCATCGCAGCCGCGCCGCGCGGCGCTACCGTCAACGTCTGCTCGGGCAGCAGCCAGACGCTCGGTGCGCTGCTCGGCATGCTTGCACGCATTGCCGGCTACGAGATCGAGGTGCATGTCGATCCGCGATTCGTCCGTGCCAACGAGGTGCGTCAGCTCATCGGCTCGAACGCAAAGCTACGCGCGATCGTCGGCGACAGCCCGCGCAAGCGCCTCGAAGACACGTTGCGCTGGATGTACGAAGAAGCTCGGGAACGCGTGCTCGAAACGCAGTGAGCCAACCCGTTCTTTCTCTTTCCTGGGACAGTGAAAGAACCGCCGCTTGCCAAAGCGGCGGTTTTCCGTGCGACCTCCGCTACTTCAGTGAGCGGCGATCGCTTCCGCGTAGACACCGGCCACGCGCTTCGCGATCACCGCGTTATCGAAATGCTCCCGCGCATAGGCTTTACAGGCTTCTTCATCGGGCAATCTGATGCGGCCGGAAAGCGCACCGTCGATGCCATCGGCAATCGCGTTCGCCCCCGTTGACGGCAGCACGAGATCCTGCGAGAGCCCCGCCACCGCTTCTGGCAGACCGCCAACCGGCGTCACGAGAACCGGTGTGCCAGCCGAAAGCGACTCCACCGTGATCAGCCCGAAGCCCTCCAGCGCGACGGTCGGCACCACGCTCAGCGTCGCCGCACGATAGAGCGAAGGCAAATGCGCGTCGGGCACGAAGCCGAGCAGCTTCACGTTGTCGACGAGTCCAGCTTCGTCGATGCGCTGCTGAAGTTCGGACTCCAGACGGCCTCGTCCAGCGATCAGAAGGAGCACGTCCGGATGGCGTTGCTTCACCAACTTGATTGCATCGATGAGATCTTCAAGACCCATGCGCCGAACAAGGCGACGCACGGCCAGGATGATCGGACGACCTTGCGGCAACTGAAGCCTCAGGCGCGCTTCCGCGGCCGTGCAGGCCGGGTCGAAATGCGCAGTGTCCACGCAGCCGGGCACGATGCGCACGCGCTTGGGCGAAATACCGTAGCGGCGCGTGAGGATGTCGCCAAAGGCCTTGGAAAGCACGATGAGCCGCGACGAGCGCTCATAAACCGACTGCTCCAGCGAATGCTTGATACGCTGACTCAGCGTGGCCGCGCCCTCCACGAAGCTCTCGTCGGCCCACGGTCCCTGGAAGTGCGAAACCTGCGGAATGCCGCGTGTGACGTCGAGTCCAGGGAAGGTATAGAGCGCGAAGTGCGACGAGATCACATCGGGCCGGTGCCGGCGAATCTCGCGGCGGAGCGCGCGGCGCGCGTCCATCAGGCGCAACGGCAGCGAGCGCGAAGCGGACCCGAAGCCGTGGATCGCACCGCCGCTGTCTTCGGCCACCCTGGCGGAGCCGGCCACGACGCCGCGCACGCGCACGCCCGCACCGGGCAGCGCACCAACCAGTGAGTAATACATGCGATCGAGCCCGCCGGCGCGCTCGGGAAACCAGTGCATGCCGATCTGTAGCGATTGAATGGATTGTGTGGTCATCGCGTGTCCTTGTTCTGCACGTATGCGGTTATCAGGGGGTTTCTGCGCGCTGGAGCGTCTGTGCGCCCGGAAGCGTCGCCGCGGCGAACGCGGGCTCCTCGTGCCGCACGGCCTGGTTTGCGTCACCTGCCAGCTCTCGATAGAGCGCGATGTACTGCGCCGCCATGCGCGCCCAGCCAAACTGCGCGGCAAGCTCTGCCGCGGCCTCGCCCATCGCGAGGCGGCGCGGCGTATCGGCGGCGAGCGTCTTGACGGCGTTGGCGAGCGCCGGCACGTCGTCGGGATCTTCGAGCACGATGCCGCACCCGGGCGTGATGATCTCGGCGCCGCCCGCCGTGCGCGCGGTCACGACGGGCAGGCCTGCCGCCATCGCTTCGAGCAGCGAAAGGCTCATCGCTTCGTAGCGCGAAGGAAAGACATAGGTGTCGACCGAGCGCATCAGCGTGGGCATTTCGCGCACGAGGCCGAGAAAATGCACACGCGACTCGACGCCCAGTTCGCGCGCGAGATCGGGATACGGGCTGCCCGGCAAGTAGCCGGCCACGGCAAGATGCACGTTCTCCGGCATCTTCTTGAGCGCGTGCAGCACGGTGCCGAGGTTCTTGCGCGGCGTGCGCAGATCACCGACGAAAAGCAGCAGGAATGCATCAGCCGGCAGCGAGAATTTCGCGCGATCGGCGCTTGCCGCCGAGAAGCCGCGCGTGTCCACGCCGTTGTAGATCACGTCGAGGCGCTCCACGGGATGGCCGCCGCAAGCGCGGATTTCGTCGGCGACCTTGCGCGAGACTGCTGCGATCACACGCGAACGCCGGTAGGCCCATCGCTCCAGCACGGCATTCGCGCGCGTGTAGACGAACTGATAGGCCGACCATACCCCGCGCGTGAGACCGAACGGGTAGTACTTGCTGCGCGCCCAGCCGCCGTGCACGAAATGGGCGGTGTTCACGTCGGCGTGCGCCCAGGTGATGAAGCCGTTCACATGGAGCACATCGTATTCTTGCCGGTGGCGGCGCAGCCACAGCGCGCTCTTCATGGCGAACACTTGTTGGCGCAGGAGGTTGGTGGGCCATGCGCGGGACGGTCGCACGCTCACCCATTTCACCTTGGGGTGGGCGAGCAGCTCGGGCGCCACATGCGAGGCGACCAGCGTCACCTCGAACCCTTCATCGAGCGCGGCGCGCGCGATTTCATGGTTGACGCGGCCCTGGCCGTCGTTGTGGCGCACGACATGCGTGACGATTGCGACTCTCAATCGGAGACCTCCGTGGTAAGGGCACGACGCTGCAACTTCGTCCAATGCCCCGCGCTGAGAATGGAAAACACGCTCGAAAAGAGCAGCAGGCCGCCGGTGCCCACGAGCGAGTTGGTGAACACGAGCATGGCGAAAATCGACACCGCGAGACTCAGGCACGCGCAAACGTAGCGATCCTCGGGCATGCGCAGCGACACACGCACCGCGCGAAGGAGCAGCCACAGCACGCCCGACATGTAGAGCAGCGTACCCGGCCAGCCCAGCACGAACGGAATGTTCATCACGCCGCTGTCGAAGCTGCCGTATTGGCCGAGCTGGCCGTTATTGCTCGAAAGCTTCGTCGATGCGCCGGTGGCGCCGAGGCCCTCGCCCGTCACATCGGTAAAGGCTTTCTTCGCGAAATCCGCGTAAAACTGGTTACGCGCTTCGTAGCTCTGGTCGTCCTTCAGGTTCACGAGCGTATTCAGGCGCTGCTGCATGCGGTCCGCCACCGGGCCGAACGTGAGCAGCGGCACGCACACACCCGCGAGCACGACCGCGCTGATGACGATGCGGATGCGCACCTTGTTGCTCGACTTCATCAACTGGATCAGCATGGCGATCGCCCAGCCGCCCCACGTGGAGCGCACGAGCGATAGCGCGAACGAAAAGAAGCCGAATGCCGCCGCGATCCAGCGCACACGATGCTGCGCGGCCATGACGAACACCATCGCGCCCATCATCGCGAACGCGAACGGGCCCGACGAATTCATCGTGCTGAACACGCGCACGCCGAGCGGCACGGGGTCGCCCTGGGAGTTCATGTCAGAGCCGATCATCCACATTGCATCCCACGGCGGCATGATGAAGAACTGCACGAGGCCGTACGCGCCCATCACCAGCATGCCGTAGATGAAGGTGTTGACGATGGTCTTGCTGCACTCGGGATACTGGCGCGTGAGCACCATGATGTGAAAGCCGATCAGGAACGGATAGATCCAGTTCGCGAGGTCGTACACGGCGGCAGCCGGGCCGCTTCCCACCACGCCCACCACGAACGCATAACCGATGCCGAGCAGCGCGAGCAGCAGCGGCAGGCCGCGCCGCTGGCCGAGAACCGGGTAGTAGCGCAGCAGCGAAATGCCGCTGATCATCGTGACGGCGAGCGGCGCGACCTGAATGAGGCTCGTGGGGGTGAAGCCGCCCTTGCCGTAGTCGGCGAGGCGGCGCACTTCGGGGCTCAGGAACCACAGCCACCACATGAAGCCGATATAGCGCACGGGGTTCACGAAGTACAGCCACAGGCCCACCGCGATCGAGAGCACGGGAAACGCGAGCGTGAGCACGGTGCCCTGATGCGCGCCGATCAGGAGCGCCGTGAAGAGCCACAAGGCGAGCGGCGGCAGCGTATCGCGGTCGAACAGGCCGCGCAGCCCGCCGCGGCGGCGGCCTCGCCGGCGCGCGGGCGTGGAAATGGCGGTCGTGACGTCCACGATCACATCCCGCGCGCGGCCACGCTCTGGCCGCGCCGTTCGCTCGCGATCGACTCGCCGTTGCGAGCGTCGCGCTCGCGCAGCATCTCGCGCGTGAGCTGCGCATGCTGGCGTGCGAATTGCTGCGTGGTCAGGTCGCGTGTACACAGCTGCTCGCAAGCCTCGCGCGCCTGTTCGAGCGCACGTGCCGGGTCGGCCACTAGCGCATTCGCGGCGTCGCGCAACTGCTGTGCGTCGAATGGCTCGACATAAGAGGCGGCCTTATCGTCGAAATAGTCTTCGAGCGCCCCCACCCTCGTCGCGATCATGGGCTTGCCGAGCGCGGCGGCTTCCAGCATCACCGTGATGCCCGAAGCGTGCGAGTTGGGACGCAGCGGCACCACGATCAGGTCGGCCCAGTCATAGAGCGCGTGCTGTTGCTGGATGCCCGAAACACGCACGATTTCGACGTTCTCCGCGCGCAGCGAAGCGGGCATGCGCCGCCGCGTGGCAATGCGCACCTGGTAGCGCGGATCATTGCCGAGCGCACTCACGAGCGTGGTCCAGTCGCGGTCGCGGTCGTTGCCGATGGCGGCCACGCGTACCGGCGTATGCGGTTTCCACTGCGTGGGCGTTGTCGGCGGGAAGTCGTTCGTGTTCAGGCCGTACAGCACGTGACGCGCTTCGCGCCCGAAGTACTCGCCGCACAGCGCGGCGTTCTCGCTGGCGAGCGTGGTGAGCAGATCGGCGCGCCTGAGCAGGCGCTTGTAGATCGCGCGGCGCAGCGCACCATAGCCCGGCCAGCGGTCGAGCAGCCACACGCTCTGCGCGAGCAGCAGCGGGCGCGCACCGCCCTTCTTCGCGTTCATGAGCAGCACCAGCGCCACGGCCAGGTGCTCCTGCTCGGTGTGCGTCCAGATCACATCGGACTGCAGAATGGCGCGGCGATTACGCCATGCATGAATGAAGTCGAAGCCGAGCGCCGCCTTCAGCCCGCGGCGGACGAAGCGAATGGGCGCGCTTTCGCTCGCATCGCGCGCGTAATCGAGGACGAATTCCGCGGACTCCGCGTGATGGTAGC
Source organism: Paraburkholderia sp. JHI2823 (assembly GCF_038900695.1). Taxonomy (NCBI): domain Bacteria; kingdom Pseudomonadati; phylum Pseudomonadota; class Betaproteobacteria; order Burkholderiales; family Burkholderiaceae; genus Paraburkholderia; species Paraburkholderia sp. JHI2823. The sequence goes on along the minus strand of NZ_JAYMRY010000003.1, from coordinate 38,937 downwards.
CATACAGGCTGCCGATGTTCTCGCCTTTGCGATAGCGGCGCGGATCGGCGCCATGGAAAAGGTGGACGTGGACTTGCGTACCGCTCATTCAGGGTCCTCCGTGTAGTCGTTGGCCGTTGCGCTCAAACGAGCGCGCGGCGCGCCTCTCGCGCGCCACCCCGCACCGCGCGCCAGCGTGCGAACGCCGCGCCGGCGGAGCCGCGCATGGCGCTCAGGGCCGTCTGCGCGAGGCCCGGATACACGCGCGTACCGACGAGCGCGTACCACCACCACGCAGTTTCGCGGTGCAGCGGAGTGAGATGGCCGAGCAGGATCAAATGCAGGTTGTAGGCCGCATTGCGGATCGAAGCGAGGGTCTGCGCGTTGCGCGGGTCTTCGCCCGGGCGCGGCGCGGGGTAGTGGTCGACCGCCACGAGCGGGTCGTACACGAGCTTCCAGCCCGCGCGCTTCACGCTCATGCTGAACGCCATGTCGTTGTGCGTTTGCGCGCCGGTGCCGCGCAGGCGCCGGTCGAAACGCAGATCGCCGATCGCCGCGCGGCGATAACTCATGTTTGCGCCCTTGAGCAGATCGACCTCGCGCGCACCGCCCGCCCCCAGATGATGGTTGCCGATGATGCGGCCCGAGCGCTGCAGCTTGCCGACGAGCGTGCGCTCGCCGTCGATCGTTCGGCCGCCCTCGTGCACCCAGTCGCGGCCGCCCAGCGCGCCGAGCTTCGGGTCGGCCTCGAAGGCCGCGGCGATACGCGCCAGCCAGTCGGCGCGCGGCGCGGCGTCGTCGTCGGTGATGGCGATCACATCGCCCGTCGCGGCCTCGATGCCGCGATTGAGCGCCGCGACCTGCCCCGGTTCCTCGACGATGGCGACCGCCACGTTGAGCACCTTGGGCGTCACGTGATCGGCGAGGCACGCGTGCGTCGCCTCGTCGTCGGCGCGCGCCACCACCACGATCTCATCAGGCCCGCGCTGCTGTCGCAGAAGCGCCGAAAGGCAGCGCGACAAATCATCAGGACGCCGATACGTCGGAACGAGCACGGTCACTTTCATCGCGTGTTCTCCTTTTCTGTGCTTGATGAGTGCGTAAGCGTCATGCGCTCAGGTACTCGCGCACGTTCGCATAGCCATAGCCGTAGTTGCCGCGCGTGCGCGCCGGCACGCCGTTGAAGATGCCGCCCTGCACACGCACGCCGGCGTTGCGCAGACGCTTGAGCGCGTCGGCGATCTCGCCTTCGGTGTGAAGACCGGAGCGCAGCACGAGGAAGGTCGAGCCCGCATGGCCGCCAATAATCGCCGCATCGGTCACGGCGAGCACGGGCGGCGTGTCGATGATCAGCACGTCATAACGGTTCGACAGGCCTTCGAGGTACTGGCCGAGGCGCGGCGACATCAGCAGTTCGGAAGGATTGGGGGGTCGACGGCCGCACGAGATGAAGTGCAGGTTGTCCACTTCCGTCGCGCGAATCGCCTCGTCCAGCGCGATCTGCCCGGAAAGCAGTTCAGAGAAGCCGTTTTCCTGCGGACCGCCCAGATAGCGTTCGAGCGCGCCGCGCCGCATGTCGCCGTCGATCATCAGCACGCGCTTGCCCGAATGCGCGAGCAGCACGGCGAGGTTCGCGGTGAGGAAACTCTTGCCGACGCCCGGCACCGAACCCGTCAGTACGACTACGCGATTGCGCGCGTCCATCACGCTGAACTGCAGCGAAGTACGCAGACTACGCAGGCTTTCGACCGTCAGGTCTTTGGGTCGCACATTCGCGAGCACTTCGCGCAGGCGCGTGCCGCCGCGCACCGGGCCGCGCTTTTCGAGCGCCGCCTGCTCCGGCGAAAGCGGCACGAGACCATACACGGGCAGCTGGAACGAACGCTCGATCTGGTCCGGATCGACGATGCCCTTGAACAGGTTCCGCCGCATGAGCACGAAGCCGGTGCCGAGAATGATGCCGAGCAGCGAGGCCGCGGAGATGATCAGCAGCTTCTTTGGCTTCGACGGGTTGCCGGGCCGCAAGGCCGGATCGACGATGCGCACGTTGCCGCCCGTGCCCACGCGCTGCACCGATAGCTCCTGAATGCGGTTCAGCAGCAGCACGTAGATGTCCTCGGCCACCTTGGCGTCGCGCTGAAGCTGCACGGCCTTCACTTCGGTGGCCGGCAGGTCGCGGAACTTCGTGTCGTACTTCGCGCGCTCCGCCTGCAGTTGGGCGAGCTGCTGGCGCGCCGCGATCAGGACCGGGTGCTGGTCGCCAAAGCGCTGTTGCAGCGAGGCGATCTGCAGTTGCAGCGCCGAAATCTGCTGCTCGTACTGCACGCTGCCGTCGAGATAGATCTTCGCTTCGTCGCTCGCGTTGATCGAACCCGACTTGCTCTGGTACGCCGTGAGCGCCGCTTCGGCGTTCTCGAGGTCGGCCTTCAGGCGCGGCTGCTCGCTGCGCAGAAAGTCGAGCATCTTGTTCGCGTCGGCCTGCTTGGTCGCCACGTGTTCGCGCAGATACGACTGCGCCACCGCGTTCGCGATCGCGGCCGCGTGCGCGGCGTCGTTGTCTTCGAGCGAGATGTCGATCACGCCCGTCTGCTTGCCCTGCTCCTGCACCTGGATCGCGTTCTGGAACCCGCTGATCGCATCGAGATCGTTCAGGCGCACGACCTTGAAGCGAGTGCCCGGACGCGCGGTGAGCTTGTTCACGAGCAGCTTCACGCCGCCGCCCTGCTCGACCTGGCCCACTGCGCCTTCGAGCAGGCGCGCGCCGTCCGGCGTCGAGATCACGTAGCGGTCGTTGTCAAGCGCGGTGAGCGTGAGCTTCTTGCTTTCGAGCTCGGGCGTGACCTCGATCGAGTCGATGTCGATGACTTCGCCGCCCCACGCATAGTTGCCGAGCCAGTTGCTGAGCCCGAACCACGGGCGCGAGGGCGTACCCGGCGTCGCAAGACGCGCCGAAAGGCTGCCGATCAAAGGCAGCATGACCGGCGTGACGGTGGTGTTCAGCTTGAACTGCTTCACCACCGGCTCGACCACGCTGCGGCTCTTGATCATCTGGATCTCGGCGTCGGTGGGCAGGCTGCCCGACGACGAGCCGCTGCTGATGTTCGCGCCCGTCTGCGTTTGCGTGAGGGCCTGCGACGTGTAGTCGGAAGGCTCCACGCGAACCTGGGTGTCGGCCGTGTAGACCGGCTTGGCGACAAAGCAGTAGAACACGGCCATGGCGATGACCGCCGCCGCGATCGCGATGAGCCAGCCGATGTCGTCGATGATGACGCGCAGCAACTGGCCGAGGACGACGTCCTCTTCCTCGGTGCGGGCCACCGGGGCCGCCTGGCTATGGGCTTGTATGGTCACGATTCGATCCCGTTGTCTAGGTGTTGCTCCACTGTCTATTCCTGTATGTGCCCGCCGCACGCTTACTTCGCGATCTGCTTCAGGAAGAAGACGGTCTGGATGGTCGGCAGCACCTGCTGCAACACGCGGTTGAAGGTCGTCGAAGCGGCCGTGCCCACGTACACCACATCCAGCGGCTTCAACTGGAATTGCGACGAAAGCATGATCGCGTCGGGCTGGGTCATATCGAGGCGGTAGATCTCGGGTTGGGTCGGGTTGTCCTTCATGCCGCGCATGACGAAGATCTGGCGCGGGTTCGCGTCGGTATCGAGAATGCCGCCCGCCTGGGTGAGCGCGTCGGCGATCGTGAGGTTGCCGCGAATGAGGCTCGTCTGCGTCGGCGTCTTCACCTCGCCCATCACGAATATTCTGCTATCCAAACGATCCGGAATATTGATGATGTCGCCGTCCTGCAGCATCACGTTCTGGCTCGCATCGCCGCCGTCGAGCATGCGGTTCGCGTCGAGGACGTAAAGCTTGCCGCCGCGCGTGAGGCGCACGCGGTTGATGTCGGCGCCGTCGGTCGTGCCGCCCGAGCGCGTGATCGCGTCGACGAGCGTGAGCGGCACGTCGCTCACGGAGAGCGGTCCCGGCGTCTTCACGTCGCCCGTGATCTGCACTTTCTGGCTGCGATACGCGAGCACGCGCACATCCACCTGCGGGTTCTTCACGTAGGGCACGAGGCCGGCCGCGAGTTGGCTGCGGATCTGGTCGGGCGTTTTCCCGGCTGCCATGATGCGGCCCACGAACGGGAAAAAGATCGTGCCGTCCTTGGCCACGGTCTGCCCGTACGGGTCGGCCTGACCGGGCAGCGCGTTCGTGTACGGCTGCGTGAGCGCCTGGCCCACCGTTTGCGTGGTGTTGCCGCCCGTCGAGAACGTCGAGCCTTGCGGCGTCGAAAGCTCCGGGTGGTCGAACACGGTCACGCCGAGAATGTCCTGCGGCGCGATGTGATAGACGTAGTCGGCTGCGCTCGCGAACTTCGAGGGGGGCAGAGCCGCCTTCGGCGCGGCCGCGGCCGCTTGTGCCTGCTGCAACACGACTTGCTGGGTGATGAGTTGCACGTTGAATTGCTGCTGCGGCTGGTTGTTCGGCGCTTCCTTCAGGCTCGACGTGTCGAGATAGTTGCCAGGCGCCGTTGCGCAAGCGGAAACGAAGACGCTCAACGCGACCACCGCAGTCAGTTTCAGTTTTGTCATTGGCATATTCGGCTCAACCATCCCTTTACCATACGGTCCATCAATTCAAGACTCTGGCGATACGCGGACTCGTGGAGCCCATGCGGATCGCTGACATCGGAGTTTTCCCAGTTGCCGAGCGCGTACACCTTGCCGCGTGCGGTGGGTTCGATGCGCTCGACGGCGGCAACCTGCCGGCGCTCGGTCACGAGCACGAGGTCGGCCGACCTCACGAGGCGGCTGGTGAGGCGGCGCGACTGGTGCTTGCCCACCTCCACGCCACGCTCGGCAAGCAGCCACTGCATCACGGGGTCCATCTCGTCGCCGTCGCGCGCACGCAGGCCAGCCGACTGAAACGCGCCTGCCTTCGCGCCTTTCTGTTCGCGCAGGCGCGCGCGAAAGAGCTGTTCCGCCGCAGGGGAGCGGCAGACGTTTGCGTGGCAGACGATGAGCACGTCCTTGATCATGGTCGCGCGACTCCCTTCCTCGACATGAGGCTATGCACGAAGCCCGGCAACGCTCAGGCCAGCGCCTCGCGTCGCCACGGTTTCGGCGCGCGCACGGCTCACCTGCGTCGCGCTCGCGCGGCCCACGGCGTGGTATTCGATGCCCAGCTCCTGAAGCGCGGACGGATCGTAGAGGTTGCGGCCATCGAACACGATCGGCATCTTCAGCTGCGCCTTGAGCGTTTCGAAATCGGGTGCCTTGAACACTTTCCATTCGGTTGCGACCACAACGGCATCGGCGTCGCTCGCCGCTTCCATCGCATCGTTCACGAACGACAGGCGCGCCTGCTGTTGCGGCGCGTGCGCGAGGTCGAGCGCGAAAACACGCCGCGCCTCACCGGTCGCAACCGGGTCGTAGGCCTTGACCGTGGCGCCGCGCGCGAGCAGTTCGGCAATGAGCGTGCGGCTCGGCGCCTCGCGCATGTCGTCTGTATTGGGCTTGAATGCGAGACCCCAGACGCCGAACGTCCGGCCCGCGAGGTCGGAACCGAAGCGCGCGACGATCTTCTGCGCGAGCACCTGCTTCTGCGCTTCATTGACGGACTCCACGGCGCGCAGGATTTGCAGCGGCTCTCCGAAGTCCTCTGCGGTCCGCATCAACGCCTTCACATCTTTCGGGAAGCACGAGCCGCCGTAGCCGCAGCCCGCATAAAGAAAGTCATAGCCGATTCGCGGGTCCGAGCCCACGCCGCGGCGCACTGCCTCGATGTCGGCACCCACGCGGTCGGCCAGGTTCGCGAGCTCGTTCATGAACGAAATGCGCGTGGCGAGCATGGCGTTGGCCGCGTATTTGGTGAATTCCGCCGAATGCACGTCCATGTAAAGCGTGCGCTCGTGGTTGCGGTTGAACGGCGCGTAAAGCCGCTTCATCACTTCGCGGGCGCGTTCGCCGGGCACGTCGTCGTTGCAGCCGAGCACGATACGGTCGGGCCGCGCGAAGTCCTCCACGGCCGCGCCCTCTTTCAGGAACTCGGGGTTCGAGACCACCGAGAACATGTGGCTCTCCCCGCGCTTGCGCAGCTCGGAGTCGATCGCCTCGTGAACGAGCGCGGCCGTTCCCACGGGTACCGTTGACTTGTCCACCACGACCTTGAAGCCGGTCATGTGGCGGCCGATGTTGCGCGCGGCCGCCAGCACGTATTGCAGGTCTGCGGAGCCGTCCTCGTCGGGCGGCGTGCCCACGGCGATGAACTGGACATCGCCGTGCGCGACTGCCGCTTGCACGTCGGTCGAGAACTTGAGCCGCCGCGCGCGCACGTTGCGCTCGATGATTTCCTGCAGGCCCGGCTCGTGAATCGGCACGACGCCCTGATTGAGCAGGTCGATCTTGCGTTCGTCGACGTCGAGGCAAAACACGTCGTTGCCGATGTCGGCGAGACAAGCGCCCGTCACGAGGCCCACATAACCGCTGCCAATGATCGTCAGATTCATGCCCACCTCAAAAGTGAATTACCTGTCCATGTCCCAGGTGAAGCGCGGTGCCCACGTGCACGGGCACATTGCGCCTCGCCTCAATATGCGTTCTGCCCTGCGAAGCCCTTCCACATGGTCATCGCCACGATGCGCAGGTCGAGCGCGAAGCTCCAGTGCTGCATGTAGTGCAGATCGAAGCGCACGCGGTCGCGCATCTTCTCCACGCGATCGGTCTCGCCGCGAAAGCCGTTGACCTGCGCCCAGCCCGTGATGCCGGGCTTGATGCGATAGCGCGCCATATAGCCGCGCACGAGATCCTTGTAGATGTCGTCGTGCGCGAGCGCGTGCGGGCGCGGTCCCACCACCGACATCTCTCCCTTGAGCACGTTGATGAATTGCGGCAGTTCGTCGAGGCTGGTGCGGCGCAGGAACGCGCCCACGCGCGTGACGCGCGGATCGTTGCGGCGCGCCTGCGTGACCTGGCCCGCGACTTCCGCGTGCACCTTCATCGAGCGGAACTTGTAGATTTCGAATTCGTTGCCGTCCAGACCCTTGCGGCGCTGCCTGAAAAACACGGGGCCCTTCGACGAGAGCTTCACGGCGAGCGCGATCAACGCGAGCAGCGGCGCGAGCGCGAGGAGCACGCCGCCCGCGAACACGATGTCGAACACGCGCTTGGGCAGCACATGCAGATCCGTGACCGGCGAAGCCGCGAGATTGATGGCCGGCACGCCGAGCAGATCGACCACGGGCTGGCTGAAGAACGAAAGGCTGCGCACGTCCGGGATGAAGCGGATGTTCACGAAGTCGTTACGCAGGGCCATGACGATGCGGTGAATCGTGCGCTCCTTGGTGATCGGCAAGGCGAGCCACAGCTCGCGCACGTCGTTCTCGCGCACGAACCCGAGCATGGCCTCCAGGTTGCGCTCCACCGGCACGCCTTCGAGCGCCGCGGTGCCGTCCGCGTCGCTGTCCTCGTCGAACACGAGCGCCGGACGAAAGCCCGCCTCGGGGTGCACGCGCATCTGTTCGATCAGGAAGCGCCCATAGCGCGGACCGCCGACCACGGCCACGGCCTTCTGGTTGTAGCCCTCGCGGCGAATGCCACGCAGCACCATATGCACGAGCGCCTTGGAGACGATCAGGAACGCGACCGAAGCGACCACCCACCAGGCGAGCCACAGGCGCGAGAGCGAATCGGCACGGTGCACGCTGAAGCTCAGCAGGATGCCCGTGCCCTCCACCGCGAGCCACGCCGCGCACACGCGGGCGAAGAGGCCATACAGCGACTTGCCGCGCCACGACTTGTAGATGCCGAATGCGGGGAACATCCAGATCGCGAGCACGCAGTTGAACGCGAGCGCCACGCTCTGCACATCGGTGAGCGGCGAGAGCTGGCCACGCTGCAAGGCGGCCGCGAGCAGCGCTCCGGCGGCGATGGCGGCAACGTCGAAGATTCTGGCTAGAACGCTCAGCATGTCCGGCACCTCGGGTTAAAGGAATGAATCGTGGCCATGCGCTGCAAGCCATGGCCGGTCTTTTCGGAAATATCTGGAATAGCGTCGCCGCGAAAACGTATGGCCGAGATAATTCTGATCCGAATAAACCCTAATAAGGCGCGATAAAAATTCAGGCCGCAAGGCTCAAAAGTATCTCCAAATGTATCGGCCCTTTTGAGACAATTTTTTCCCGTTTTTTTCGGCAAATATTGCCGGAATTGGCTCCCGCATTGGCTCACTGGACGGCAGATCCCGGAACGTTCTTCGCTTTTTCAGGCCGCATTCCGGGTGCCGGCGTGAAATCCAGACAGTCTGCTGATGAATTTTTATTGAATTTTTTATGATTATTGATAAATGGCTAATAGGTAATTTACATTCAATGCGAATATTTTCTATTTTCTTCTTTGCGAATCTATTTATGACGATTTTAAGCATGCTACAAATCTGTGCATCGAGACCTTTCAGAGGAGAGCGAAATGACGGATACGGGTTCCGCAACGGCATCGGCCAGGGCGTCACAGACGCGTGCCGAATCGCGCAGCGCATTGCAGGTGTGCCCTGTGGTGCTGGCGGGCGGCGCAGGCTCGCGATTGTGGCCACTGTCGCGCGAGCAATATCCAAAACAGATGATCAATCTCGTGGGCGAGCAGTCCCTGCTTGCGAACACGGCGAGCCGCCTCGATGCGCTCGCCGAATGCGTCGCGCTCGCGGAGCAGTTGCTGATCGTCTGCAATGAAGAACATCGCTTCACCACCGCCGACCAGGTTCGTGCGGCGGGCAAGCGTGCACGCCTGATTCTCGAGCCGGTGGGCCGCGATACGGCGCCCGCGCTGACCCTCGCCGCGATGTCCGTAGTGGCGGCGCAGGAAGACGGCATTCTCGTGGTGATGCCGGCCGATCACGCGCTCGCCGATCCCGCTGCGTTCCGGAACGCCGTTGCCGAAGGCGTGCGCCACGCGGCGAACGGCCAGATCGTGACGATGGGCATCGTGCCCACGCATCCCGAAGTGGGCTATGGCTACATTCACGTGGGCGAACCCCTGGCAAGCGCGGAACCGGACGGCGCCCGCCGCCTCAACGGTTTCGTCGAGAAGCCCTATTTCGAGCTGGCGCAGCAATATGTCGCTTCGCAGCGCTACTGGTGGAACAGCGGCATTTTCATCGTGCGCGCCTCGACGTGGCTAGACGCGATTCGCCATTTCCATCCCGCGATCTATTCGGCGTGCGCCGATTCGATGGAACACGGCAAGGCGGACGGCGAATTCTTCCGCGTCGAGCGCGAAGCGTTCACCCGCTCGCCTTCGAACTCCATCGACTATGCCGTCATGGAGCCGCTCGCCGGTGACCCCTCGATCGCAACCGGCGTGGTCGTTCCGCTCGCGGCCGGCTGGACCGACCTCGGCTCATGGGACACCGTATGGCAAGTCTCGCCGAAGGACGACCAAGGCAACGTCGCCCATGGACGCGTGTTGTTCGAAGATGCAAGCGACACCTTCGCGCACTCGGACGGCCGGCTCGTGGCGTGCCTCGGCACGAAAGACCTCGTGATCGTGGAGACGCCCGACGCCCTGCTCGTCGCCGACCGCTCGCGCGCCCAGGACGTCAAGAAGATCGTGCAACGCCTGAAGCAGGAGCGCCGCGCGGAAGCCGTCGCACACCGCCTCGTGCATCGTCCGTGGGGACACTATGACAGCGTCGACAGCGGCGAGCGCTTCCAGGTCAAGCGTATCGTCGTCGAGCCCGGCGCACGCCTTTCACTGCAGATGCATCACCACCGCGCCGAGCACTGGGTTGTCGTACGCGGCACGGCGCTCGTCACGCGCGGGGAGGAACGCTTCATCGTTTCGGAGAACGAATCGGCGTACATCCCGCTCGGCGTGTCACATCGACTGGAAAACCCGGGCAAGATGCCGCTCGAGATCATCGAGGTGCAGTCGGGCTCGTACCTCGGTGAGGACGATATCGTGCGTCTCGACGATCAGTACGGCAGGCAGTGACAGACGGTGCCTGAAGCAGTGATGCCCGGCTGCGCCGCCGCGCCGGCGGCCGCGCAGTATCAGCGCGACAGCGTGCGGTAGCGCGTGAGCGTCGTACCGGCGGGGTGGCGTTCGGCGGTCCCGGACGTTGCCGCATTGGCGTCGCGGGTTTCGCTGCCGGAAAGCAACGCGCCCGTGGCGGTGTAGCGTTGCATCGGCGCGAGCCGCACGCTGCCCGGCACTGCAGCAGGCAATGCGCGCGCAATCGCAGCATTCGACGGATCGCCACGCATCACGCTCGCGCTTTGCATCGGTGCGCTCGCAACGGCAGGCGGCAACGAGCCTGGCGCGCCACTCTGCGCCATGCCTTGGGACGCGGAATGCTTTGCGGGCGGCGCAACCGGATAACCCGTGTCCGACGCGGCGTCGGCCGCACCGTCGCGATCGATCCATTCGCGCGCCCAGTCGAATGCGAAATGCCTCGCGGCCTCGCGGTCCTGGAACGGCGGTCCGATCAGGCCCGAGCGTTCAACGCGCTTGCCATCCTTGAGAATTTCCACGGCCCCGCGAAACATGCGGTTGCGCACGGGCTGCACGGTGAGGCTCATCGTGTAGCCGCGCCATTCGGCGATCTGGACCGCGCCGCCCGGCGCGTGCGCGCGGCGGTGCGGGGTGGTGTATTCCTCGCGCGGCATCGCGCGGGTAGCGGTCGGCTTGCCTGCGCGGGAAGGCGCGAACGGCGTCTGGGGACGCGTTGCGCTCGCTGTCGGCATCACAGGGTCGGCAGGCTCGGCAGGCACACCGCGCGCAGCAGGTTCGCCGGCTAGCTGACGCATCATGCTTTCCATGGGATCGGCGAGCGGTGCATCGGCGAGCGCCGTGGGCGCCTGCCATGCTTCGGGACTCTTCCAGTACACGGCCGGCAGGCCGTCGTCCTCTGCCGCTTCCTCCACTGCGACGGCAACGGGCGCTGCATCGGCCTGCACCGGCTGCGGCACATAAACGAACTTTCGCCCGCGCTGCGAGAGCAGTTCGACCAGTTCGATCAGCGTTCCGCTCGCGTGCCATTCCTCGAAACGGCGACGGCACGTAGGCCCCGAAGGATAACGCGCGGGAAGACGCGACCACGATTCGCCCGTCGTGAGGATCCACAGGACGGCATTGGCCACGACGCGTGGCTCGGCGCGAGGGCGGCCGCGCCGGTTGAGTCTGATAGGAGGTTCATCTGAGACGAGCGAGGACACCTGCATCCACTCGTCGTCGCTCAATTCTTCGAAATTCATGCTGTTCTCCACGCAGCCGGACCGGGGCTGCACTGACGGAGCACTGGCTTGCGGATCTTGTTGCCCGCCTTGGCTAGCTCGGTTGCACCATATGTTTGTATGACGTGTTCGTTTGCGTCGCGAAGCGCACTGTGGCAGTGCGTTCGTTCACGTTATTGACGCAATACACGTGGTCTCACTCGTGCAAGGGAGAATTTGTGCAGGAAGCATACCACCCGAAACCAGCCGATGAGGAGGGCCGTAATAAGTGTTACGGTTGGAAACAATCTCGCGCTTGAATCGCGGAGAATGCTGCTGGAAAAGGCGCAGAAACGCAGTGATTTGCCGCACAAACAGACTTGTGAGAGCCACATTCGTTGCGCGGACATGACAATGCCTCGTCCCGGCATAACGTCCGAACGCATGCATACCACTTGCGACACCACCGCCTCGGCAGACATCCGGTTCGCTGCTGCGCCGTTATCGTTGCGCCCGCAACCAATGACACGCCGATGAAATCACCGGATGCCGGCGACGGGCCCGCCATGAAATTCGCGATCGCATTTCAGCCGGACTAAGCACACTCGCATCGAACGGTCGTACAGCGTCATGTAGCGATGCTGCGAATGCGAATCCGTCTATAGTAAGAGCGCGCTGATCATCACGGAGATTCGAGTATGCAAACCACTGCACCGCGCATCCCAACCGCGTTGCTGGCCACGCTGACCCTGGCGCTCCTCGCCCCTTGGGGCGCCGCGCGCGCACAGCTCGGCAACCTGCTGGCCCCGGGCGGCAGCAACAGCGGCTCGGCGCAGAGCGCGCTCGGCAATCTGGGCGGACTCGGCACTTCGCTTTCGCCGTCGTCGCTGAGTTCGAGCAGTCTGGGCAATGTCACCGGGGTGCTGCAGTACTGCATCAAGAACAATTACCTGAACGCGGATACCGCGAGCCACGTCAAGGACTCGTTGCTCAGCAAGCTTCCCGGTGGCGCTAACACGTCCGATAGCGGCTATGCCCAGGGCACGAGCGGCATCCTCACCGCGGGCAACGGCCAGAAAGTCGATCTCACGGGCAGCGGTCTCAAGGAAGAAGCTACGAAGCAGGTCTGCGACAAGATACTAAGTCAGGCCAGATCGATGCTGTAGCGCCCCCGCGCCTGCTTGCGCACGTGCGCGGGCGCACGGGTTGCGCAATTTTTGTGCCCCGGCGCTTGAACACGAACCAAGTCCTGGTGTCGAATGAGGTCATGCGTACTTCTCGTGACATTGCTGACCGTAGCCATGAACAAGCGCAAAAACCCCGTGGTCTTCCCGTTTGCGGCCACCACAGTGTGGGCAACCGCTTTTACCAGTCTCGCCGCTCTCGCCACGCTGCTGGTTCCGGCGCCTGCGCACGCGCAAGGCCCGCGGGACCAGCAGTTCGACTGCAAATCCAACCCGCACGCGTTCATTTCGTCGCTGATTGACGAAAAATCCATCGACCCCGAGCCGAGCCGCGTCGAAGCCAATTCGGTCAACGCATTTCGCCCCGCGCGCGGAACCCGCTTGAGCGCTTTCGGCTTTCCCATCTACGTGGTGCTGGGCTACGACCACGACGACTCGCTTTTCAAGCGCGGCGCGGGCAAGGAGATCGACTCGCCGCTATATGGCGTCGTCGTGTCCGCGCCGGCGGAAACCGTGCGCTCGCGCGTGCGCGAAGTCAACAGCGACGCCACCGTGCAGTCGGTGGTGCCGCTGCTGCTCACGGCGATCGTGTGCGGCGGATAAGCGCGCAGCTCAGGGGCTAGCGCGGCCCGTGCCGCCCCGCGCATGCGGTCAGCCGCCGAAGAACGCCAGTGCACCCAGCGCCACGCCCACGACGGCCACCCCGACCGACGTGTTCAGGAGCCAGCGGCGGCGCGTGAGCAGCGTGATCGCCGTGAGCGCGATCGAGATCTGGATGAGCGTCGTGGCCTGTGCCCAACGGTGATGGCCGTGCAGCAGCTGCTCGCTCAACGCATCGTCGTGCTCGACGGTCTTCTCCAGCTCCTCCGCCTTGGCGCGGATCGGCGCTTTCTCTTGCCGATAACGGTCGGCGTCGCCGGCAAAGCGGCGCTGCGCGGCCTCGGCGTTCGGCGCGAGCGCGGAGAGCTGCGCCCCCAGTTCAGCGAGATTCTGCTTCTCGCCTTTCGCCTGATAGTAAGCCCATTGATTCGCGGCTTCGGTTTTGTGAATCGCCGCTTCGTTCTTGTAATAGAGGGCGAGGTTCTCGCTGTTGCCGCTCTGATAGGCAAAGATCGCTCCGATGGAAGCGAGAATCGCGGTCATCACCGCCATGCGGCCCGGGAAACGATCGCCTTCCCCATGCCCGCCATGGCCCGCCGCGGCGTGTTCGACCGCGTGGTCGTGCGGCCCATGCACTTCGTACTCTTCAGACATCCAAAGACTCTCCGGTTTCACTGACTCGTCCTCGATCCGCGCTTCGCTCTCGCGACGAAGTGCGCGGCGCGCCGCCTGGCCCCGTGCGGCGCTTTAGCGGCCTCGCCCACTTCAAGGGACTCCGCCTATAGGGGCTCAATTATCGTGAGCCCGGCGCGCTTGTCCAGTACCCGAACTCGATTGGATGTAACGAAAGTCGAAATGTCCCCGGACGTAAGCGAATCGTAGGTTCTATCGTCTATTTATTCAAATCAGGTACATCGGATGTTGCAATGCATCCCTCCCGCCTGCCGTTTGCGAACGTGGTTTTGCACCCCGAATTGCACCCTGAATGCGACCCGCGCCGTTGCAGTGCCACACGGCTCTGCCCGTAACGCCGCGCAGCATGCCCTGCGGCCTTCCGCCGTCAATAAAAAGCAACCTGGAGACCATCATGGGGCCCACCACGGCCGCACTCGCCGCAGCCACCGCTCCTGTCGTACGTAGTGCGCACGTGGAGCCGGGCGACCTTGAAATGGGCGGCCTGATCGATGCGATCTACGACGCAGGTTTCGACACGCAACGCTGGCCGGATGTCTGCGCGCGAATCGCGCGGCGCATCGGCGCGCAACACGTGAATCTCACCATGGTGCGGAGCGAAAGCGCGTTCCCACTCGACGACTGGGCGGGCATCGACGCTCCGTTTGCTCATTCCTACGCGCAGCATTACGGCGGTTTCGATCCGCTCCTGCCGCAAGTGCGCCGCTGGCCCGCCGGCACGCTCGTCACCGACACCATGCTCCGCCCGCAGGCGAGCCATGAGCGCAGCACTTTCGTTCAGGAATGGGTGCGCCCGCAGCACTTCTACACAGTGGCGTTCGCAAACGTGCTGCGCGAGGACGACATGGCCGGCGTGTTCGGCGCGCTGCGGCATGAAACGCGCTTCTTCAGCGCAGACGAGCTAGACGCGATGCGCGCGCTGCTGCCGCATCTGCGCAATGCGCTGCGCGTGCAGCGGCACACCGCACGCGCCACGGTATCGCACGATGAAGGCGGCACCGCGCCCGCCGACGCGCTCGACGCGCTCGCGCACGGCGTACTGATCGTCGACGCCGATGCGCGCATCCTGTTTGCGAATCGCGCGGCAACGGCGCAACTCGCGCGCGCGAACGGACTGCGCAGCGAACAGGCCACGCTCGCAGCCGCCACGGCCGCCGCCACGCAGGCACTGCGCGGCCTGATCGAGCGCGCCGCCGGACGCGATGCGCGCGGACGCACGGGCGGCGCGATGCTGATCGCGCGCCAGCCGCCCGACGAGCCGCTGCAGGCGCTGGTCTCGCCGCTGGGCACGCACCGTCACGCCGGCATCGCGCACGGCGCGTGCAGCGGCATGGTCATGCTCATCGTGATCGATCCGCAGTCGTCGCGGCGCGGCGTGGAAACGCGTCTCGTCTCGCTGTTCGGCCTCACGCCAGCGGAAGCGCGCGTGGCCTGCGAGGTCGGCAAGGGGCTCAACCCCAAGGACGTTGCCGAGGCGCTGCAGGTGCTGCCCTCCACCGTGCGCACGCATCTGCATCACGTGTTCGCGAAGACGGCCACGCGGCGCCAGGCCGAATTGATGCGGCTGATCGCGCAGATCGCCATCGCGCGCGGGGATTGATTCCGGTTCGACGGGCGATTCACGCGTAAAAAACGGCCCGCTCAACCCGGTTTTCATGAACACGGATTGTGCGGGCCGCTGTCTGGCCTCACCCTGGACGTTCAACCGCCCAGATAGGCGCGCTTGATGTCGTCGTTGGCAAGCAGGTTTTCGGCGCTGTCGGCGAGCACCACGCGCCCGGTCTCCAGCACATAGCCGCGATCGGCCACATGCAGCGCCTTGTTCGCATTCTGCTCGACGAGGAACACCGTCACGCCTTCCTCGCGAATCGTGCGGATGATGTCGAAGATTTGCGCGATCACGAGCGGCGCGAGGCCGAGCGTAGGCTCGTCGAGCAGCAGCAAACGCGGCTTGCTCATCAACGCGCGGCCAATGGCGAGCATCTGCTGCTCGCCGCCCGACATCGTGCCCGCTCGCTGTTTCGCCCGCTGATTGAGGCGAGGAAAGAGCTTGAACACATGCTCGATGCCCGCGTCGATCTCGTGCTGCGAGGCGAAGAAGCCGCCCATCTGCAGATTTTCCAGCACCGTGAGGCTCGGAAACACGCGGCGGCCTTCCGGCGAAATCGCCATGCCAAGGCGCATGATCTCGTGCGTCGGCATGCGCGTGATGTCCTGGCCTTCGAACGTCACCCGGCCCGAAGAGGCACGCGGCGTGCCGCAGACCGTCATCATGAGCGTCGTCTTGCCGGCGCCATTGCTGCCGATCAGCGTGACGATCTCACCCTTGTTCACTTCGATCGACACGCCCGCCAGCGCTTCGACCGCGCCGTAGTGGGTATGGACCTTTTCCAGCTTCAGCATCAGTCCTCTCCGAGATAGGCCTTGATCACGCGCGGGTCGTTGCGCACTTCATCGGGTTTGCCGATCATGATCGGCTTGCCGTGCTCCATCACGAGAATGCGGTCCGACACACCCATCACGAGGCTCATGTCGTGCTCGATCAGGAGTACGGAGATTCCGAACTCGTTGCGCAAACCGTCCACCATCTGCTGAAGCTCGATCTTCTCCTGCGGGTTCAGACCGGCAGCGGGTTCGTCGAGCATCAACAGGCGCGGGTCGGTGATCATGCAACGCGCGATTTCGAGCCGGCGCTGATGGCCGTATGAAAGCGTGCCCGCCTCCCGGTTCGCGACGTCCTTCAAGCCCACGCGTTCCAGCCAGTAAGCGGCGCGCTCGAGCGCGGCACGTTCGGCGCGGCGATACGCGGGCGTCGCGAAGAGCCCGCTCAGCATGTTGCGGTTCACCTTCAGGTGCTGCGCGACCATCAGGTTTTCCAGCACCGTGAGCTGCTTGAAGAGGCGGATGTTCTGGAACGTGCGCACGAGGCCGCGGCGCGCGACCTGATGGCTCGGCTGGCCGTTGATCGCGTGGCCATCGAGCACGATGTCGCCGGCGGTCGGCTTGTAGAAGCCGCCCACGCAGTTGAACACCGTGGTCTTGCCCGCGCCGTTCGGCCCGATGATCGCGAACACCTCGTTGGGACGCACGTCGAAGTCGATACCGTCCACGGCCAGCAGACCGCCGAAGCGCATCTGCAGGCCCGCTACTTTCAACAACGCTTGTGCACTCATTGCGGCAACTCCACGTGCGGACGGCTCGCAGGCAAGAGGCCCTGCGGACGCCACATCATCATCAGCACCATCACCAGACCGAAGATCAGCATGCGGTACTCGGCAAAGCCGCGCGCCACCTCGGGCAGCGCCGTGAGCAGGATCGCGGCGAGCACGACGCCCAGTTGCGAGCCCATGCCGCCCAGCACGACGACGGCGAGAATGAGCGCCGATTCGATGAAGGTGAACGATTCGGGTGTGACGAGCCCCTGGCGCGCCGCGAAGAACGCGCCGGCGAGGCCCGCGAACGAAGCGCCCAGCGTGAACGCCGAGAGCTTGATGCGCGTGGGGTTCAGACCCAGCGAGCGGCAGGCGATCTCGTCTTCGCGCAGCGCTTCCCATGCGCGGCCCATCGGCATGAGCCGCAGGCGGCTCGTGACGAACAGCGTGAACGCCACCAGCACGAGCGCGAGCAGGTACAGGAAAATGACCATATGCTGGCCGCTGTACTCGATGCCGATCAGCTCGTTGAACGTCTTCGCGCCTTCCACGCTCGCGCGGCGGGCCATTTCGAAGCCGAACACGGTGGGCTTGGGAATGCCGGAAATACCGTCCGGACCGCCCGTGATGCTCGTGAGGTTGTTGAGCAGGAGACGGATGATCTCGCCGAAGCCGAGCGTCACGATGGCGAGATAGTCGCCGCGCAGGCGCAGCACCGGAAAGCCGAGCACGAAGCCGAACGTGGCAGAAGCAAGCGCCGCGAGCGGCAGGCACTCCCAGAACGTGAAGCCGAAGTACTGGTTGAGCAGCGCGTACGTATAGCCGCCCACCGCGTAGAAACCCACGTAGCCAAGGTCGAGCAGACCCGCGAAGCCCACCACGATGTTCAGGCCAAGACCGAGAATCACGTAGATGAGCGCGAGCGTGGCGACGTCGATCGCCCCGCGCGAACCGAGGAACGGATACACCGCCCCGAACGCGAGCAGCACCCAGATCGCCACGCGCTGCTGGCGCGCGCCGAGTGCGGGCGCCTTGGGCAACGCGTTGAACAACTTCGCACTGCTAGTTGCTTGCACGAGCATCGGCTTGACGAGCTGGAACACGAACACCATGGCGGCGGCGATCCACACGGGGCGCCAGTGCTGCTGCAGCACGACCTGATAGCCGTCGAGCGTGAGCTGCAGACCGAGGATCGGTGCAGTGAGAATGATGGTCGCGACGGCGGCGGCCAGCGCGCCCTTCACCGTTTGCGACGAGGACGCGCCTTGGGCGGCCGCGCGAACCGAAACAGTTTGGCTCATATCGACCTCACACCTTTTCGACGTCCGGCTTGCCGAGCAGGCCGGTGGGACGGAACAGCAGCACGAGCACGAGCAGGCCGAACGCCACGACGTCCTTGTACTCGGCCGGCATGTAACCCGAGGCGAGGGTTTCGGCGAGGCCCAGCAGCACGCCGCCGAGCATCGCGCCCGGAATGCTGCCGATGCCGCCCAGCACCGCGGCAGTAAACGCCTTGATCCCCGCGATGAAACCGATATACGGATTGAGCTTGCCGATCGTGAGACCGATCAGCACGCCGCCCACCGCCGCCAGCATGGCGCCGAGCACGAACGTGAACGAGATCACGCGATTCGTGTCGATGCCGAGCAGGTTGGCCATCTTCATGTCCTCGGCGCAGGCACGGCAGGCGCGGCCCATGCGCGAGCGCGAGATGAACAGCGTGAGCGCGATCATCAGCACGAGCGTCACGCCGACGATCAGCATGCGCGCGTAGGGAATCGTCACTTCGAAGTTGCCGCCCATGTTGAAGTCGAGCGCGCCGGAAATGAGCATCGGCACGGACACGTCGCGCGCGCCCTGCCCGATCTGCACGTAGTTCTGCAAAAAGATCGACATGCCGATGGCGGAAATGAGCGGCACGAGGCGCGGCCCGCCGCGCAGCGGCCGGTACGCCACGCGCTCGACCGCGAAACCGTAGAGCCCGGTGACCAGCACCGAGACGATGAGCGCCGCGCCCAGCACGAGCGGCAGCGGGTAGCCCGCCGAGGTGCCGATGGCCGTGAGCGTGACGAGGCCCACATAGGCGCCGATCATGTAGATCTCGCCGTGAGCGAAGTTGATCATGCCGATGATGCCGTAGACCATCGTGTAGCCGATGGCGATCAGCGCATAGATCGCACCCAGCGTGAGCCCGTTGACGAGCTGCTGGGTGAACTGCGGAAGAAAATCATTCATGCCTTAAGCCCCGCGGCCGTGAAGCCGATGAGAGACCTGTGTAGAGACTCTTGAAGCCGTGCCGGCCATTTTTCGTTGCGCGCACAACGGCCATGAAAACGCCCCGCCAGGTATGGCGGGGCGCTTGCGGCTTGCGGCGCGCCGGATCAGTTCGCGGCGGTCTTGGTGGCGTCCTTGTGCCACGTGTAGACGACGAAGCGGAACGACTTCAGGTCGCCCTGTGCGTCGTACTCGACCTTGCCGATCGGCGTGTTGAAGCCGTTCTTGTGCAGGTAGGCCGCGACCTTGGTCGGGTCGGTGCTCTTCGCGCCGGCAATGCCGTCGGCGATCACTTCGACCGCGGCGTAAGCCGGCATCTGGAACGGACCGTTCGCGTCGCGCTTGGCATCGGCGAACGCCTTCACGAGCTTCGCGTTGGCCGGGTCGGCTGCGAAATCGGCGGGCAGCGTGACGAGCATGCCTTCCGAGGCCGGGCCGGCGATCGCCGTCACGTCCTTGTTGCCCACGCCTTCCGGTCCCATGAACGTGGCCTTCACGCCCTGCTCGCGCGACTGGCGCATCAGGAGACCCATTTCGGGGTGGTAGCCGCCGAAGTAGACGAAGTCCACGCCTTGCGACTTGAGCTTCGTGACGACTGCGTAGTAGTCCGAATCACCGGCGTTGATGCCTTCGAACACGACCACGGGAATGTGGGCCTTGTCGAGCGCGGCCTTGACCGACGTGGCGATGCCCTGGCCGTACGACTGCTTGTCGTGCAGGATCGCGACCTTCTTCGGCTTGACCTTGTTGATGATGTAGGCGGCGGCGGCCGGACCTTGCTGATCGTCGCGGCCGATGGTGCGGAAGACGAACTGGCGCTTCTTGCCCTCGGTCAGCTGCGGCGCGGTCGCCGAGGGCGTAACCATCACGACGCCTTCGTTCTCGTAGATGTCCGAGGCGGGAATCGTCGAGCCCGAGCAGACGTGGCCGATCACGTACTGAATGTGCTGCGAAACGATCTTGTTGGCGACGGCGACGGCCTGTTTCGGCTCGCAGGCGTCGTCCATCAGGACCGCTTCGAGCTTGTTGCCGTTGACCCCGCCGGCGGCGTTGATCTGCTCGATGGCGGTCAGGGCGCCCGCCTTGACCATGTCGCCGTACTGGGCGACCGGGCCGCTGAACGGGCCGGCAATGGCGATCTTCACGGTGTCGGCGTGCGCGCTTGCACCAAAAGCGAGCAGCGCGGCGGCCACGGAAACGGACGTAAGACGGTTAAGGCGTGACAACGGCGTCATCAGGAGCTCCTCGATTGTTTTCGGGTCAACCGGTCAGACGGCATGACCTGCGCAAACGAACAGCACCCCTATGAATTGCCGTGGGGAACAACCACGACGGGCACCAGAAAATAGACGTGACGGGGCCCGGCGTGTATCAGCGCCCTGGTAGGCGCTGAGTTCGGAGAGCCTGTTGAGTTACAGGCTCTGTTGCGCAAGCATTCCGCCTGCCCCGTTCGCTGCAATTCGTACCGGAAAGGTGGACCGGCCCGAATCAGCGACCCGCGGATGCTATCAATAATCGCATCTCACCGCAACCGCGAGTTTTTTTTCAGATATCGGCTTGAGTTTTGATGCTGATCAATTGAGGGCGTCCTCGAAAAGACTTGAAAATACCCCGGGAAATGGCCGCCCCGACGGACAATGGGCCGTCTCCCCGCGCTGCTGCGGCTCGCCGAGGGGATATCAAGCGGCGCGCTTGTTATTTTTAGAGGATCGGGATTACCATTTTCTCTTCACGATCGATTCGATGGAGAAATCTGATTCGACGGATAGATTCATCGATTAATTGCTTACGAGAGAAGTTAATGAATATCAGTAAAGAGCAACATCGGGAATACCCTAAATGAGAAATATGCCAAATCATTGATTAAAAAAGGAAAACATTACGATCACCTTAAAATTTAATTATTTCCGATACGGTGTTCCACCCATATCGCCATTCAACTATCCAATAAATACGATTCCCAATCCCATAACGAGATTTTTTTCGTCAAGTTTCGGATTTCCCGGAAAATCGAACCGTGCAATCTTGAATTAATCCCTCGCAATACCGTCGCGCACCCGCCTCGCCGGCCCGCAATAGCGTTCCTGCCCCGCGAGAGTCGGTGGTATCCTCGCTCCCTCGCCGCGCTCGCATGCACCATGACGGCGCATGCCGGGTGCTCTCGCGCCACGCGCGGAGCCGGCGATACCGCACCGACAGATCCGGAAGAACCCAACATCGGGGGAGATCAAAAACAATGAAGACGTTCAAGCAGGCAGCCCTTGCCGCCAGCCTTTCCCTCGTCGCCAGCGCCGCAGCGCTCGTGCTGACCTCGGGCGCCGCGCAAGCCGCCGAAACCGCGACTGTGGAAGTGCTGTCGATCGTCGAGCACCCCGCGCTCGACGCGATCCGCGACGGCGTGCGCGACGAGCTCAAGGCCGCGGGCTACGACGCGGGCAAGAATCTCAAGTGGGAATACCAGAGCGCGCAGGGCAATACGGGCACCGCCGCGCAGATCGCGCGCAAGTTCGTGGGCGACAACCCGAGCGCGATCGTCGCGATCGCAACGCCTTCCGCTCAGGCCGTTGTTGCCGCAACGAAGTCCGTGCCTGTGGTGTACTCGGGCGTGACCGATCCGGTCGCCGCACAGCTCGTGAAGACGTGGTCGCCGAGCGGCACGAACGTCACCGGTGTTTCCGACAAGCTCCCGCTCGACAAGCAGGTCGCGCTCATCAAGCGCGTCGTGCCGAACGCGAAGACCGTCGGCATGGTCTACAACCCCGGCGAAGCAAACTCGGTCGTGGTCGTGAAGGCGCTCAAGGAACTGCTCGCGCAGCAGGGCATGGCGCTCAAGGAAGCCGCCGCGCCGCGCACCGTCGACATCGGCCCAGCCGCGAAGAGCCTGATCGGGAAGGCCGACGTGATCTACACGAACACGGACAACAACGTCGTTTCGGCGTACGAAGCGCTCGTGAAGGTCGCCAACGACGCGAAGATCCCGCTCGTCGCCTCCGACACGGACAGCGTGAAGCGCGGCGCGATCGCGGCGCTCGGCATCGACTACAGCGATCTCGGCCATCAGACGGGCAAAGTCGTCGTGCGCATCCTCAAGGGCGAAAAGCCGGGCGCGATCGCCTCGGAAACGAGCAGCAGGCTGCAACTATTCGTGAACCCGGTCGCCGCGCAAAAGCAAGGCGCGACACTCCCGGCCGACCTGCTCAAGGACGCGACCTCGGTCGTGAAGTAAGCCGGACCCTCAATCGTTACTGCGGCATCTGCGGTAAGCAACGACGGCAGCGGCGCCCGTCCCCATGCGGGCGGGCGCCGCGCGTCGACTCCGGCGCACGGCTGCCGGAGACCGCAACAGGATTTTTCTCCATGTCCCTCTACTCGCTTCTCGGCGCGCTCGAGATCGGCCTGATCTTCAGTCTCGTGGCCCTCGGGGTATTGATCTCGTTTCGCATCCTCAACTTCCCCGATCTCACCGTGGACGGCAGCTTTCCGCTGGGCGGCGCCGTGGCGGCGACGCTCATCGCCGCGGGCCACAATCCTTTTTTGGCCACCGCGTGCGCGATCGCTGCGGGCGCAATTGCCGGCTTCATCACCGGCTGGCTCAATGTGCGCCTGAAAATCATGGACCTGCTCGCGAGCATCCTGATGATGATCGCGCTCTACTCGATCAACCTGCGCGTGATGGGCGCGCCGAACGTGCCGCTCATTTCGGAATCGACGGTGTTCACGATCCTCCAGCCCGCGTGGCTGCCCGACTACGTCCTGCGCCCGCTCGCGCTTTTGGTGGTCGCGCTGGTCGCGAAATTCGGTCTGGACTGGTTCTTTTCGTCGCAATACGGCCTCGCGTTGCGCGCGACCGGCGCAAATCCGCGCATGGCGCGCGCGCAAGGCATCGCTACGGGCCGCGCGACGCTGGCCGGCATGGCGCTTTCGAACGCACTCGTCGCGCTGGCCGGCGCGCTCTTCGCGCAAACGCAGGGCGGCGCGGATATTTCGATGGGCATCGGCACCATCGTGATCGGGCTTGCAGCCGTGATCATCGGCGAAAGCATCCTGCCCGCGCGCCGGCTCGTGCTGACCACGCTCGCCGCCGTGCTCGGCGCGATTCTCTATCGCTTCTTCATCGCGCTCGCGCTCAATAGCGACTTCATCGGCCTGAAGGCGCAGGACCTGAATCTCGTCACCGCCGTACTCGTGACGATCGCGCTCGTCCTGCCCGCGACGCGCAAGAAGCTGTTCGGCCGCAGGAACGGGAGGGCATGAAATGCTCAGCGCCAAAGACCTCAAGCTGACCTTCAACCCCGGCACGCCGATCGAAACGCGTGCGCTGCGCGGTCTCGACCTCGAGATTCCGAGCGGCCAGTTCGTCGCCGTGATCGGCTCGAACGGCGCGGGCAAGTCCACCTTCCTCAACGCGATCAGCGGCGACCAGATGGTGGATAGCGGATCGATCACGATCGACGGTCAGGACGTCACGAAAAGAGAGGCGTGGGACCGGGCGCATCTCGTTGCACGCGTGTTCCAGGATCCCATGGCCGGCACCTGCGAAGCGCTCACGATTGAAGAGAACATGGCGCTCGCCATGGCGCGCGGCAAACGCCGCGGCTTCGGCCCCGCGCTGAAAAAGCAGGATCGCGAACGGTTCCGCGCGAAGCTTCGCCTCCTGAATCTGGGGCTCGAAAACCGCCTGTCCGATCGAATCGGGCTGCTTTCGGGCGGTCAACGCCAGGCGGTGAGCCTGCTGATGGCGTCGCTGCAGCCATCGCGCATCCTGCTGCTCGACGAGCACACGGCGGCGCTCGATCCGAAAACGGCGGGGTTCGTGCTCGAACTGACCGCGCGCATCGTCGAGGAATCGAAGCTCACGACCATGATGGTCACGCACAGCATGCGCCAGGCGCTCGACTACGGCCAGCGCACCGTGATGCTGCACCAGGGTCAGGTGGTGCTCGACGTCTCGGGCGACACGCGCCGCGGCCTCGACGTGCCAGACCTGTTGCGCCTGTTCGAGCAGAACCGCCACGAGAAGCTGGACGACGACGCGCTGCTGTTGGGCTGAAGCGCCGCGCTTCGCGCAAGGGATGCCTGCCCCTCGTTCGAGGCCGCGGGCTTTTTCCATGGCTTTGCGAAGATTCCCGGGAAAGGGCGGCGAATCCGGCGCGCTATAATTTTCCGTTTTCATTGCCTTCGTCGGCACCAAGGATCACACATGAGCACATTGCCCCCCTGCCCGAAATGCAATTCCGCGTTTACGTACGAGGATAACGGCGTCTACATCTGCCCGGAGTGCGCGCACGAATGGTCGGCGCAAGAAGCCGCGCCGGCCGAAGCCGCCGGCAAGGTTTATCGCGATTCGGCCGGAAATGTCCTGCACGACGGGGATACCGTCACGGTCATCAAGGACCTGAAACTCAAGGGTTCGGGCGGCGTGATCAAGATGGGCACCAAGGTGAAAAACATCCGGCTCGTGGACAGCGACCACGATATCGACTGCAAGATCGACGGCTTTGGCGCCATGAGCCTGAAGTCGGAATTCGTCAGGAAAGCGTGACCAGCGGCACGTGGGTCAACGGGGGCGGCTCCTGCCCCCCGCGATGTCGGCAGACAAGCCGAATATCTGCTTCGGACTCCGACTCAATTCAAGCGCGTTTCCCGAATACCTGAACGTTCACTGCGCACCATGGCGTGACGCTCGCGCCAGGCGTTTCGACAAACGCGCGACCGAAGGGCAAATCGCGACATGCGCCGTGCTCCTTGCATTATCCGGCGATGCGATCGATCATAGGCTGGCTGTCCGTACGCCGGAGCGCCGCCCGAACGATTGTTCAGCAAATTTGCGTGCAACTGTATATGGCCAGCGCAGCGGCGCCGAACCACACTGCTTGAGGCGCCGCCTTCGGGCGCCTCGCACGCGGCCCGTTTTGCAGCCCGTTCCGCAGCCAATTCCGCAGCTCACTTCCAGGCAAGCCAGGTACCCACGATGAACGACAACGCGCTCCACCCCGATCCGCTGGCCACTTCGCGCGCAGCGGCGGCAGCGGCCGAGGCCGCGCCCGTCCCTTGCCCTGTCGTCGATACGCTCGACCGCATCCTTCCCGAGGAACCGCTCCTCATGATGGGCGCGGGCCCCGTGCCGATTCCCGACGCCGTGGCCAAGGCCAACTCCGTCGTCATCAATCACCTCGGCGACACCATGGCGCGCGTCATCGATCAGGTTAAAACGATGGCGCGCTACGTGTTCCAGACCCGCTCGAACTGGGTGCTCGGTGTGGCCGGCCCGGGGTCGGCGGCAATGGAAATGGCGATCTCCAACCTCGCGTGGCCGGGCACGCGCGTGCTCTCCATCGTCAACGGCTTCTTCAGCGCGCGCATGGCCGAAATGGCGCGCCGCGTGGGCGCGGAAGTCACCACGCTCGACGTGGCCGACCGCGAGATCGCCTCGCTCGACGCCGTGAAGCAGGCCATCGAGCGCACGCGCCCTGCCGTCGTCACGATCGTGCACGGCGAAACGTCGAACACGGTCTGGAATCGCGAACTCAGGGAAATCGTGCAGCTCGCCAAGGCCGCCGGTGCGCTCGTGGTGGTGGACGCCGTGTGCACGCTGAGCACGATGCCGCTCGACATGGACGCATGGGGCATCGACGTCGTGATCACGGGCGGTCAAAAGGGCCTCTCGTCGATTCCCGGCGTTTCGCTGATCGCCTTTTCGGACGCCGCCTGGGAGCGCGTGCGCACGCGCACCGCGCCGAACACCCACTGGTGCCTCGACGCCATGCTCGCCGAAAACTTCTGGCACAACGCCGGCTATCACTACACCGCGCCCGTTTCCGGCGTGCTCGCGCTGCATGAGGCACTGCGCCTCGTTTGCACGGAAACGCTGGAAAAGCGTTATGCGCGCCATCTGCGCTGCTCGCTGGCGCTGCAAAGCGGCGTGGGCGCGCTGGGCCTCGCGCTCTACACGCCGCAGACTTGCCGCCTCAACTCCGTGGTCGGCATCGCCCTTCCCGAGGGCGTCACCGCGCGCGAGGTCTGCAATCACATCTCGCAGCAATATCAGGTGGAGATCGCGGGATCGTTCGGTCTCCCGATCGTTCGCATCGGGCAGATGGGCGAGCAGTGCCGCGAGCACCACCTCTTTCGCACCGTGCACGCGCTGGGCCGCACGATGAGCGATCTTGGCGTGAAGGTCGACCTGCCCGCCGGCGTCGCCGCGCTCGAAGAGTCGCTCTCGGCCAGTTCGCGCGAAACGCGGCGCTAAGCGCAACGCCGTATGCGGCGCCATGTGCGTCGTTGAGCACGTGCGGCCGCGTGGCGCGCCGCGAAGCGCTCATAGCCGTCGCGCTCGCACACAAATGAACGCCGGCGCCTGCGCGAGTTCTGCGTACAGTGCCGGCGATACCGCTTTCATTTCCGGTTGCGGCTCGGGCTCGAGCACCCGCTCGATCGCCCAGCCCGTTTCCGTGAGCGCATTGAAGATGTCCGCAAGCGGCCGCCTGAACGCTTCCACCCACGGCTTGGGCTCGCCGAAGCCGCCCCAGTGCAGGCCAAACCGCGTCGTCTGGAAGTAGCTGCGCGAGCCGCGCGTGCGCGTGTCGATCCAGTCGCGCATGGGGTGCGACATCGAAAACACCAGCAGCGCGCCGGGACGCGCCACGCGGTGGAACTCCCGAAAGGCCGGTGCGAGATGCTCGACGTAGTCGAGCGCCAGCGAGCACACGATGCGATCGACCACCGCATCGGCCAGCCAGTCGAGCGGGCGCCCGAGATCGCCCACTGCGATCTCGACAGCGAGACCCGCGCAACGCGCTTTCGCCAGTTCGACCATCGCAGGCGTTACGTCGAAGGCCTGCACGCGCGCGCCCTCGCGCGCCAGCTCCGCGCTCACGATGCCGGGCCCGCAGCCCGCGTCGAGCACGTCTAGCCCCGCCACCGCGCCAAGCAGCGAGCGCGTGGCGGGCCGCTCGTAGAGCGCGTTGTGCGGCTTGCCGGGCGCCTGCTCGGCATAGCGCCCGGCGAACTGCGTGTAGCTGGCGCGGCCCGGCAGTTCGTTGGCCGTTGCGTCGGGGTTCTTTTCGTCGGTGGACATGAGAGCGCGAGGAAGCGGATTGAATACGCCATTGTCCACCGTTTTGTCCGCCGTTTGGCGCAGCCGACCACCACCACACCAACGCCAGGCGAGCCCAGACTAGAACAGCATCGAAATGCCCGCCATGCCGACGAACTGCGCGTTCGTCGATGACGGCGACGCATTCTGCGAGTCGCCGACGGTCGCCACAGCGCCGACCACATTGCCCCTCGCGCCGAGCGTCTGGCCGCCCGCACGCTGATACGCCTGCAAGGCATAGAGCGTGGTGCGCTTCGAAAGATGCCATGATTCGCGTAGCGAGTACTGCCGATAGCGCGCCGCGCTCGTGATGCCATTGGCCTTCGCGGCCATCGTGTACGAGAACGCGGCCGCCAGATCGAACTCAGGCGTTGCGCGCCATGCGGCGAGTGCGCCGTAGGTATTGAACACGGCTGTGTTCGCAAACGCCGCGGTGCCGCCCGCCAGATATTGCACGTTGGTGTAGTTCAGGCCGAACGTGAAGTCGCCCAGCGTGTAGTTGCCCGCGGCGGCGATGTTTTGCACCGCCCGCGCCGACGCATATCCGCGATTCACCGCTGAGACGGCAAACGAGCCCGAAGCGTTTGGATCGAAACCCGCTGTGCGGCCCGTGTTATTCAGGCGCAAATAGCCTGCCGCGAGGCTCAGCGGGCCGCCCGTGTAGCGCAGCGCGGCGCTCAGGCTCTGCCCCTTGCCCGGACTCCCCGCAATGCCGCTGAAGCCGTATAGCGCGCTCGCGCTCACGCCCTTGAACACCGGGGTTACATAGGTGAGCGCATTATTGATGCGCACCGTGGTATTGAGGCTGTCGTAGTCGCCGGGATGGGAACCCGTTGCGCCCGTGAGCCAGCTATTCGCGGAGAGCGCACCGACGAAGAGCATATAGGGCGTGTACTGGCGGCCCATCGTGAGGGTGCCGTAGGTGTCGTTGGCGAGGCCCACGTAGGCCTGGCGGTTGAAAAGTCGGCCAGCCGACGCTGCGGCGCCCGTGTTCGCGTCGAAGCCCGCCTGCAGGTCGAAGATCGCGCGGGTGCCGCCACCCAGATTTTCGTTGCCGCGAAGTCCGAACTTGGAGGCATACAGGTTGCCGTGGCGCAGGTAGACGTTCGAGCTACCGTTCTGGTTGTTGACGTAGCTGATCGCGTCGTCGACCGTACCGTACAGCGTCACGTTCGATTGCGCCTGAACCGACGCCACGTCACAGAGGGCTGCCACAAGCAGGAAGGCGCGCGTTTTTGCGTATCTGTTCATCAGGTCTCCTCATGTTATTACACGAACCGGCGCATGAATGGACAGTCCGGCGCGTGCAAATTTCTTGTCATCTGACAACCGATGTCAGGATGAGCGAGGGCATCGTAGGTTTGACAAAGACCAACGTCAAGCACAGGAGCCTCGCCACGCAAGCTAGTTGAAAGATGCCTGATCTACCTCAAACCGCCCAGAATATTGCGCCCACTGGCGTGGTCCCCGCTGTCCGCGCACCTTGACACCGACCGGCCGCAAACATAGCATCTGGCGGCAGATCAGATGTGCGTCATCGTATGACATAGCAGCGGTGTACCAGTGGCATAAATACTCGCATGTGAGAACCATCTCTTTAATTAGTAAAGCGAACCTATTTTCGCCCAGCAACAACCCGGGACCATGGGGAGACAACATTGAAAACAGTCAAAGGCCTGCGCTGGTGGATCATCGCCCTCGTCTGCGCGGGCACCATCCTGAACTATCTCGCGCGCAACTCACTGTCGGTGCTCGCGCCCGAACTCAAGAATGCGCTGAACTTCAGCACCCAGCAGTACTCGTATATCGTTGCGGCGTTCCAGATCGGCTACACGATCATGCAACCCGTCTGCGGCATCATCGTCGACCTCGTGGGGCTGCGTATCGGCTTCGCGCTGTTCGCGGCACTGTGGTCCGCCGCGGGCGTCATGCACGGCTTCGCCACGGGGTGGCTGTCGCTCGGCGCCATGCGCGGTTTGCTCGGGCTCTTCGAAGCCGCCGCCATTCCTTCCGGCCTCAAGGCCGTGGCGGAATGGTTTCCCGACCGGCAGAAGTCGGTGGCAGTCGGCTATTTCAATGCGGGCACGTCACTCGGTGCGGTGCTCGCGCCGCCCGTGGTCATCTTCTTTTCGCTGCGCTTTGGCTGGCAAACGGCGTTCATCGTGACGGGCGCGGTCGGCTTCGTCTGGGCCGCCGCGTGGTACGTGCTCTATCGCGCGCCCGCCGCCCACCCACGCATCAGCGAGAGTGAGCGTGCCTTGATCATGGAAGGTCAAAGCCGCCCCTCGGGGGAAGGCGAGGCACGCACGCGCGACGTCGTGACCTCGCGCCGCTTCTGGGCGATCGCGCTGCCGCGCTTTTTCGCCGAGCCGGCGTGGCAGACCTTCAGTTTCTGGATTCCGCTCTATCTCGCCACTGAGCGGCATATGGACCTCAAGCAGATCGCCGCATTCGCGTGGTTGCCGTTCGTCGCGGCAGACCTGGGCGGCATTCTCGGCGGCTACCTCTCGCCCTTCCTGATGCGCCATTTCCGTTTGTCGCTGCTTTGGTCGCGCGTGACGGGCGTCGTACTCGGCGCGTTCATGATGATCGGGCCCGCGTGCATCGGGCTCGTCGCTTCGCCCTATACGGCCATCGCGCTCTTCTGCGTGGGCGGCTTCGCGCACCAGATGATCTCCACGCTCGTCAACACGCTCGCCGCCGACGTGTTCGATTCGCGCGAAGTCGGCACGGCGAGCGGCTTCGCGGGCATGGCCGCGTGGATCGGCGGCCTGAGCTTCTCGCTCATGGTCGGGGCGCTCGCCGACAAGGTGGGCTACGGCCCGCTGTTCGCGAGCCTGGGCGCGTTCGACCTGATAGGCGCCGCACTGCTCGTGTGGCTCATCCGCGGACAGTCCCGCGGCGATTACGGACTGGCGCGCGCATGAGCGTCCGTGTCAGCGCCTCGCAAGACAAAGGAAATACCGATGACGTCGCTACTTCATCCCCCCAGGTTCGCCCTGTCGAAACACGAAGGCCATCACCTGCGCCTCGAAAGCACGCAAGGCCCCGCAATTGACGTGTTCGTGCTAGAACAAGACATCGTGCGCGTGCGTGTGCTGCCGGACGGCAAAGCTCACGGGCCGCGCACGTGGGCCATCGCGCCGGGGCTCGAAGATGTGCCCTACGAAGGCCGCGACCGCCTCGACACGAGCGGGTTCGCGTTGCCTTCGTTCGGTGTCCTTTCCACTGAGGAAGAGATCCGCATCGAGACGACGCAGATCCGGCTCACCGTCGCGCTGGCGGGCGGCCGCTGCACGTGGGAGATGCGCCGTGACGGCGGCTGGCGCATCGTGCTACAGGACCGCGCGACGCAGGCGTACAACTTCGGCTGGTGGGACGAGCGCATCTATCATTACGTGCGCCGCCAGCCGGGCGAGATGTATCTGGGTCTTGGCGAACGCGCCGGCTCGATCGATCGTGCGAACCAGAGCTACCGGATGACCAATGTCGACGCGATGGGCTACAGCGCCAGGACAACCGACCCGCTCTACAAGCACATTCCGTTCTATCTGACCTGGCAGCCCGAAACGCGCCAGGGTTTCGGTCTCTTCTACGACACGCTCGCGGACTGCACCTTCGACATGGGCCGCGAGCTGGACAACTATCACGGCCCCTACCGCCATTTCATCGCCGACCACGGCGACCTCGACTACTATTTCATCGCGTCGCCGCAAACGCCGCTCGCCGCCGTGCGGCGCTTCACGTGGCTGACGGGCCGCCCCGCCCTCATGCCGAAATGGGGACTCGGCTACTCGGGCTCGACGATGAGCTACACCGACGCGCCCGACGCGCAGCGCCGCATGGGCGAATTCCTCGCGCGTTGCCGGGAGCACGACATTCTCTGCGACTCGTTTCATCTGTCGTCGGGCTATACATCGATCGGCGCTAAGCGCTATGTATTCCACTGGAATCGCGAGAAATTCCCCGACATCGAAGGCTTCGTTCAGGACTACCTGGCGCACGGCGTCAGGTTGTGCGCGAACATCAAGCCCTGCCTGCTGCGCGATCATCCGGAGTTCGAGCACGCCGTGCGCGACGGCCTGCTCATCCAGACGCGCGATGGCGAGCCCGCATGGGTCCAGTTCTGGGACGACGTCGGCGCGTACCTCGACTTCACGAACCCCGCCGCCGTGGCCTGGTGGAAGCAGCACGTGAGGGACGCCCTGCTGCGCTACGGCATCGCCGCCACCTGGAACGACAACAACGAGTACGAACTCTGGTCGCCTCACGCTATGGCGCATGGCTTCGGCACGCCATGGCCCGCGCGCGAAGCGAAGGTCCTGCAAACACTGCTGATGATGCGCGCCTCGCGCGACGCGCAGCGCGAGCACGCTCCCGGCCAACGCCCGTTCCTCGTCTCGCGTTCGGGCGGCGTGGGCATGCATCGCTACGTGCAGACCTGGTCGGGCGACAACGCCACCTCATGGGAAACGCTGCGCTACAACCTGAAGATGGGGCTGGGACTCGCGCTCTCGGGCGTGTCGAACATCGGCCACGATATCGGCGGCTTCTCGGGGCCCGCGCCCGAGCCCGAGCTTTTCATCCGCTGGATCCAGTTCGGCGTATGGATGCCGCGCTTCTCGATCCACTCGTGGAACGACGACGGCACCGTGAACGAGCCGTGGATGTACCCCACGCTCACGCCACAGGTCTCGGCGCTGCTCAAGCTCCGCTATCGCCTGCTGCCTTATCTATATCAGCTGCTCTGGGATTCGACGATGGAGTACGAGCCCGTGCTGCGCCCGACCTTCGCCGAGTTCCCCGAGGACGCGCGCTGCTACGCGGAATCCGACGACATGATGGTCGGCGCTTCGCTGCTCGCGGCGCCCGTGGTCGAACCCGGACAAACGGAGCGGGAGGTCTGGCTCCCCGAGGGGGTGCGCTGGACCTGTTATTGGAGCGGCGAACAGTTCGAGGGGGGCCAAAGGGTGACGCTGCCCGCGCCGTGGGAGCGGCCCGTCATGCTGGTGCGCGAAGGCAGCGTGATCGCGCTGAACGTCGCGGAACAGCAATTCGGGCGGCGCGACGACCGCCGCGCGTTCATCGTGACGCCGTTCGCAGGCAACGAGCGCGTTTGCCGCCGCTATGCCGAGGACGACGGCGAAAGCGAGGCGTGGCGGCGCGGCGAGTTCGGCGAATGGGTCGTCTCGGCGCAGGGCGATGCGGGCACGCTCACGCTCGCCGTCGAAGTCATCGGGCCGATGCCTCGTGCGGCGACGTCCGTTGAGATCTTCCTGCCAGCGGGCGAATCGCGTAACGTAGCCATCTCCGCGGGCCGCATCGTCGCGGACGAACCTATGGGCGGGTGGCGCCGGATCGTCGTCGAACTATAAGCCCCGGGCGCTCCGGCGCGATCCTCCCCGCCGCGCGGGATTGCACGCGAAAACCACGCCCACGCGCGGCCCCGGTTATCATCGCCCTCTTGCGCGCGCAACCACGTGGCAATGGAGCCGCCTCGCGCTTGCGCCATCCGAATGCATGACCGATGCGCGCCGCATGACGCAACCCACACCGAAGGCAACAGCAGTCAACAGCAGGCAACCCCAGGCTTACGATGTCCCTCATCCCTTTCGACGCCGTCCTGTTCGACTGTGACGGCGTACTCGTCGATTCCGAACGCATCACCCACGTCGTGCTCACGCAGCTGCTGGGCGAGCTGGGCTGGTCGCTTTCCGTGGACGAAACCATGCGCATTTTCGTCGGCAAGGCGGTGAAAGACGAAGCCGCGCGCATCGAGGCCCAGACGGGCTTCGCGATCACCGATGCCTGGCTCGAAGGCTTTCGTGCGCGTCGCAACGAGGCGCTCGAACGCGATCTCGTCGAAATCCCGGGCGCACCCGCGGCCGTGCGCGCGGTGCATGCGGCCATGAACGGACGCATCGCCGTCGCCTCGGGCGCGGACCGGCTCAAAGTGGAACTGCAGTTGCGCAAGGTGGACCTCATCGACTGCTTCGAGGGGCACATCTACAGCGGCCACGAAACGCCGCGCAGCAAGCCGCATCCCGATGTATATCTAGCGGCGGCGGACGGTCTCGGCGTGCATGCTGGCCGCTGCGCCGTGATCGAGGACACGGTCACGGGCGCGCGCGCGGGCCTCGCCGCGGGGGCCACGGTTTTCGGCTACAGCCCGCCCGAGCCCGTCCACAGCAGCGCCGGGGCGCTGCGCGAAGCCGGCGTCGCACACGTCTTCACCGACATGGCACAGCTTCCCGCGCTGCTCGCCGGCTGGACATCGCCGTCTCACGCGCCAGCCAGATAGTTAAGCGCCTATAGAACACGCGAACATCGCCATCCCTGTTGGTCTCGCGCATCGTCGCCCACCACGCCCGACGCAGCCCGCCCGCGACTCGCATACCATCCGGATCGTGGCTGCGCAGAGAAAAAGATAGTTTGCTATCGAATCGCCTTGATCTATCATCCGCGGATGTCGAATCTACATACCTTACGCCTCGCGGTCAGCAGCACGCTCGTCGTCGCAGCACGCAAATGGCGGCGCACGACCCACGGCGCGCTCACCGCGTACAACGTCTCCGAGGCATGCGCCGCGCCGCTGCTCACGGCTGGTCGGCTCGGGGAAGCCGTGCGCCAGGTGACGCTCGCGGAGCACGTGGGCATAGAGGGCCCCTCGCTCGTGCGTCTGCTCGACCAGCTCTGCGCCGCCGGCCTCGTGCGCCGCGACGAAGACCCTGACGACCGCCGCGCAAAAACGATTTCATTGACCGAAGAAGGCCGCGCCGTCACCGCCCGCATGGAGCAGGAATTGCGCGAGCTGCGCGCGCGCGTGCTCAAGGGCGTGAGCCGCGCCGACCTGGAGGCGACGCTGCGCGTGCTCAACGCGTTCAACGCCGCAGTCCCTCCAGACCAGGCTGAACGGGCCTTACACGACTGAAAGCGGAAAGCGGACCCATGACCTACCCCTCCATCCGCGACTGGCTCTTTTCGGTCAAGACCTTTGCTGCGTCGATGCTCGCGCTCTATATCGCGCTCGTATTCCAGCTGCCGCGCCCGTACTGGGCGATGGCGAGCGTGTACATCGTCTCGAATCCGTTCGTTGGCGCCACGCGCTCGAAGGCGCTCTATCGCGCGCTCGGCACGGCGCTCGGCGCGGCCGCCGCGATCGCCCTCGTGCCGCCCTTCGTCGAAACGCCGCTGCTTTTCAGCGTGATCGTCGCCACGTGGACCGGCACGCTGCTGTATCTGGCGATCTCCGACCGCACCGCGCGCAGCTATGTGTTCATGCTCGCGGGCTACACGATGCCGCTCATCGCACTGCCTACCGTTACCGATCCCACGACCATATTCGACGTGGCCATCGCGCGCACGCAGGAGATCACGCTCGGCATCGTGTGCGCGAGCGTGATCGGCAGCAACATCTTGCCGAGCCGTCTCGCGCCCACGCTGATCGAGCGCGCGGATGCCTGGTTCCGCGACGCCGCGTGGTACGGCGGCGAAACGCTCTCGGGTCATATCACCGGCAAGGCGCTTTCGGCGTGCCGCCAGCGCCTCGCGGCCACCGTGAACCAGCTCGAGTTTCTGCTCAGCCAGCTCAGCTACGACCACGCGCATCCCCAAACGCTGGCGCGCGCCGAATCCCTGCGCGGGCGCATGCTGCTCTTTCTGCCGCTGATTTCCGCGCTCGCCGACCCGCTCCTCGCGCTGCGCCGCGATCTCCATGTGTGGCCCGAGGGCCTCGACGGCCTGCTGCGCGACGCGGCCCGCTGGTTCGAGGAACCGCTGCCGAGGCGCGCAGCGGACATGCACGACGACGCAGGCGATCCGACCGCCGACAGCCTGCGTGCGCGCATCGCGGCGCTGCAGCCCGCCCACGACGCGCTCGCGAGCTGGCAAGGCGCCCTGCTCTCGAATGCGCTCTGGCGTCTCACCCAGGTAATCGACGTCTGGCAGGACTGCCGCGCGCTGCGCGCGCTCATCGCGCACGAAGCCGGCACGTGGCGGCCACGTTACCGGCATTGGCGGCTTGGCGGGACCGAGCGCTTCTACGATCGCGGCCTCATGTTGTTCTCGTGCTTCGTGCCGGTGAGCGCGATTCTGGTGGCCTGCTGGCTGTGGGTCAGCTCGGGCTGGCACGACGGGGCAGGAGCGGTGACGCTGGCGGCCGTGGCCTGCTGCTTCTTCGCGGCCTCCGACGATCCCGCGCCGCTCGTCTTCCGCTTTTTCCTCGCCACGGCGGCAAGCGTGGTGTTCGCTGGCCTGTACCTGTTCGTCGCGCTGCCCAAGGTGCACGACTTCGCCATGCTCGTGCTGCTGTTCGCGGGGCCGTTCATCCTGGTCGGCACGCTCATTCCGCGCCCGGCTTTCAATATGGTGACGATGCTCACGGCCGTGAACACGGCAACCTTCATCAGCGTGCAAAGCGCCTACGAGGCCGACTTCCTCGTGTTCCTCAACAGCAATATCGCGGGCGTGGCGGGCCTCCTGTTCGCCTATCTGTGGACCCGCGCCACGCGCCCGTTCGGCGCCGAACTCGCGGCGCGGCGCCTGTTGCGCTCGAGCTGGAACGACGTCGCGCTCTCGGCCTCGCACACGCGCATCGCCGATCAGCGCAATCTCGCCTCGCGCATGCTCGACAGGCTCATGCAGCTGATTCCGCGTCTCGCGGCTTCCGACGAGCATCGCCACCCTTCGATCGAGAGCTTTCGCGATCTGCGCATCGCGCTCAATGCGCTCGATTTGCGCCGCTCGCTGCGCAAGCTCGATAGCGACATGACCGATGCGATCGATCGCGTGCTCGCCGGCGTCAGCGAACACTACGCGCGTTGTGCGCGCGAAAGCGAGCGCCAGAGCGCGCCGCCCGCACTGCGCGAGGCCATCGACGACGCCATGCGCCGCGTCGCCGCGCGCGCCCGCGCGCACCTGCCACCCGTCACCGCGGCCGACGCCGATGCGGAACCGGCGCCGCGCGCGCTCGTCTCGCAGCGCTGGCTGAGCAACACCCTGCATGCGCTCGTGGGCATGCGGCTCGCGCTCTATCCGGCCGCGTCGGCGCAGTCGCCTTCCCATCCCGAGGCCACGGCATGAGCGCGCATCCCTCTCATCCTTTTTCGAAACCCGCACCATGATCGGCGAAATCGATATCTTCGGCGTGTTCGTGCCCGCCGTGCTCGTGCTGATGCTGATTGCGTACCTCATCAACGTCGTGATCGGCAAGGTGCTCACCCGCGTCGGCTTTTACCGCCTCGTGTGGCATCGTTCCATTTTCGATCTCGGCATCTATGTGCTCGTGCTGGCCGCCGTCATCATCGTGTCGCATCGCTTCGTGAAATAACGTGAACGTGAAAAATACCTGGTTCTCCGCAGGAAAGATCCTGCTGACGCTCATCGTCGTCGTCGTCGCCGCACTCGTGCTGTGGCGCATCGTCAACTACTACATGTTCTCGCCGTGGACGCGCGATGGCCGCGTGCGCGCCGACGTGATCCAGGTCGCGCCCGACGTCGGCGGCCTCATCACGCGCGTCGACGTCGTCGACAACCAGCAGGTCAAGCAAGGCCAGGTGCTGTTCGTGATCGACCAGGCGCGCTATGCGCTCGCGCTGCGCCTCGCAGAGGCCACGCTCGCGCAGCGCAAGGCCACGCTCGCCCAGGCAAAGCGCGAATACGCGCGCAACGTCGGGCTCGGCAATCTCGTCGCGGCGGAAACGCTGGAGGAAAGCCGCACGCGCGTCGATCAGGGCGAGGCAGCGGCGGCCGACGCCCAGGTCCAGGTCGACACTGCCAGGCTCAATCTGCAGCGCACGACGATCGTAAGCCCCGTCGACGGCTATCTGAACGACCGCGCGCCGCGGATGGGCGAGTACGTGACGGCGGGCCGCGCCGTGGTCGCCGTCGTGGACATGCATTCGTTCCGCGTGGACGGCTACTTCGAGGAAACGCGCCTGCACGGCATCGAAATCGGCCAGCCCGTGCAGATCACGGTCATGGGCGAATCGCGTCCGCTGCGCGGCCATGTGCAGAGCATCGTCGCCGCGATCGAGGACCGCGACCGCCAGGCGGCCCCGAACCTGCTGCCCAACGTGAATCCGGCGTTCAGCTGGGTGCGTCTCGCGCAGCGCATTCCCGTGCGCGTCGCGCTCGACGAAGTGCCCGACGACTTCCGCATGATCGCGGGGCGCACGGCAACCGTGGCGGTGCGCGAGGAAGCGCTAAGGGACCGGCAGGCAAGCCGTCCGAATTCCGCCAGCGGCGCGCTGGGCGCTAGCGGCGCCGTCGCCGCGCAGCCCGCTTCGGGCACCGGCGTGCACGCGGCTTCCCAGGCCGCCGGAGCTTCGCAATGACACGCCGCAGTTTCTGGCGCCGCTTTGGGCCGCACTTCGCCCTCGCATCGCTCACGCTCGCGCTCGGGGCATGCATCACGCTCGGACCCAACTATCAGGTGCCGAAGGAAGCCGTCGTCAATGCGCCTCTCGCGCAGGGGCCGATCGATGGCGCGGACCGTGCGCCGGTCTCGCAACAGGGCGTGCCCGCCAACTGGTGGCAGCTGTACGACGATCCCACGCTCAACGAGCTCGTGCAGGAAGCGCTGAAGTCGAACACGGATCTGCGCGTGGCGGCGGCGAATCTCGCACGCTCGCGCGCGGCCGTCGACGTGGCCAGCGCGCAGGGCGGCTTCTCGGGCAGCGCGCACGCGGCCTTCGAGCGCGCGCAGGTGTCGGGCGAGCAGTTTCTCCTGTTCGAAAAGGTGCCCGTTG
This sequence comes from Paraburkholderia sp. JHI2823, assembly GCF_038900695.1. NCBI lineage: Bacteria > Pseudomonadati > Pseudomonadota > Betaproteobacteria > Burkholderiales > Burkholderiaceae > Paraburkholderia > Paraburkholderia sp. JHI2823. The sequence continues at coordinate 1,009 of NZ_JAYMRY010000003.1, read as the reverse complement.
CGAACCTGGGCGATCTGGGCCTGAACGTATCGTACGAATTCGATCTGTTCGGCAAGCTGAGGCGCGGCGTGGAAGCCGCGCGCGCCGACGACGCGGCCGCCCAGGCCGCCGCCGACCTCGCGCGCATCACCGTGGTCGCCGACGTGGTGCAGGCCTACGTGGAGTCGTGCTCGGCCGCCGAGGAGCTGGCCGTTGCACAGGAATCGCTGAGGCTGCAGAAAAAGCGCGTGGCGCTCACGAAACGCCTGCGCGACGCGGGCCGCGGCAACCAGCCCGACGTGACGCGCGGACAGACCCAGGCCAACACGCTCGCCGCCGATATCCCGCGTTTCGAGGGCCGCCGCCGCGTGGCCCAGTATCAGCTCGCCATGCTGCTCGCACGCGCGCCCAAGGACCTGCCGCCCGCCGCGCTCGAGTGCGACCGCCTGCCGAAGCTCAAGCAGCCGATTCCCGTGGGCGACGGCGCCGCGCTCCTCAAGCGCCGCCCCGACGTGCGCGAGGCCGAGCGCCAGCTCGCGGCAGCGACGGCGCGCATTGGTGTATCGATCGCCGAGATGTACCCCGACATCACGTTCGGCGCGAGCGTCGGGACGGTCGGCTTGACCGGCGATCTCTTCACCCCCGCGACCAACGCCTGGTCATTCGGACCCCTGATCAGCTGGACCATCCCCGTCAACGGCCAGCGCGCGCGCGTGCGCGCGGCCGAGGCCGCAACGGGCGGCGCGCTCGCGCACTTCGACGGCGTGGTGCTCAATGCGCTGCGCGAAACGCAGTCGAGCCTCGCGACCTATGCCGCCGACGATCAGCGCGCCGAGTCGCTTCGCACCGCTTATCAGTCTGCCAGGCAGTCGGCGGACGAAACCCATCGCCTCTATGCCGCGGGCCGCGAGGCGTTCCTCTCCGACCTCGATGCCACGCGCACGCTCACCAGCGCGCACGCCCAGGTCGCCGCGGCCGAAGGCCAGGTCGCGCTCGATCAGGTACGGCTCTTCCTCGCGCTGGGCGGGGG